>NZ_JAUFQE010000001.1:1800000-1952741 GCF_030409755.1 Vibrio lentus
TCATTAGGTTGCGATTAATAGCATTCGGCTTCAATTAAGACAATCCGGTTTCTATTAAGAACACTCGGTTTCGATTAAGAATATTCCGTTCCGACTTATAATACGGCAACCAAGCTCAAATTTATCAAGGGTCTCTCTATGAACATGCGCGTTCTCATCGGTCTTATTGCTACCTTCATTGGCTTGTTTGCGATGGTTTATCTTATTGCTGGTGGTACTCAGTTTCCTATCTATCAGTGGCCGCAAGAAGCGTATCTCGGTTTGGTGTTTAGCGTAGTATGGGGCGCTGGAGTCGCAGCATCGGTGGCTTATGTCTTCTCAGCTTTGGTGTTTGTGACTGTCGCGGTGGTTAGCTATGCGATCGGTTATAAAATCGGTGGGCTCTTTTCTAGCAAGTCACAAGCGTAAATCAGAAGTATTAACATAAGCTCTTTGCATTTTCTTTTAGGTTAACGTTCACCTTAACCCTCCCTTAACCTCCAGCTCGTTATCTTGTCTCCATTCTTACAGGAGACAAGAAGATGAAATTGAATCTTCCTTTAAAACATTCCGTTATCGCGCTCGCTCTAATTGGTTTGATCGGTTGTACTTCAACCAGTCAGGCTGACTACGTATCGCTAGCCGAACAAAATACTAATCAGACACAACAAAACTTACTCTCAGAGCTGATCCAACAGGCTTCTAGTGATCAAGCGTCTACTCAACAAGAGCTAGACGCTGAGAACCTGCAACTCACCGATCTCGTGAATGCGCCGGATCTCGATCTCTATATCGAGCGTGCACTGCAGAATAGCCCAAGCCTCCAACAAAGCATCACAGCACTCAAAATAGCCTATGCACAGCAAGGTGTGACGTCTGGCGATCGCTTACCTACCGTAGATGCGAGCTTTTCAGGAAAAGCTGACGAAGGCACAAACGGCTCAAGCACCACTGAAACTTATACCACGGATGTCACAGTTGGTTGGGAGTTAGACCTATGGCAGAAACTAGCAGACACAAACAACGCCGCTTTAAAAGACATTGCGACATCTCAAGCTAACCTTCAGGGCGCTCAAGATCTTTTGGTTGCGAGTGTGATGAGAGGTTGGCTTGATATTAGCTTGAAGCAGCAGCTTGTCGATATCGAATCTCAGCGCTTAGTGATTCTAGAAAACAACGAAGAACTTGTTCTAGAACGATACCGAGCAGGGCTAGGTAGCCTTGAAGATTTAGATAACGCGAAAACGAGTAGCGCATCGACTCAGGCAACCTTAGCCGATTACCGCGAGCAGCTTGCACAAAGTCGACGTGAGTTGGTTTTGTTAACCGGGCAGTGGAGTGGTGAATCTGATGAGTTATCGCTTACTGAACTTGGTTCATTCCCAACCATTATTAACCCGCTAGACAACATGCCAATACAAAATCTGGCAGGTCGTCCCGATCTTCAAGCGGCTTTCTTCAATATCGAAGCGGAAACTCTGCGCGCTGATGCTGCATACAAAGCGATGCTGCCGTCTATCAGCTTATCAGCAAGTCTAACTGATATGGCGGAGTCTCCGAGCGAAGCGCTGCTTACCGGACCTTTGTGGAGCGCACTTGGCCAAGTGTCAGCACCACTGTTTCAAGGTGGCAAGCTGAAAGCGCAGGCTGAAATTGCAGACCTAACCACAGAAACCAGCTACTGGGCTTACCAAGAAACACTGCTTAGTGCGGTGAATGAAGTGGAAAACGCGATGGGACAAGAGTCGTCACTAACACTTCAACAGCAACATCTAACGAACGCCTTGGTAAGCGCACAACGCAGCTTCACCAGTTATGAAGAGAAATACCGTCAGGGTTTGGTTGACATTTTTGATCTACTTTCTGTTCAGCAACAAACCTATGACCTTGAAGCGCAGCTAACACAAACCATTTATAACCGTCTCGTAAACCGAATTGATTTAGGCCTAGCTCTGGGCTTGGGAGTATCTTCATGAAACTGAATACCATCACAATCGCCATCACTCTAGTTGCTGGTTCAAGCATCTTTGCTGCCCTTGCTTACAACGGTTCTCAGGTGGCTCCTGCACCTGAAAAGGCGAATGAACTAACGGTTTCAGAGCCTCAAGCGACGCCTGTTGGAACTAAATCTATTGAAACGACGACTTTGCCTGCAACACAACAGCAACAAGTGTCTGTGGTACTCGCAACATTGGGTGACTACCAAGCCGAAGTTGTGGGTTATGGCGAAGCAAAGTCGCGTTACGAACTGATGTTTTCGACGGAAGTTGGCGGCCGAGTAGAAACAATCAGCTCACAGTTTGAAACTGGGCAAGTGATAAGCCAAGGCGAAGTGATCGCCAATATCGATTCGACCAGTTACCAACAAGCGGTGACACAAGCAAAGGCGAATGTTGCTCAAGCTCAACTGGATTTATTGGAAGAACAGAGACAAGGCGAGCAAGCTAAGTCTGAGTGGCAACGCTCTGGTTTGTCTGGTGAGCCTGATTCACCTTTGGTATTGCGTGAGCCACAACTGGCACAAGTAACAGCAGCGTTAGAGAACGCCAAGCTTGAATTGGTGAAGGCTGAGCAAGACCTTGAAAAAACAACTTTGGTTGCCCCTTTTGATTCGTTGGTCGTGAGTCGTGATGTTCAGCCGGGGAGCTACGCACAAACGGGCGCTCAGATAGCCACGTTATACAGCGTTGATGAGGTTGAGATTTCTGTTCCTCTTTCTGAAAACCAATGGTTGAGCCTACCTAACAGCGATAACACGCAATTGAAAGAGCAGCCGTGGGCAGTAACTCTGTCGAGTTCTGATGGCCAATACCAGTGGCAAGGTTATGTCGAGCGAGTAGAGCAGCACTTACAACAAGACACGCGTCAGCGTTCACTGATCGTAAAAGTCGATAACCCTTTGGAGCAAGAGAAAGATCTTTATCCAGGCACGTTCGTGCAAGCCACTATTTCGGGCAAGCAACTCACTCAATTGTGGGAACTTCCGGCTTCAGCTCTTTCTCAGCAAGGCGACCTGTGGTTCGTAGATAACAACAGTCAGCTGTCTAAATCCAACGCGCATGTTGAGTTTGAAAAGAGCGGTTTGATTTACATCGATCCTACCAAACTAAACGTGGAAATTGGCGACAGTGTGCAAGTGGTAAAGCGTCCGTTAAGTAGCTTTAAAGCAGGCATGGTCGTTCTGGCTAAGGCGGAGGGTTAATCATGTCAAACAAGCAGCATACAGGCGCTATTGCATGGTTTGCTAACAACTCTGTGGCAGCGAACTTATTGTTAGTGGGCGTGATCATTATTGGCGTGTTATCGCTTAACACATTACGTAAAGAAGCTTTCCCAAGTCTTGAACCCGATGTTGTCACTGTTTCAGTCACTTATGACAGTGGTGACCCAGTTCAAGCGGAAGAAGGGTTAGCAATCAAGATCGAAGACGCGTTAGAAACTGTGCCGGGCATTAAGCGTATTACGTCGACTTCTGATGCGAATGGCAGCTATGTTTCGATTGAAAAAACGAGCACCTATGATCTTGATACCCTGTTAACCGACGTTAAAACTAAGGTTGATGCGATCAATAACCTGCCTGCGGGTGCTGACAATCCTGTAATTGATAAGGCTCGCATGCAAGACCACGCCTTATGGGTACAGCTTTATGGGGACGCAGATCGAGCAACGTTACAGAGCTTAGCCGAGCAACTAAAGTCGGATTTACTGAGCCAATCGGCGATTCGTGACTTAGAGATTAAGGCTAAAGCCGATCCTATGATCTCGGTCGAGGTTGATGAGAATAAGCTGCAAGCTTACGGATTAACCCTGACTGATGTCTCTGAAGCGATCAATGCGGAATCTTCTGCGGCTATTTCGACGAGCCTTCGTAATGGCGAAAAAACGGTTCGTTTGAAGGTGTCTGAGCAGGCGTACGAGATCCAAGATTTCAACGCGATTCCGGTGATGACGACGACTGATGGTACGCAAATTACACTGGGTGACATTGCCAACGTTGAAGACATGTTTGCCGACGATACTTTCATGCTTTCTCGTTATAACCAACAGAATGCGATGGCGATTCAAATCGTGATGGATGAATACGGAGACGTCGTCAGCATCGTTGAACAGGCTCAACAAGTGGTAGATCGCTGGGAAAACAGCAACATGCTGCCTAGCGATGTCGAAATCGAAACTTGGTACGATAAAAGTACCATGATCAAAGATCGCTTGAGCCTATTAGTGAAGAACGCGTTAACGGGCATTGCTCTGGTATTCATCGTGTTAGCGGTATTCCTAAACGTGCGTGTCGCTTTCTGGGTAGCTGCGGGCTTACCGTTTGTATTCTTTGGCACCATGTTCTTCATGACAGACACCTTTATGGGGTTAACCATCAATGAAATGACCACCTTTGGTTTTATCATGGCGCTCGGAATAGTCGTCGATGATGCGGTGGTCGTCGGGGAAAGCATTTACTCCACGCGTAAGGAAGAAGGGGATTCGATAGGCAGTACGGTTCGAGGCACTATGAAAGTGGCATCACCGACCATATTTGGTGTGTTAACGACGGTTGTTGCCTTCTTAGCACTCGCTAATGTTGAAGGTAAAATGGGGCAGATTTATGCTCAATTCGGCACGGTTGTGACTATCTGTTTGTTGCTGTCTTTAGTTGAATCTAAGTTCATTCTGCCATCGCACCTTGCACACATTAACACTAAGCGTAGTGATAAGAAGGGGCTGTGGGCTCGTGTTCAACACGCTGCAGATACTGGGTTAGGTTGGTTTAATAAGCGCATCTACTGCCCTGTGATTGAATGGGCGCTGAAACTGCGTTATGCCGTGGTGATGGTTTTCTTGTCGCTACTAATCTTAGTAGCTGGATTACCAATGACAGGCGCGGTTCGTGTGGCTTTCTTCCCTGATATGCCGGGCGATACGGTGACTGCCGATATGTCGATGCAAAACGACGCGAGCTTTGGTCAAACACAACAAAACTTGTTGGTGCTTGAAGCCGCGGCAACACAAACGGATGAAACTCTGAGAGCGCAATACGGTGCTCAAGATAAAGCGTCGGAACTGCTTAGTCTTCAAGTTATCGCTGATGCCGATGATTCGGGTCAGGTAAGAATTGAGCTCGACAGCAACAGTGTTTACACATCCAATGAATTTGCAGATTTGTGGGAAGAAACCGTTGGCCAAATGGAGGGCGTTAAGAAGCTTAAAGTCTTGTCTAAAATGGAGATGGTCGACAACTTCAAAGTTGAACTGAAAGCGTGGAATGAAGAATCAGTAACGGCTGCGGGCAATGAGTTCTTAGCTAAACTGCAAACCATTGATGGTGTGAGTGGCATTGACCATAACTTGGACCTTGGTGAACCTCAGTATCGCTTTGAATTAACACAGCAAGGCCGAGCATTAGGGTTTGACACGGCAAGCCTTTCACAACAAGTGTTACAAGCGTTTGGTGGCGACATTGTTCAGCAGTTCCAACGCAGTAAAGATGAGGTGAAAGTTCGAGTTCGATACCCAGAGTCCGATCGTCAAACCATTGCTGATATTAAGCAATCGAGCGTGAGAACCAACGATGGTACGGTTGTGCCTTTGAGTTCGGTTGCCGAAGTACATTCAGATTACCAAGTATCAGAGATTACTCGTATTGATAGTCAGCGCGCGGTTTACATCAGCGCGGTATTAGACAAAGACTTAGTGGCTCCTGCTGAACTTGTGCATCAATTACAACAGAACTTAGTACCTGATTTAGAAGCGCAATACCCAGGGTTAACGGTCGACTTTGCAGGCGAAACGGAAGAGCAAGAAGAGACGGCTAGTTCCATGATGAGTATGTTTGTGCTTGCGATGATCGCTATTTACACGCTGCTTGCTATCCCGCTGAAGTCTTACATACAGCCAATGATCATCATGACGGCGATTCCATTTGGTATTGTTGGCGCAATCTTAGGGCACTGGTGGAATGACTTAACAATCAGTATCCTATCGTTAAACGGTATTCTAGCGTTGAGTGGTGTGGTAGTGAATGACAGCTTGTTGTTGGTTTCTCGTTTTAACGAGCTAATCAAAGAGCAGGGTAAGTCGGTTCACGATGCGATTGTTGAAGCGTGTTCTGGTCGACTAAGAGCCGTACTACTCACATCGGTAACAACGTTCGCAGGTTTGACGCCACTATTAAGTGAAACGTCTTTGCAGGCTCAGTTCCTGATTCCAGCGGCAGCAGCGCTAGGCTACGGTATTTTGTTTGCGACCTTCATTACGCTGATTCTTACTCCATCGTTATTGATGATTCAGTGTGAGATTAAGTCGCTTATCCTTAAAGTATCGAATCGAGTTAAAGGCGTTGAACAAACGGCTTAATAATGGCTAAGCTAATGATATCTAGGTTGATGATTGCTGAGTGAGGCTCAGCAACTTCGGTCTAGGTTCATTACAGTTATGGCTCTATAGGCTAGCGCATTACAGAAGCGCGCATTACCAGCCACAATACAATTAACAATAGAGGTCGTCATGATGGCAGAATCCGTCACCAATAAACTCACAGATAAGCTTCAATTGCTTTTGGTTGAAGACGACCTTGATTTAGCCACTGCTGTTATCGATTACCTCGATTTAGAAGACATCCAGTGTGATCATGCAGCTAATGGATTAGCAGGGCTCAGCTTAATCGAGAGTAATCGCTATGACGCAGTGATCCTCGATCTTAACTTGCCTAAAATGAACGGATTGCAGGTGTGCGAGAATCTCAGAGCGCAAGGTATTGATACGCCAGTATTGATGCTCACAGCACGAGACACCCTCGATGATAAGCTGACCGGTTTTTCAAAAGGGGCTGATGATTACTTGGTGAAGCCCTTTGCTATGGAAGAGCTTATTGTTCGCTCTCAAGTTCTGGCAAAGCGTCGCAGTGGTCAGGTGAGCCGTTTATCGGTGAGCGATCTAGAAATCGATCTGAAACAACATCAAGCGTCTCGAGCGAATACTCCCCTAAAACTTTCACCTACGGCTCTGAAAATATTAGAAATCCTGATGCGTTCTAGTCCCAATCCGGTATCACGAGAAACCATCATGCAGGGAGTGTGGGGCGATGATCAACCAGACAGCAATAGCTTAAAAGTGCATATCTTCAATCTACGTAAACAAGTGGATGCTGAACAAGCCAACAAACTGCTGCATACCATTGCGGGCAAAGGGTTTGCGATTAAGGAGTTACCAGAAGGATGAAGATTAGACCAAGTTTAAGAATCTACGTTTTGCTGGCGATTCTGGTTACGGGCGTAACGACGATTTTGGTTCTATCAGCATTGAGTATAAATTACTTTATCTCAGGTATGGATGTAGCTATGCGTGGCTCTATGATTGCTCAAGCTCAACAAGATGTTGTGAAGCCGGGTAAGCCTGTGACCAATCAAGAGTTTACGGTTGCAACGCAATGGGGCGATTTACCACAAGGCATTCAAATTTATATTGAACAGAGTAACGTTGAGTTAAATGTCATCTCAAAAAAGGTTCTTGGTAAGTCAATCTTTGCACCGCCAAAAGAAGGTTACTTTGTCATGAAAGTGATGAAAGGAGATGAAGTGCGTTACGTTTCAGCTGTGTTTGACCAAACACAAGACCACTTCTTAGAAGACAAAGCACTGCCTCATTTTGTGACAATTTTTCTGACGGCGTTAGCCGCGATTGTTTTGTTTTTCGCTATTTTAGTTTTGATATTACGTAAAGTGGCATCGCCTGTTGAACAGTTAAAGAATTGGGCTAAGTCGTTAGATAAAGATAACCTTAATGAACCTACGCCAGATTTTCATTTTAGTGAGTTGAACACCTTGGCTAGCATCATTCGTGATAGCTTGAGTTCGGTTCAAAGCAGCTTAGAGCGAGAGCAGAAATTTCTGGGTTACGCGAGCCACGAATTACGTACACCTATTGCAGTCACCAGAACCAACAGTGAGCTGTTAGAAAAGCTGATTCAAAAGGGTAAGAGCCCAGCAAAGCAGCTTGAAGTGATAGATCGAATCAAGCGAGCGGGTTTCACCATGACAGACCTGACAGAAACCTTATTATGGCTCACTCGACAACAAGACAAAGACCTGCCTCTTGATAACATTCATCTTGGCGATATGTTGCAACAGATAAACCACGACTTAACCTACTTACTCAATGGGAAACCAGTTACAGTTAGCTTAGAGAGTGATGAATCACAATATCAGCTACCAGCCGGCCTAACACGCATTGTGCTGACCAATTTGATTCGGAACGCCTATCAGCACACAGGGAATGGCACTGTGGATATCGTCCAAAAGGGTTCAAGAGTCGTTATTGTTAACTGCAATACGGACGGCTCAATCGAAGATAATGAATTAGGTTTTGGCCTCGGCTTAGAGTTAACAGAAAGGCTACTCGCACAATATGATTGGCAATACCACAATCAAGAACAGGCTGGTGGTCGAAAAGTTCAGGTGGACTTTACGTAATGCACTGGCGTGATCGTTTTAAGGTGTACTGGTATCATCGAAAACAGACTAACCGCTCGAATGGTGACAAGGCTAAAGCTCTAGGTTGGACGAGCGAAGAGAGTCAATTGTGTCGCTTTGAAGTGATCGCTCGTTCGGCTGATTTCGAAAGGAAGAGTGTCTTAGATTTGGGTTGTGGCTATGGCGAGCTGTTTGAACTGCTCGACAGTTTCTATCGAATTCAATCGTACACCGGCGTTGATCAACACGCAGACTTCCTCAAAAAGGCCAAGCAAAACTACACAGAACAACGCTGCCAGTTTTTATCGGGTGACATGAGTAAGATGAGCCTTAAGGTACACGATGTAGTCATTGCCAGTGGTTCGCTCAATTACAACTCACGTGATTCAGATTACCTAACTGATATGATCGCTCGCATGTTTGATCTTGCGAATCATACGGTGATCTTCAATCTGTTGAACTCAAGTTATTATCCATCACGAAATACCTTAATGAGTTATCACCCTCAGGGTGTCTATCGATTTTGTAAAACACTCTGTGACGATGTTTCCTTGATAGAAGGATATGCAGAAGGGGGATTTCACGATAGTGATGAACAAAGTCTGCCCCTGAACTTAAACCTAAGCCAGAATGAAGTGTTGGTGTGGTAAGAGTTAAAAAGCCGCAGACCTTGAGAGGTTTGCGGCTTTTTGGGTTTTATAGATGAACTCCGGAGTTTCTATTTACTCAATGGCTGGTTTTCAATTAGCCCATACGGAATCGTAGTAAACACCTTAGGGTTGCCTTTTAACGTTGGTGCTTCGTTCACTTGCTGCCAGTCAAGTAGCATGATTGCTAACACATTGCGGTGTTCGCCGTACTCAAGGTCAAAATCGCCTGTGATAGAAGGGATCATGCCGTGGTCTTTGTCGATAGAAGCTTGGATAGCGAGTCGTGTTTTTTCGACAACAGGATCATCTTCTAAGCCAGCCAATAAGAAGGTTAATCCAACCTCTGCAATCACATCTTCTTTAGCGCGCAGCAGAATGGTATCAATGTTCTCTCTGAAATAATCGTAGATCCATTGGTGTTCTTGTTCGCTTACTTGATGTTGGTAATATTCCGAATCACCAAAGATTACATGTGTCATACCATAGAGCTTATTGCCGTATTGCTGGCTTGAAAGCTTTCTGTCTTGCGAATCTGGGTAGGCTTTTTTGAAGGTTTCGACAAACTCATCAACCACATCTTGCTCACCCAATTGGCGTAGCCAGTAAACTTGATTAGCGAGTTGGGCTGCCCACGCTTTCACCATATCTTCATTGGTCACGTATCGTGAAAAGTCGTAACGACGAATAATCTCACGAAGCTTGGCATCGTTCTTGTGCTCTAAACCGTATTCATTGGCTCGCGCCATAGAGCCGAGTAGGTCAACACCGAGATAAAGGTATTCAGGCATATGTTTAGTGATGTTGTAACGGCGCACACTGCGTTCATCGTTGTCGCCCACATACGAAGCTACGCGCTTTTCTGAGTAGAGTACGATTTGTTCCATGGTTTGAACGTCATTCGACAGGCCGCTAAGCTTACTAGCAACACGTGCCATGTCGCTCCATACGGCGGCGGAATACTTATCGTCTAATGTTTGTCGATACATACGTAAACCATAGTGACCCTCTTTAAATGCAGCCAGAGTGTAAAGTTGGCTTTCGTAGGTTGTGCGTATCAGATCAGCAGACTGTTTAAAAGATTGTTCTTGAGAGTAGAGACCATCAGCTTGTGATTGAACACTTGGTACGCTTGTTGCTTGTATGTTAACAGGCTCTTGTATGTTAACAGCCTGTTGTGTGTCAAAAGCCGTTTGCGTATCAGAAGTAGCTTGTGCGTGAACCGCAACTGTAGCGGAGGCTGATAACAATGTGCACAGAGTTAGCGTTTTTAGCTTCATGTTCGTAAGGTACCAAGCTGATTGATCGTAAGTATAAAATAACACTGATGAATCCTTCAATGTAAGGTTTGGGTCAATACAATGTAAGCTTTATAAGGTTCATTAAGGTTTTTTGATTTAATAATCAGTGTAGTTAACTAACTATGAAGTGATGAATCGCTCAATAATGAAATGAGACCCGACGCAAAGTGTGGATTTTTAATAGCTTGTCGGCATACTGAAAGAATTAGCCAGAAATGAGCCGATTCAAGGCAGTAAACAGAACAAATGTGTTAGAGGTTCGTAAATGCCAAGTGGTTCGAGTAAGCAGTGGCCTGCCAAATTATTATCTTTGTTGTTGTTCTTGGTTGTCGTGACAGCCATAGAGGTTTTTCACGCCAAGCAATTAACTTTCCTCAAAAATGAATCATATTCTGAGGCAAAAAAGCAGCTTTCCATCATTCGATCTCGTATAGAAGCCGCTATCGTATCGGATATGTATATCCTCAATAATTTCTCCACGCTTGTGACGATAAACCCAGAAAGCGATATGAAAAGCTGGGACAAAATAGCCGAAAACATCATTCGAGATGGATTTCACATTCGAATTATCGGGCTCGCCAAAGATGACATCCTTAATTTCGTTTACCCAATGGAAGGTAATGAGCAGATTCTCGGTATTAATTATCGTGATTATCCAAACCAATGGGAATCTGTTGAGATAGCTCGAAATATTGGCAACACCTTTATTGCTGGGCCTTTTGAATTACTTCAAGGTGGCCAAGCTCTCATCACGCGAACTCCTATCTTTCGAGACCCACCTTTTAATCAAGACTATTGGGGTGTATCTAGCGCTGTTATTGACTTAGCTGAACTGTTTGAAGATGTCGGAATTGGGAAAATCGAGAACAAGTACGAACTCGCGATTCGGGGTGCGAATAGTTCAGGCAAAGATGGCCCTATCTTCTATGGTGAACAACACGTATTTGCCAATGCGTTTGCCACTGAGCAAGTTAACTTCCCTTATGGAGGGTGGTTCTTGGCGCTATCAGGGAACGAACATGTGTTGATGGACGTGCCTTGGTATCGAATACACGGGGTTAGGTTGGTGGGTTATTCCATCATGCTTGTGTTAGCGATTGCATTCTTTACTATTTATCGTCTGTACCGCATTGCAGACAGCCGTTCTATGCATGATGAGCTAACCATGCTACCGAATCGTCGATACTTCATGTACAGCCTTAGGCAGGCATTTACCACCACTCAAAAGCAGAGAGCGAGAACCTTTGCGGTTGTAAATATCGATCTCGATGGGTTTAAAGCAATTAACGACACGTTTGGTCATGCGGCTGGCGATCAGGTGTTAGTTGAATGTGCTAAGCGTATAAAGAGTGAATTGCGCGGTTCAGATATCGTCGCAAGGATAGGAGGGGACGAGTTCTTAGTCTTGTTGCCACGCATCATCGATGATCAACATGTATCGTCGATTGTGGCTAAACTTCGAAAGGCGATATGTACGACGCCAGTTGTCTACGAGACACACTCAATTTACCTTAGAATTAGTGTTGGTTGGGTTATTCATGACAATAACTACGATGATGTCGATGCGCTCTTGAAAGCGGCTGATGAAAAAATGTACGAACAGAAGCGACAAGTTATGTAGGTTGAATTAGAACTGTGATTAGAATTTAGTTGCTGAATGTGGGGAAAAGCCTCAGAATACCGCGCTTTGCTCCTTATCAATTCTATTGATGAGCGAAAGCTGTAGCAACGACTTCTTTCTGCGCGTTGCTCATACTAAATGTTATTCAACTGAGAAAATAATCTATGAGTTTTACCTCCCTTGGCCTTTCTGAACCGATCCTTAAAGCTATTGAAGCACAAGGTTACGATAAGCCATCACCAATCCAAGAGAAAGCGGTACCAGCTGTCCTAACGGGCAAAGACGTAATGGCCGCTGCTCAAACAGGTACAGGTAAAACTGCTGGCTTCACGCTACCTATTCTTGAAATGTTATCAAAAGGTCCTCGCGTACGTCAGAATCAAGTTCGCGCGTTAGTACTAACACCGACTCGTGAGCTTGCTGCGCAAGTGAATGGCAGCGTAGTTAAGTATGGTATCAATCTACCTTTGACTTCTACGGTTGTATTTGGTGGCGTGAAAATTAATCCTCAGATGCAAAAACTGCGTAAAGGTAGTGATGTACTGGTGGCAACACCGGGTCGCCTACTTGACCTATACAATCAAAATGCAGTGCGTTTTGATCAGCTAGAGATCCTTGTGTTAGATGAAGCTGACCGCATGCTAGACATGGGTTTCATTCGCGACATCCGTAAGATCTTGGCTTTCTTGCCTAAAAAACGTCAGAACCTACTGTTCTCAGCAACGTTCTCTGATGATATTCGTGGCTTGGCTAAAGGCTTAGTAAACAACCCAGTTGAAATCTCGGTAAGCCCTGCAAACTCAACGGCACCAACTGTTGAACAGAGCATTTATCCAGTAGATAAAAAGAAAAAAGCACCAATGCTCGCTAAGCTGATCAAAGATAATGATTGGCGACAAGTGCTCGTGTTCAGCAAAACGAAACACGGTGCGAACAAGCTTTCTCACTTCCTTGACGAGCAAGGCATCTCTGCTGCACCTATTCATGGCAACAAGAGCCAAGGCGCGCGTACTAAAGCCCTAGAGAACTTCAAAACGGGTAAAGTACGAGTATTAGTGGCAACAGATATTGCAGCTCGTGGTATCGATATTCCGCAGCTGCCTCAAGTAGTGAACTTCGACCTTCCAAACGTATCAGAAGATTACGTTCACCGTATTGGTCGTACTGGCCGTGCTGGTGAAGTGGGTAAAGCAATTTCATTGGTATGTGCTGATGAAGTGGGTGAACTGTTTGGTATCGAGCGTCTTATTCAGCAAGTGCTGGAGCGCCGTGAACTTGAAGGTTTTGCACCGGTAAACAAACTGCCTGAATCTCGTTTGGATTCGCGTCCGATTAAGCCTAAGAAGCCGAAAAAGACACGTGAACACTCTGATGGTCAACGTTCTGGTGAGAATGCTCGTGGGCACAAACCAGCAGGTAAGAACAAGCGTCATGTTTCTGGTTCAGGCTCTGCTCCTAAGCGTAAGCCAAATGCGAACAAGCCTAACTCAGGCAACAAAGGCTCTGACAGCAACTCTGCAGTTGCTGGTGATGATAAGTCTGTAAGAAACAATGGTAGCAACTATAAGCGCGGTAATGCTGCTGGAGGCGCTGAGAAGAACACCAATTCAGGCGGTCAAAACGGTGCTGGTAAGCCGAAGAAATCAGGTTACGGTGGTAGCTATGGCCCTGGCCGTTCATCAAACCAATCGGCGTCTAACAAGCCTTCTGGCAATAAACCTTCGACGAACAAACCGTCTGGTAGCAAGCCATCTAGAAATCGTTCTAAGCCTGCTGCTCAAAAATAAAGACGAGTTCAGTTTAAGTTGATTACTGTGAAGGTCGCTTTTCTAGAAAGCTACCTTCTGCAATTAGCAATTAGAAACTAGAAGCTATACGTTGGAAGCTTTGAATCGAACCCAATGAAACGCGAATGTTGATATTCAATGTTCGCGTTTTTTTATGCGTGTCATATGGAAATTTTATGAGTTATTAGTTTGAAAATAGGTTGGGGGAATGGAAGGTGGCAGGCTCTGAGAGGATTAATCGAACGTTAATTATTATTTAATAACAACATAATCACTAGCGTTTTTGTTTTATTTTGCAATTTGCAATTCCACTTTGCAAAATAAACAGCAATTCGTGTCTAATACGTGTCCAGATGCGTAGTAAATACGTGGGTGAAAAGTTGGCACGTATACTGCATTGGTAATGGTGACCCTTCTTAAGCCGAGGGTCACCTAGCCAACTGACGTTGTTAGTGAACCCATATTGTTCACACAAAATATATGACCAATCACCTTTATTGTGATTGGTTTTTTTTTGCCTGAATTTTGAGTTCTATTGGTTATTTTTACTAAGCTCGTGAATCGAACATAGCAAACGAGTTCACTATGTTTTTATCTGAGAGCATGTTCTTATTTGAGACCATATTATTGCTTTGCTGCATTAGACTCGCTAAAAGGTCGCTAATCCCCACCACACTTTGAATAGCAGCTTGGTTGGCGTGGACATTCCCCTCCTCTGGAGCAGATAAGCCTCGCCTCTGTTTCGATCCCGCGTTCAATCCAATTTATATTTAGAATCTTGGCTACTGTCGTGAGATCTTTCTTGATGTTACGCGGTATCGCTACCGAGCCACCATTGCTGACACATGAAGCCTTAAGCTGCTCAGCGATATCTCTTGAATTACCACCTTGAGCATCAATCGCCGGGTTTAAGTCTATACCAGCACACAACACACGATTGTTACCCGCAGGATCCGTCATATTGATGGATTCACAGCAGTAGATTCTTGGCTCATCGCCCACATTCAAAATAGATATTTGAGCTGAGCTACCTGCTCTAGGTTCAGATAATCGACGGAAAACAGCCCAATGTTGACATGGGTCGGCGACCGTTCTCATATTCCCCCAAGGCAGTGGAATCCCGTTCCCGCGGTATACCGCCTTGAGTTTCCCCGGCCCATAAGCATCAAAGTAGTGCCAGTGAGGGTAGGGCGATACTACCGTCATTCGGCGCATCGCAACAGAGGGGGAAACCCCCGCTCTTTTATGAACGTCGATTTCATAACCAGTACGATCGAGCAGTTGTCTAAATGGAACTTTTGGACACAGCAATGCGCCAGCAAAGAAGCTAGATTCGAAGTCTCGCCATGCCTGAAGAATGTCTTGAGAGTTCAGCTGAGAAGAACCCGATATTTGGTTATCGTCCCATGTGTTGTTGTTACCGACCGACAACACACTCTTAAGCCCTTCCTTGCTGTGCAAAATGCAATGGCCGATATAAACCGACAAATCGTATTTCAGTCGAGTTGGGTACTCTTTGAGGATTTCGTTCAAGAAAATCGTACCGGGTGGTTCGAAGAACGAAGTCACTAATTGCTTAGCATTGATTCCAAGCTCATCCACCACGTCTTGAGGCGTGCGTGTTACCCAGCGAATTTGAATACCTAAGTTTCTAGCGATGTCGATAAGGTCTTCAACGCCAAGGTTGAGGCGTTTCAAGCCAACTTCTTCTGCTGCTCGTTCTAGATCAGGGAAGTGGTTTTGATTGCTTTCTTGGTGAGCTCGAATCAAGAGGTGGGCAAATTGACGACCAGAGATGCCGGTTTGCGACAACATCTCTGGTATCGCAATTTGCAGGATGTCGTTAGAGAAAAGAAAGCTCGGCTCGAGTGCCATGCCACTTATCCCGCCACGATTCCCTTTGTCAGGCGCAATGGCTTGTTGTTCTGATTCATCGTCAAGAAACCACGTGGGGTTCTTCTGAAAGACCTGCGCAATGACTTCCAGCATATCGATGCTTGGAACTCGCTTTCCACGTTCAATCATTGAAAGGTAAGAAACGGAAGGTGCGTACTCTGGGTTGATTCTAATACAACGCGCAGACAGATCTTCCATGGTTAAATGGTTACGCTTCCTAAGGTTACGGATCTTAGTACCTAGGAAATGTGACTGACGAACTAAACTTTTTGACAAGGCCATATTTGTAAAATTCACATTGTAAAATTTTTGTTGTGAAATTGTATGTAAAAAAGCGCTAATCTACAAACTAAGCAATTCACAAAATGACAAATAAGTTAAACGTTAGTTTGGAATAATTGCTCTAGGACACATTTTTGCTTTAAAAATCGGTGAATGTTCACCGGGTTAGTCAAGAGGGAAAGGCTATGAATATGCTTACATTCGATAAAACAGAAATCCAAAAACAAACAAAACCATTTATCGCTGAAGCTGTCTTTGCCGTGGAGACTATCAGTGCCAAACAGCAAACTGAGAAGCAACTCAAAGCGAAGCAACTGCTAGACCGATTGTTCCCACTAGAGAACGGCTCACATCAAGATGTAACGAGCTACGTAGTTGATTACCGCCATATCATGGCTTATTTCAAAGATGGCCAACACAGCGGTCTAAAGCATCCTAAGCAGTTTGTAGCTTTCATGGGTGAGAAGTGTGACCCAGACTCAATCTTGTTCCGAGATAGCAGTGGAAGCCATTTAGAAGTGATGTTTGGTTGTCACAAAGGGACAGGTTGCATTGAACTGGTCGATATCGATGATATTCAGCTCGAGTCGTGCACTACTTTTGGCCAGTCACCAATGGAAGCGGTACAAACGAATACTGAGCGTCAAGGAATCACGACAGCAATACGTCACTGGATCAGCCTAGTTCAAGGTGATGAGAAGGGTAAACCAAAAGCATGCAGCGAAGATAAAGAGTTCCGAGCTAAGAGCGGTGAAGATTATTGCCTTAATTACTGCTACGCACTTTAGTCTTTCGTACTCATGAAAGATGCTGAGTCATGAGTTAGCGATTTTGGTTGTCTTTAACATCAAACACTGACGACTGTGCATAAACGACAAAGCCCCAATGATTAACCTACTGGTTATTGATTGGGGCTTTTTGCTTTCGATGTTAATTACGAGTCTATTTTTGTGCCTAGAACCTAGAACCTAGAACCTAGAACCTAGAGCTCAGGGCTTAGTAAGTACGCCGTTTAACTGTAAATTTGTTTAGGTGATTGCAGACTACAGCGGCATCACTCTATTGCGGCCTAGAGATTTTGCTTCGTAAAGTAGCTTATCAGCACGCTCGATCAGGGATTCCGCGGATTCACCAGGTTCAAGCTCTGCAACGCCAAACGATGCGGTGATGCTACCGACCTGTTCTCCACTGCGGCGATCTTTGATCGACAGTTTTTCCAGAGATCGTCTATTAGTATCAGCAAGTTGACGTGCAATGCGTAATGATTTGTTCGGTACGATGAGAGCGAACTCTTCGCCACCGAATCGGTAAGCGGAAATCCCTTCGCGACACATTTGCTTTAGCTTACGCGCAATGCCCTTAAGAACCATATCGCCAAACAAGTGGCCATAGGTGTCGTTGAAGTTTTTAAAATGGTCAATATCGAGAAGAATGAGGCATAACGACTGCTTAGCTTCGCACAACGTCTCTAAATCACGATCCAGAGAGCGTCGGTTATAAAGCGTGGTCGTGCTATCAAATAGCGCGTCTTTCTGTACTTTGACAAGTTGTGTCTTGAGTTTGCTGATTTCTGACGTTGCAGAGTTCAGTTGAGAGCTTAAGAACTGAGTCGAGTGTCGAATGTTGCGAGATTCTGAAACCAGCTGACGAACCAACGACATCACTTCATCGATAGACAAACTTTCATTGTCGACGCGAGATAAGTCTTCGAAGCTCTTATCGATCATCTCAGAGAAAGCAGAAGTGTCGGTGAGAGTATCGTTCATTGAGTTAGAAACCTCAGAAACTAACAGTTCTAGGTTTGCTCGTAAGTCATTGATATTCGTTTCAGATTTGCTTGCAACGTAGTTGTTGTAGAGCTGTTCACCTACCGCAGGAGGGCAGATACCGTAGTGCTCTAACACACCATCCATATCTTTGGTGAGCTGCGGGATAGCGTTGTCGACATAGGTGTACCAAAGTGCGTAATTTGCAGGTGTTGTCGACACTCTATTCTTCATCATAAGAGGCACCGCTTTTTTCAAATTAGCGGTGGATTTCTGAAATTCATCTTTGTTCATTATTTTTACTACAGATACCAAACCAACTAAAGCCACTTGTCGCTAGGTTAGCGGATTTTGCATGTATTTGCTTTAAAAATTATATAATTAATGGATAAGGGTTGGATAAATCAATCATTTTTATTATGGAAATCGATTGCATATTTATATCGAACGTTAAATCGATTGTTCTTTGACCAAAGAGGAGAAGGTTAGATTTGGAGTTTCACTAAGTCGATTGATGAGGGTTTAGCATAAAGTTGGTAACTGCTAAGAAGAATCGCTATGTTTTTGATAGATTGATTGGCTGTCTTCTTGCTGCTTTGAGAATCAATAGAAGATGAGCTTTGATAGGTTAGTTGAGTCGAGAGAGTTTGGGGAAAGCGGGTAGCTGAAAAGTAGGTAATATGACGCAGTGGGGAGGAGATGATAACGGGGTAGAAGCTTTATTTCAGATAAGAAGTTTTGTTGCAGGCATAAAAAAGCACCGATAAAAATCAGCGCTTTAAAATTCTTTTTTAGCTAAAAGCTAATTATTGAGCAACAACGTTTGCTGCTTGTAGGCCTTTTTGACCGTTTTCAACTTCGAAAGAAACCTTTTGGCCTTCTTTCAGAGTTTTGAAACCTTCTGAAGCGATTGCACGGAAGTGTACGAATACGTCAGCACCGCCGTTGTCTTGAGAAATGAAACCGAAACCTTTCTCTTCGTTAAACCATTTTACAGTGCCAGTATTTGTGTTAGACATAATTTGTCCCTTATTCATAAATTTTCTAAATTGTTGATTGCATTACTGCAATGCGCTGATAATTGAATTATTTAATATTGCTAAGAAATAAGGAAAAACTACTTACAAAAACGGGTAACGATTTTACATGTCATTTTTTACTATTTATCTAACTTAAATAACTCCGGCTAACAGAGCGAGTGCATGTTAACACAGTCTTTCCGGTTGTACACTCATTGATTGAGAAATCAGCGAGTTTTTTTGTCATGTTGTGCTCGTTAACAAAACTACCCTTAATAGTTGATAGTTTTATAAAGTTACACGCTATGACAAAGTAAAAAGGAAGCCTGTAGCTTCCTTTTCTTCATCAGTATAGACGATATTAACGTTTGAAGTTGATATCTTCTGTCTGATCTAAGTTAATTTTTGTTTTCGCAGGTTGCGTTTCAGCGATGACCTTGCCGTGTCGTACCGAGTATTGAACTGGCACTTGGCGACGAACAGCATCAAAACCATTGTCCGCAGGTAAGATCAGTAGGCTACCAGGCTTACCTTCTTCAATACCGTAGTTGTCTTGAATGTTTAGAGTGCGAGCTGAGTTCTTGCTGATCAAATCAAGTGAGGTGTTGATTTGGTCGTAGCCCATTACTTGTGTTACGTGCAGTCCCATGTGCAGAACTTGCAGCATATTCGCTGTACCTAGTGGATACCATGGGTCAAACACATCATCATGGCCGAAACACACATTGATATTAGCCGCTAGCATCTCTTTAACACGAGTCACGCCACGGCGCTTCGGATAGTCATCGAAACGACCTTGTAAGTGAATATTTACTAACGGGTTCGCGACGAAGTTAATCCCCGACATTTTTAGCAAGCGGAATAGGCGAGATGCGTAAGCACCATTGTAAGAGCCCATTGCTGTCGTATGGCTTGCCGTTACTTTTTCACCCATGTCGAATTTATGAGCAAGAGCCGCCAGTGTTTCAACAAAGCGAGATTGCTCGTCATCGATTTCATCACAGTGAACGTCGATCAGGCAGTCGTATTTGCGTGCAAGCTCGAACGCATAGTGCAGAGATTCAATACCGTACTCACGAGTAAATTCGAAGTGAGGGATAGCACCAATAACGTCAGCACCGATCTTCACGGCTTCTTCAAGCAATTCTTTACCGTTAGGGTATGAAAGAATGCCTTCTTGAGGGAATGCAACGATCTGGATGTCGACCCACTCTTTCATCTCTTCACGAACTTCAACCATTGCTCGTAACGCAACTAACGTTGGATCAGATACATCAACGTGAGTACGCACGTGTTGAACACCGTTAGCAATCTGCCATTTCAGTGTTTGTTTCGCACGAGACTTTACGTCTTCAATTGATAACAATTCTTTACGTTCGGCCCAACGCTCAATACCTTCAAACAAAGTACCAGAGATGTTCCAGTTAGGTTCTCCAGCCGTTTGCGTAGTATCTAGGTGAATATGCGGTTCACAGAAAGGAGAAACTGCAATGCCACCTTCAGCATCAAGGATCTCACCTTGATGATTGATTGGCGCGTCATTATCGAGAATGCGAGAAAATTGACCATTTTCAATCAGGATTTGTTTCAAGCCATCTTGGTCTTGAAGCTTCGCGTTCTTGATTAATAAGGTTGTCATAGTGTGTCCTTAAGCGGCCTGAGATTTCAGAGCGTTTTTATTCAATAGAGGGTTAAGCACGAGGTAACTGATCGCACCACCAAACACGGCGTTCAAAGGAACTATGCCAGGAAGGAAGTGACCAGCGGCTACGCCTGTTGCTACCGCGATAATGCCAGCCCAGTTAACGGTTTGGAACTCTGCTTTTGCAAAATCTTTGTAACGTTTACGGTTCGCAAAGAAGTCGGCGATGATTACGCCACCAATCGGTGGAATTGCCAGCGAAAGGAAGGTTAACCAGCCGACGAAGTTGTTGTATAACCAAAGCGCGAAAATCGTACCTACGATGCCGTTAATGATAGACATTGTAGTACTTGAGCGACCGGTGATGTTGGATAAACCAAGACCTGATGCATAAAGTGCGTTTTCGTTGGTTGTCCAGATGTTCAAGCCTAGAACGATGATGGCAGGAAGAAGTAGTCCTTGCGCAATCATCACATCTGAAATGTCAGAGAGACCCGTCGCTGCTGCACCGGCTGCACCAAAGATAAACATCAGTGAGTTACCGATGAAGAACGCGACCATTGTAATTAATACTGCGCTCGCTGGCTTTTTACCAAAGCGAACGAAATCGGCAGTTAAAGTACCTGCACTCACGAATGAACCGACAACCATTGCTAGTGCCATTGAGAAGTCCATTGGTGTTTCCGGCTCGATGAGTTGTAGCTGTTCTAGCCCGCCAACACTGTCTACCGCGGTCAGTACTGAGTAACCACCCAGAATGGCAATCGCAGGAACGGCAACCGCTGAGAGTACCATTAGCGCTTTAATACCGAAGTATACCGTACCTGTCATCAACAAGCCTGATACAACAATCAAGGTGTTGGTATCAATGCCCGTGGCTTTCTGTACTGGAATCGCAAACATGGCAACGCCCACACCAAACCAACCGACTTGTGTACCACCAAGTAGAGCAGAAGGAAGCCATGAGCCTTTAGTACCGAAAGAGAAACGAGCGAGGAGGTGAGTAGAGAGGCCAGTAGATGAGCCGATGTAGCCAAGAAAAGAAGTGTAAATACCAAGAATTAGATTACCGATGAGAACGGCGAGGAAGAAATCGTTGAAAGAAAGACCTGTCCCGAGTGAACCACCTGTCCACATACTTGCAGAGAAGAAAGTGAGTCCAAGCATTACCATGGTGAGTGAAGCAACTCCTTTCCTAGCCGATGTTGGAACCGGCCCAAGACTGTAGTTATTATCCGCAGCCATCTTTTACCTCCGCAATTGATCAAAATTAAAAATAACGGTCGCCGTATTGCAGGCAAACGAGCGCATTATGGTGATATAAATAACATAGTCAATGCTAGTTTTGTCAATAAGTCAGATATTAAGGCAGCTTTGTTAAAAATAGAGATTTAAAACATGAGATTACTTTTTAAATTAATTTTTTAAAAATAATTAGAAAACGTTTTCTATGGCGTAGATGAAGAGTCAGGATTGAGCTTCGCTATGAATGCTAGCGATTATGGTCATGAATGGATGTCTGTATATTGGATGGGCGATGTTTCTTAAATTGCAGGCAAAAAAATGGCCAATCGCAATATTCGCAATTGGCCTATATATATCGTGAACAAGAAAGGTTCACTAACAACGTCAGTTGGCTAGGTGACCCTCGGCTTAAGAAGGGTCAATATATACATAGCAGATAGCGTGCCAACTTTTAAACCTACGAATTGGGCTGTTTTACAGCAATTTGGTGCGTATTTGAATGGTGTTTTTGCATTATGAAAATGCATTTTGCGAATTGTTGATGCTCTGCAACCAATTTTACATTTTATCAGTAAGGGGATTTGAGTATTTTCAAGTGTGGTAAGTAGGCGATAAAGACAAGAAGCCAACTGATACTCAAACCAAGACAGAGACTAAAGCCAACGCAAGCACTAAAAAAGCCCACATGACATCAGTCTATGTGGGCTTACTATTGGTTCTAATTTATTGAAGTCGTGTTATATCGAATAGAAGAAGTACAGTTGCGACTTCATTCTGATAATGATTCCACGGATAACATCTAAGAATGCCATAAAGCTGATTGGCTTTTCGCCACTCACCCATGCCAGTCCAACAGAGCCTACTGGGATATCATAGCCTTCTGTTTCTTCGATCTTCAGTCTCACGAAGTGGTGTTTGTTTTGAAGATTCCGTCCGGTTGTGACTCGAACCTGTTCATCAATACCAAGTAAACTGGCTTGTGCTTCACCTGTCGCTTCAACAATCCCTTCGACGGTTGCAGAGAAAACCTTTCCTGGATAAACCGGCGTTGCAAATTCAGCTGGTTGGCCCACTTTTACGTTACGAATCGCTTGGTGATTAACCCGCATTAGCACGTACTTCTCTTCTGTATACATCTGGATACGAGGCATCATTGAGACTCGCTGCCCTTCACGAAGAATAAAGTTAGTCACAAAGCCATCTGTTGGTGCGGTGACTTTGGTGCTGTTAAGGTCCCATTGCGCTTGGGCTAAGGTTGCCTTTGCAGAGTCGACTTCAGTTTGCTTTTTACTGACGTTCGTTTCTGCTTTGTGGATGTTTAACTTCGCGTTCTCGGCGTCGACTTCTTTTTTACTCAGTTGAGATTCCAAAGTGGTGACGTTATGTGTTGCTAATTCTACCTTGGCCGTTTGCTGGTCTATGTCGGTCTCAGTAATCGTATGTTCAACAACATTGTTTTGTCGCTGGTAACGAGAGAGTGTCTTCGATTGAAGGACTAAGTCTGTTTTTGCTGATTCAATTTGTGCGATAGACGCTTTGATGTCTTCAAGCGCAGACTGATGGCTGACCTTTGCGATACTGACTTCTTGTCGAGCGGTATCTAAAGCTACGTGAGCAGATTCAAGTTGAACGCTCGCTTTGTCTCTCGCGATGACATATTTGGTGTCATCAATCTCGTAGATCAACTCACCTTTCGTCACGTCTTGGTTTGGACTGATGTGAACCTTGGTGGTTTTGCCGCTGACCGATGTTGAGTCTGGACGCAACTGAATATGTGGAGACTGTACAACCGACCCGCCAGAAAGATCCATGGGGGTAAAGTTGACTAATCCAACCCAGACGAACAGTAACCAAGACGTGCCACCTAAGTAAGCAAACGCCTTAGTACCTTTGTTCCACGGCATGCCCACTAAGCGCAGCAAATAAATAAAGAGTGCCCATACAGCCAAACCTTCTAACATGCTGGGTTCTCCTTATTATCAACCGATTGGGTGCTGTTTACGTTGCCGACAGCACTAGTATTGTTATTACTCGTACTCTCTGTGCTGCTGTTGCTTGGCGCACGCCATGTATCTCTAAGGTTGATAATGGCTTTTTCCATATCAACAAACGACACGATTACTGCGAGTACCCATACCCAGTGCCATATGAAGCCAATCCACGTTAAAGCGGTGATTAAACCGAGCTGGTGGTGCTCTTTACTGTGAGCTTTATTGATTGGTAATTCATGAATACGCCAAAAGCCGTAACAGGCTGCTGCGATTGTTGCGACCAACACAACGCCTGCTACAACGTGTAATGCGGTATCTGCGCCTGTTCCAACGAATGGGACACTTAGTAAACTCATTGATCAACCCTAAGTAAAATTTGAACGCCGAGTGTGATGGAATGCAAATTCACAGGTTGTAATTTTACAGATTACGTTAATAATCGATATTAAATGACGTGATTAGTGTTTGCTATGTAAGGAAAGACGCTCATATGAATAATTCTAACTTCCTGAGAGCATTAGGTATTTGGGGAATATACCAGTACGCAGTTGCTTACGATGGTGTTGATGCCGAACAATTGGGTATTCCAAGTTCGGTATTTAAGAACCCGATGAACCTCATTCCTGTACGTGAAGTAGACCGTTGGTTTGTGGGCCTTGAGCAACAAACCAACGATCCTGACATCATATTAAAGCTTGCTGACCGTGTAGAAATTGAAAAGCTTGGTCCACTATCGAATTGGATTTTCTCTGGTCACGATTTGGCCTCGACGATCCGTCGAGTGAACACCGGGCTACACTGCTTACAGTCTGGGGCTTACCTGTATGGGGCTCAAGTGGGGAACCTTATCAAGTGGTGTTATCACAACCCATCTTACTCCGAGGCGGGGAAGGTTCATGATTCGATTCGAGTCGCTATCTTTATGATGAAGATATTGCGTTGTTACCTAGGGGAGGACTTTAAGCCAGCAGCTGTGACAATTGCGGGGCATCGAGAGAATGTTGCGCTTTATCAGGAGTACTTTGGTTGCAATATCCAGTGGGACAAACCGAGAACCGAGGTGTGGCTACCAAGTAAATTAAGGCTCTCTACCAACCAATCTCCGTCCGTCAGTAAAATGAGCCTGGCCATGAATTTTCATGACTTGGACAACTATCTAAATATGCCTGATGCCGCCGATGACCATAAAGTCACCTATGAAATGATCAATTACAGCCGTCACTTTGGCTTGCCCACCTTAAGTAAGGTATCCAGTT
This sequence comes from Vibrio lentus, assembly GCF_030409755.1. Taxonomy (NCBI): domain Bacteria; kingdom Pseudomonadati; phylum Pseudomonadota; class Gammaproteobacteria; order Vibrionales; family Vibrionaceae; genus Vibrio; species Vibrio lentus. The sequence continues at coordinate 1,824,895 of NZ_JAUFQE010000001.1, forward strand.
TATTGGGGTTGTCTGAGCAGCAGTTTCAGCGTCGGTTACACGATCTCGGCGTTAACTTTTCAACCATCACTGGTTACGTGCTCAGCAATATCGCGGTTGAGTTGTTGAGATATTCATTACCTATTGAAGAGGTGGCAAAACGTTTGGGTTATACCAACGTGGCGAGCTTTAATCGTATGTTCAAAAAGCATCGAGGTTTGACGCCTAAGCAATATACAGAGCGCTTTCAGTTGGATAGTTAGCTTCGTTATCAGTAATAAGCATCGTTAACCATAACCTTAACCATGATTATTTAGCTGGAGTAGAGTTTGTACTGTTCGAACCTTTCTTTCTAAGCAGGCTGGCAAAATAAACCATGCCCCACGTGCTTAAAATGAATGGTGCGGTAAGGGGAACGAGCTGTAATTTGTGAAAGCCCAAAGTGACCAAGCAGTTTAGAAGCATGGATAGAATAATCAGTGGCCAAGGGATGCGTTGATATAGGACAAGCGCTAAGGTCGCAAGCACAGCATTGTAACCATACAGGCCTTGTTTGATCAGTTCGTCAGAGACACCGATTAACTGGCTGAAAAAGGTGCCGACGGTCACCGCAAGTATTACCCATAGCGCATGCTTAATATTGTTGAACGCAATCGCAACCAAGATAACTAACCCCGATAACTCATTGTTGATGAAGCTGACTTGGCTGATGCCTTTTAACAACGTTATGGCCATGCTTGGTAGGTTCAACCAATCGTTGAATGTTAAAAACGCTGTCGATTGTAGCGTAGTGTTTGAGGGTGTGAAAAAAGGGAGGTTCAAGCCTGATTGAAGCATGTAGATAGACCAAGAGGTGGCAATGAAGGCACTTGTGTAACCGCGATACTTCTTAAAGCTAAACACGATCTTGGCGATGGGTACGGTAATGAGCGAGCCGAGGGCTACCACTAAAATCAGCCACCCATTTACTTCAAAAAAATTCCCGATGAACAAAGCAATCAGTGCGCCATTTAGCGCATACATGCCATTCTCAATATCATGAGACGGTTTATTGGTCAGTAAGGCAAATCCGTAGCTGCAACTCGCACCGAATAAGGTAAGAAAAGCCAGTGACAGTGACTCAATTGAAATGGCGAGCAATAGCAGAAAGGACGTCATGACAGATGACGTGAAATAGACTTGCCCAATACCATTGAGCAAGCCTTGAAGTGGGAGAGTTTCCTTATTTTTCTGCATTGTCTGATTAACTATTTAGTTATGTTAAAAATTTGATAAATCAGATTGTATACAATTATCCTTTGCTGACCACCTTGTCGTGCTAATTCTGGTACCAACGTTCGCCATAGGCTGCTTGATAATCAGGCTTTTCAATGATTCCTTCCTGCTCTGGTACTGTTTCTAGTGGCCCAACAACGGTTCGGTAAGGCAATACGCCAGCCCAAACGGGAACGGCCATATCAGCCTTATCATCATTCACACCATGCTTACCAATCTTCACGGAGGCTTCCGTTAAAGGTATCGCCAATAGCTCGGTTGCGGTGAGTTCTTTTTCGTTACTTAGCCTGACTTCATCGGTTCTTCCCGGCGCGATTTGCTCAATAAAGATATTCAACAAGCGATCCTTTTCTTGGTTGTCATCGATGACTGAAAATGACCCCAACACCACAGCTGAACGATAATGCGCACTGTGATGAAATGCCGAACGAGCTAACACCCAACCATCGAACAAAGTGAACGTTAAACAGGTTGGCTCTCCTTTTTTTAAGCCTTTCAACAAGCGGCTGTTTTTAGCGCCATGAATGTAGACCGTATCATCCACTCGCCACGCGAGCATTGGAATAACCATGGGTCCATGTTCGCCTTGTAATGCAATGTGTGCGATTAAGCTCTCATCTATGATTTGATGAAGTTTCTCTTGTTCAAATACGGCTTTGTGAGCCCCTTTTTTAATCGTGGTTCTTTTCGTGTTAGATAACATAATCGCTCCTTAATCATTGCCTTTTGATTAATGTAGCGATTAACTGATCTATTAAATAGAGCCACTTTTAAACACTGTTTGGATCCAGTTATGCAGCCTATTGATGTCGGTGACCTACAGCTAGACGAGCAACATGACACACGTCAAACCGCCTTGTTTCATGCGATCAGAGAAAAGATCGTTCAAGATTTATGGAGTAAGGGCAGTAAGTTACCTTCGACACGTAAGTTGGCTGTAGAACTGTCGGTAAGTCGAAATACGGTGATCTATGCGTACGAACAACTGGTTACTGAAGGCTATATTGAGAGTAAGCAAGGCTCAGGTTTTTATGTCTCGGTTGAACAACCAGAGCATTTCTTGAGTTTATCTCAATCGAGCAGTATTCAGAGTTCACATGATGTGAGTAAAGAGGTTGATAAGCCAAGTAGCGTGCGAGTGACACCTAACGACATTAACCGCAGTTTTGCCCCCGGAGTTCCTGACTTAGATGCGTTCCCTTTTGCGAAATGGCAGAGGTTGCTGCAACGTCACTCTACACGTCAGAACATTGCGGGCAATCAAGAGGTTCAAGGAAGCTCAGCCTTGAGGGAAGCGTTGAGTGGGTATCTGGCAAGCAGTCGTTCAGTTCATTGCAGTACGGATAGAATCATCATCACCGCAGGTGCGCAGCAAGCCATCTCAATTGGTTTGATGGCAACGTTAGCGATGGGGGACAAAATCCTTGTGGAAGAGCCCGGCTATCGACAAGTGCATAAAATCATCGATCTGTTGAGGCTAGAGCTAGACGGTGTGAGCGTGCGTGAAAAGGTTGGAATAGATATTGAAAAAGTGTTGTCCAGTAATGCTAAGGCTCTGTATGTCACGCCGAGTAACCAATACCCAATGGGGACGACACTCAATACTGAGCAACGACTTAAACTGATCGATTGGGCCAATCAACATCAGTCATGGATCATTGAGGATGATTACGACAGTGAGTTTCAGTTTGCTCATCGCCCTTATACCAGCATGCAAGGGTTAGCGGGTAAGTTAGGGTTCGATGATCGTATCATCTATGTCGGATCCCTGAGTAAGGTGATGTTCAATGGCTTGCGACTAGGTTATTTGGTGGTGCCAGAAAGTCTGGTGGCGAAGTGTCTTGAGATTAAAGATGCGCTCACTGGAGACACGGCGTCACATACACAAGAAGCGCTGGCAGACTTTGTACGTGAAGGCGATTTATTGCGCCATATTAGAAAGATGCGTCGTTCATACAAACTCAAGCATGAAGCGATGATAGAAGCGATTAAAAGTGAGTTTCATAGCGATCTTGAAGTGATCAGTCAGGCTGCAGGGCTACATGTGACCGTGAAGTGGTATCAAGGGATATCTGAACATGAGTGGAGCCGTAGAGCAGAGTTTGAAAATATCATCATTCGTCCTTTTGACTTTTATGAATATGGATCAAGTGATGCTCGTGATTGGAGTGGTGCAGTGCTGGGGTTTGGTAATATCCGACTGGCTGACATAAAGCCGAAGATCAAACAGATCGCTCGGCTTTTTTATCAGTAATATTGGTAGGGCTTGTTTACAATTTTCTGATTCATCACTAATCGAGTTACAACTTGTCGATAGAGACGGTGGGTTTACCCAACCATTTGCGCCAAGGGAGTGACAATGTCACAAAAACAGTCACTGCATAGAGCATCGACCAACTTAGGCAGATAAACACCAAGGTACAGATGACCAGTGAAATCATGGCTGTGTATCTCGATGCGCCAGTCAGTAATCGGCAGGCCGCTAACATCGCAAGCAGATAAACTAGAACAAAAATACCATTGGCGAGTTTAAGAAAGAATTCGAGATCTAAATTAGACAGCTCGCCGATGACACACGAAATAAGCGCAATAAAGCCGATTGCTAAGGTTGGATAAAGTGGTACGCCACGGCTGTTGAGCTGCGCCATTTTACTGGTCGGAGTGTGTTGGCGAGCTTGAGCCCAAATCATGCGAGACAAGCTTTGGGTGTAAAGGTTTAGGCTAGCAAAACAAGCAAAGAAGCCAAGTACACTGATGACGGTTTTAAAGCCATTGCCAAACAGTTGCTCTGTCACCCACGGGATAGAGGCAGCATCAAATTCTGGTGAACCATAAGCGCCTAGCTTGATAATAACCACTGAACAAGCCCAGTACACCAAGCCTGCGACGAAACACCCGGCAATGATGGCGATGGGGAAGTCACGCTGTGGATTCTTAAATTCCTCTCCCATGTGAGCAAAGGCTTCGATTCCTACAAAGCACCAAAACATAACCGCCAATGCAGAACCAATAGACCACATTGAATCGGATGTCATAGTCGGAACTGCGATGTCAGCAGCAGTGATGTCGGCTTTCCAGACAAACGCGCTGACTAAAGCAAAAATCGATAAGGCAATTACGGTTTGCAAGCGGCCTGAAGATTTACTGCCCATCAAATTGACGGCAATAAGCAGAGCGACGGTAAAGGATTGAGCACCTAATGGTGTGTCGAGTGGTGCTGGTAACAGTTGTTGAGCAAAGCCACCTGCCAATGCAATCGCCGCCGGAATACCGACAGGAATAACACTCACAAACAACCAAGCCACACTGGTCTCTAAACGCTCGTTAAACGCTTGGCGCACAAAATAGGCCGTGCCCCCTGCATTGGGGTAGCGTTTCCCTAATGCTGCGAAGGTTAGTGCAATCGGGCAAATGGCGATAAACAGGATTAACCATGCTAGTAGTGATAGCTGCCCTGCAATGCCTGCCGCGATAGCTGGGATCATAAATAATCCTGTGCCAAGCAAGGTCGTAGAGAGTTGTCCAATTCCTGAAATAAGCGTGATTTCTTGTTTGAGTTGCGTCATTCGCTGTCCTTGCTATTGGCTTTGATATCGGTTTTATGATGCAGTCTTGTGAGGCTGAGATTGAAAGCATACATTGTCGACATCAATAATACAGCTAGCGAAACGTCTTAAGACACCGTCAATTTAACGGTATTAATTTGATTAAGCGTGAAAGTGTCGGCTGTCATAATGGCTGTTATAAGTAAGAAAGTTGTGTCAAATTAGGCGTTATAAATAGAACAATAAATGGAAAGAATCAGAAGCATGGATAAATTTGATCGCCAAATTTTAGATATTCTAAAAACTAACGCTCGATGTTCAGTGAGCGATATCGCCAGAGATGTCAGCCTGTCTCGCTCTGCGGTGAACGCCAGAATCAAGAAGCTGGAAAACGATAAGATCATTACAGGATATTGTGCACAGGTAACCGAGCCTGATTTACCGAAGAACGTTGGCGCTTATATCTCTTTGAAGTTTGACATGTCGAGCAGTAACCATAATTGTGAGTCTTACGCTAAAAATATCTACGCCATTGATGGTGTGCAGTGGTGTCACTCTATCAGCGGTGAGACCGACATGATGCTTTATGTTGAAGTTGAAAGCATGGAGCGTTTGAACCAAATTCGCGACCAGCTGCAAGGCTATCCTGAACTTCGACATCTTATGACTCATACTGTCTTAACGGAATTTTTCAACAAGCAAACTTCGTCTTTTAATATGTCTTGAGTTAATGCCGCTTACCTTCACCGTGTCGTCATTTGTCCGTACTTACTCAACTTATTCTTACTCACTCTATTCTTATTCACTCTAAGGTTGCTGATGTTAGGTAATATCAATTTAAATTTACTGCGGTCGCTGCATGTACTTCTTGAAGAGTGCCATGTCAGTCGAGCCGCTCAGCGTCTGCACATCACGCAGTCGGCGGTGAGCCGTCAACTGGCTCAGCTTAGAGATCTATGTGGTGATCCCCTTCTGGTTCGTGATGGGAACAAACTGGTTCCAACCAACCGTGCTTTGTTGCTTAAAAGCAAGCTCGATGACTTGCTGGGCGAGTTTGACCACCTCTTAGATGATAAGCCATTTGATCCACAAGATTGGCAAGGTGAATTGGTGTTGGCTTCGAGTGATTATGTTGCTCAGTATATCTTGCCCATTATTGTGTCCGAGGTGTCGAAGGACGCGCCTCATATCAACTTGGCTTATCGTTTGTGGCAGCCTAACTTCCTTGAAACGCTCAATGAATCAGGTATTCACTTGGCGTCGAGTATGTTCCCCAAAAAGCCGGATCATGTCTCAAGTATCAAGCTCGGAGAGGATAAGTCCGTGTGTTTGATGAGAGCCTCTCATCCGTTGGCTAAGCAATCAGCCATAAGCTCGGAAGACATCGTGAGTTACTCACATATCAAAGTCACGGGTGGGGGAGACAAAGACAGCTATTCGGATATTGCGTTAAAGAAACAGGGACATAAACGCAGAATCGCGTTGCAGGTACCGTTCTTTTCATCGGCGGGAAACGTGTTAATGCAAGACGACTACTTGATGATTGTGCCGGAGCATATTGCTTATAACTTGGGTCGACATCTCGATGTCGCTTACTTTTCGCTGCCGTTTGAGACAGAAATGCATACCTATTGGCTGATGTGGCATCCTAAGTATGACAACGACTCTGCCCATAAATGGGCTCGAGAGAAAGCGTTTAAAGCCATCCAAAAGTCGAGTTACAATATCAGTATGATTTCAAATCATACCAGTGATGATAATCTTTGATTTCAAATAATACCTACTGCGGATTATTGTAAGCGCTAAGTATTGAGTATTAATTGTAGAGTGTTCAGCTAGAGCGCTTTGTTTTACTAGGAATGGAATGATGACAGTAACAATTTGGTTTTCTTTATTAGCTATCTGCTTGTTGGGTGCAATGTCTCCGGGCCCAAGCTTGGCGATGATCGCTAAGCACAGTTTGGCTGGTGGTCGTATGAACGGACTTATCGCAGCTTGGTCACACGCTGCGGGCATAGGTATTTACGCGTTCGCAACCATTGTCGGCTTAGCCGTTGTGCTTGAGCAATCACCAATGTTGTTCAAAGGGATCAGTTTAGCGGGTGCAGCGTATCTGCTCTATCTCGGTGTAAACGCGTTGCGTTCGAAAGGTGGTGTTGCCGCGAAATTGGAAGCGGGTGAACAGATGAGCTACATGCAGTCTGCTCGCGAAGCTTTCTTGATCTCAATCTTGAGCCCTAAGATCGCGCTGTTTTTTATCGCTCTATTTAGCCAATTTGTGGCGTTAGGTAATGAACTGAGCAATCAAGTGATTATTGTCTCAACGCCACTGATTGTTGATGGCCTTTGGTATACCTTTATTACTTTGGTGCTCTCTAGCCCGTTGATCGTAGAGCGCATTCGAGCAAAAGCGCAGTTGATCGATCGATTGTCAGGCGTGGTGTTGATTCTGCTTGCTGTGCGTGTGGTGTGGACGATATAGCGATAGTTCATATACTGGCCAGAAACGATATCCATTAAAAAGGCTCACTAGACGTTATCTAGTGAGCCTTTTTGACTTCTATGAATTGGCTTCGACAGACTTGAGCTTGTTAGCCTTCTGAATTCAGAACCGCATCGAGCTTTTCCATGGAATCTGAAAAGTACGGGTTGTAGGTCAAACGCGCATGGTTTTTACCTTCTTCACGATATCCCCACGCTGAGTACCACACTTCACTTGTTGCGTTGCACTGTGCTTCTAAACCTTCCTCTTGACCGTTAGAGCAGATCTTTTCGCTACCATTGATCCCGTAGTACGGATTGCTTGGTGAGAACAGTAAGCCCATATGAGAACCGTTCGAAATACGTTGCTCTGGGATCTTCATGCTGTATTGAACAGCGCGAGGATCGTCGAGTGTGGTTTCCCCTTGCCAAACTAAGACATTGTTTGGGTTTGGCATAGACTCCGTAAATGCTTGTTGAACAAAGCTGGTGTCAATCACACTGTCGCCTTCACTCATCATGATAAATACGGGCTTATCGAAGTGTTTATCTTGTAAGTCTTCGCGAACCACTTCTGATGTCTCGTAGTAAACCGAGGCACCATTCATTGGCAACGAGTTGTAACGCAATACATTGTCTTCAGGATCTTGATCCGCCCAAGTGACAAAGTAGCTTGCTAGCCCTGCATATTGAACCGCAGACGAACTCGGTTGGAACGCAGGAGAAAATAACAGTAACCCAGAGATCTTAGGATCGTTCATCGCCTGTGAAGTTACGAGGTTCGCGCCTGTTGAATAACCGCCAAGCCAAACAGAATCATACTCTTGCTCAAGTAACTTCGTGTGATGAGCCACCACGCCCTGCCAATCTTCTAAGTTTGGCTGCATTAAGTCACCAACACGACTGCCGTGGCCCGGTAGCAATACCGTTCTCACTAGGTAGCCTTGTTCTGCTAAGTGCGTTGCGATGTCTTTAAACGAGTAGGGTGAATCACCTAACCCATGAACCAATAAAACCGCCTTACCGTTAGGTTTCGCAGGTTGATATTCGGTAGGTGAATTGAGTTGAATCTCTAGCTGCTTGTCTTTGGTCATGAACACACGATTTTTCAGTAACCAATCTTGAGTATCGTTCACGTAGGCTTCAAAGCTGTCTTGCTGATATTCAGGCAAGTTAGGAGATGTTTCGTAAGCGGGGGCGATGGTCTCGTTGGAGCAACCAACGAGACTTAAAGTCGTTAAGGCTAGCAGTGCTAGGAGGGGTTTTCTTTGCATTATGTAATGTTGTCTCTGTTGTGCTTTCACTATGTCTGAAGCTAAAGTTTAGATTACTTTCTGCTTGAAAGGTCTTCGTATTCACCTTCAATAACACCGGCATCATTGGTTGATGACTGACGCGTGTTCATATGAGCTGCGAAACCTTGTTTCTTCATTTGATTCTGAATGCGCTTGCCAGTAATTAAAGCTGCGATAGCCAAAGGAATAGCAAGAATCAAGCTTGTGAATAGCGCCAAAAGGCCGGTAAACAATGCAACAATCGTAACTAATATATTTTTCATATTCATTCCTCTCTTTCTATGTTGTTACTTTATCGCTTCTATTCTGAACGAAACATGAACACCGTAAAATATTCTTCAAGAGTCACTATGACACAGGTGTGTGTGGTTTTCGGGTTTATATGTAGTCATATTCACGCACTAAAAATATGGAATTTACTTAAGTTTATAAAAATCAATAACTTAAAAGTTGGCACGCTTGATGCTCTATAGGGTTTGGAATAAGTCACTGTAAGCAAAGCACTTACAGCTAATAAAAAATCACTGGAGCCCCTTTATGTTCTGTATTCAATGTGAACAAACGATTCAAACCCCAACCGTAAAAGGCTGTTCTTTCGCACAAGGCATGTGTGGAAAAACCTCGGAAGTATCCGACCTTCAAGACGTGTTGGTGCATTCTCTTCAAGGTGTTTCTTTTTGGGCAAGCCTAGGTCGCGCTTGCGATGTTATTGATACAGAAGTTGATGAGTGGGCACCAAAAGCGTTCTTCGCAACACTGACTAACGTTAACTTCGACCCTGCTCGTATTATCGAATTCGCGCAACAGTCTCATGAATTCAAGCAGCGTTTAGAGCAAAAAGTTCGTGCAGCAGCAACATTGATTGGTTTTGAAATTCCAGAGCTTTCTGCAGCAGCACAGTTCGATCTTCCAACAGATTCTTCAGAGCTATTGGCACTTGCGCCTCAAGCTGCTGTAAACCGTGGTCACGACTCTCAACACGAAGATGTGATTGGTCTTCGTCTTCTTTGCCTATACGGCTTAAAAGGTGCGGCAGCCTACATGGAGCACGCTCGTGTTCTTGGTCAAACTGATGACGCTATTTTTGCTGAATACCATGAAATCATGGCGTTCCTAGGTACAGATCCATCCGATCTAAAACAGTTACTTGATACATCAATGCAGATTGGCTTGATGAACTACAAAGTAATGGAAATGCTAGACAAAGGCGAGACAGATACCTTCGGTCACCCGCAACCAACAACCGTGAATGTGAAGACTAAAAAAGGTCACTGTATTCTTGTTTCTGGTCACGACTTGCATGATCTAGAAAAGATTCTTCAACAAACTGAAGGCAAGGGCATCAACGTTTACACTAACGGTGAGATGCTACCAGCACACGGTTACCCAGAGCTAAACAAGTACCCACACCTTGCGGGTAACTACGGTAGCGCTTGGCAGAACCAGCAAAAAGAATTCGCTAACTTCCCTGGCGCAATTGTAATGACGTCTAACTGCCTGCTTAACCCTGATGTAGGTTCTTACGCAGACCGTCTATTTACACGCAGCATCGTAGGCTGGCCAGGTGTTGATCACCTTGAAGGCGACGATTTCAGCGCAGTAATCGACTGTGCACTGGCGCAAGAAGGTTTCAAACACGACGAGATCGAGCAAATGATCACTGTCGGTTTTGGTCGTAACGCGCTGATGGAAGCGGCACCTGCGGTTGTTGAGCAAGTGAAAGAAGGCAACATCAAACACTTCTTCCTAGTTGGTGGTTGTGACGGTGACAAATCTGAACGTAGTTACTACACAGACTTCACAGCTCAAGCGCCAGAAGATTCAGTAATCCTGACATTGGCATGTGGTAAATTCCGTTTCAACAAAAACCAATTCGGCGACATTAACGGTATCCCACGTCTGTTAGATGTTGGCCAATGTAACGATGCTTACTCTGCGATTCAGCTTGCTATCGCACTGTCTCAAGAGTTTGATTGTGGTATCAACGAACTTCCGTTAACGCTGGTTCTATCTTGGTTCGAGCAAAAAGCGATCGTTATCTTGCTTACTCTGTTCGCTCTAGGTGTGAAAGGTATCTACACAGGCCCTACAGCCCCTGCGTTCCTAACTGAAAACCTACTTAAGATTATGCAAGACGAGTTCGATATGCGTTCTATTTCAACGCCAGAACAAGATCTTAAAACAATCTTAGCGGCTTAATTTAAGCCAACCTGAAGCCTCGTTGTTGTGACGTTTTTAATAAAACAAACAGCTGCGGGGCTTTTTAGATTTAAATCTTTAGTCATTTAATCATCAGTAAGGTGCGTGAACTATGTATGCATGGTCGGATAGCGATTCAATCAATTTAGTGTGTTTAAAGAAATGGCACGAGACGCCAGATACGGTCAGCTTTGAGCTTGGCAGTATTCCACAAGACTTACATTTTAATTTTAAGCCAGGACAATTCATTACTCTGGGTTTAGATATGCCGACGAAAACCGATTATCGTGCCTATTCTGTGGCTTCTTGTCCTGAAGATAATCGCCTGAAGCTCACGGTGAAACGTGTGGAAGGTGGCTTGGTTTCGAACTTTATTGTTGATGAGCTTGATGAAGGTGATGAGGTTTCAGTATTGAAGCCTGCTGGCGCGTTTAACTGTATTGATTGCATGCCAACAGCGACGAAGAAAGTGACGCTAGTGAGTGCAGGTTGCGGTATTACACCTGTGATGGCGATGGCAAAATATTGGCTGGCTCAAGGCAGTGATATTGAGATCGACTTCGTGCACATGGCACGCAATAAGCGAGAGACCATTTACTTTCAAGAACTGCATCAATTAGATGAGGCGCACAGCAACTTCAATCTTAAATTGCTGCTAAAAGACAGTGAAGGAACATTAGCTCCTCAAGGTCGATTAGATAAGAATTGGTTAGTAAAACTAAGCCCTGATATTTTAGACCGAACTGTTTATCTATGCGGTCCAGTTGGCTTTATGCAAAACATAGAAAGCTACCTGAAAGAACTAGAATTCAACATGGAAAATTTCTATCAAGAAAGTTTCACGCCAGCGAACCCAAACACGGATTCACTGGCCAATAGCGATACAGCTTCAGAAGAGTCACAAGCGGGAGCGTCTGCAGATTCAAATGGCGCTGTTAAGGTGTTTGTTCCTGCATTTGGCGCAGAAGTAGAAGCGGAAGCGGGTACACCACTGGCTGATTCATTAGAGAAAGCTGGTGTTCCGATTATTATTGCCTGTCGCAGTGGGATTTGTGGTTCTTGCAAGTGCAAAGTAACCAAAGGTTCAGTGGAATCAAGCAGCCAAGAGACTTTGACGCCAGAACAGATTGAGCAAGGTTATGTCCTTGCGTGTTCGAGTACGATTCAGTCAGATGTTGAGGTTGAGCTGTAACAGGTGTGAAGTCGAGCTTTGTTAGAGTGAAGAAGACAAAGTTGGCGTAATAGAGACCAAAATAAAAGTAACAGATGTAAAAAGGCCACTTAGATCAGATAGAGAGAGCAGATCTAAGTGGCAACCTTCCTGTTTATACGGGGGAGTAAAACAAGAAGGGTTGCGAAGCCCATAATAGACTTCGCAGATATAATTATTATGTTGTGGAGCCGTTTGCGCTGAGTTAGTTACAAGATCGAAGTCGTTTAAACTTCAGGGTATGTCTTGTAACGAACACCCATCATCTGTTCCATACAGTGAACAACCTGACAGCTGTAGCCAAACTCGTTGTCGTACCAAATGTACAGAACAGCGCGGTTGTCTTGCGCGATAGTTGCAACACCGTCAACCACACCTGGGTGGCGAGAACCAACCAAATCGGTAGATACAATCTCGGTTGAGTCGGTGTAATCAATCTGTGCAGATAAAGTTGAAGATAGCGCCATTTCACGCAGGTATTCGTTCAACTCTTCTTTGTTTGTGCCTTTCTCAAGGTTTAGGTTTGCTACTGCCATTGAAACGTTTGGCGTAGGTACGCGAATCGCATTACCTGTTAGCTTACCTTCCATTTCTGGCATCGCTTTTGATACCGCTTTAGCAGCACCAGTCGATGTCAGTACCATGTTCAATGATGCAGCACGACCACGACGATCACCTGAGTGGAAGTTGTCGATAAGGTTTTGGTCATTGGTAAATGAGTGAACCGTTTCGATGTGACCTGATAGGACACCAAACTTGTCGTGAACCGCTTTTAATACCGGCGTAATCGCGTTTGTTGTGCAGCTTGCAGCAGAGATGATCGTATCTTCTGGTTGAATGTCATTTTGGTTTACACCAAATACAACGTTCTTGATTTCACCTTTGCCTGGCGCAGTCAGTAGAACCTTCTTCGCACCATTACACGCAACGTGTTGGCTTAGGCCTTCAGCATCACGCCACACACCTGTGTTATCAACCACAAGTGCATTCTCGATACCGTAAGAGGTGTAATCCACTTCTGCTGGCTTGTTTGCGTAGATAACTTGGATGAAGTTACCGTTAACGATGATCGCTTTACGTTCTTGGTCTACAACGATGCTGCCGTTGAATTGGCCATGAACAGAGTCACGACGTAGCAAGCTTGCACGTTTTTCTAAGTCACCGTCTTTGCCGCCACGAACAACAATTGCACGTAAACGCAGTGGGTAACCTGGGCCACTTTTCTCGATCAATAGACGAGTGAGCAAGCGGCCAATACGACCAAAACCGTACAAGACAACATCGCGAGGTTCTGTCATCGCATCGCCTTCAAGCGATTCTAAAAGTGCAGTTTGTAGGAAATCATCCAACCCGTGTGTGTCTTCGCGATCTTGCCAGAATGTATGAGCAAGGCGGCCAACATCGATACGACATGGAGACAAGTCCATAGAGAGAAGGTGTTGAATGATTGGTTGAGTCTGTTCTGCGGTAAGCGGAGAACCAGTGTAACGTTTTGCGATGCGGTGAGCTTTGATGATGTCGATAGTTGTTGCGTTAACCAGTGTTTTACCGAAGAGGATAACTTCAACGCCTTTTTGGCGGTACAACTGACCTAAAGTAGGAGCGATTGATTCAGCAATAGTTTGACTAGTTTGCCAGTCTAGGAGGTGCTTTTCGGGACTCATCTTTACTCGGGACCTTTCACGTTAATTTCTGCAATCATAGCGAATGTAGGGTAGCCATGAGTGCATGGGGGAATTGAGCTATCTAAGCTTTTGTGGTCTTTAACGCCACTTAAAATGCGCTTGATATGCCTTGTGTGTAACTTGTAATTTTTATGTGGCAGGATTGTAAGGTACGACGGGTTATTCTGCTAGGAAAAATAAATGCAGATAAATTGTCTGTAAATTGGCATTACCTTAGTCATAAATTAAGGTTTTAGCACTCATAAAGGCTATTGACTTTAACAATCTGTAGCACTTAATTTTCGCCAAAAAATACTCAAATCAAAATATGATATGTAATACAGGTCATGGTGATCATTAAAGATGTGATCATTAACTCAGGTTACACGTAAACGGTAAACAACAGATAAGCAAACCGACCGTTTTTCCTGTTCGACCTTGGCATAAGCTTAGGTAGAGTGCGAAAAGTGCATGACGCAAACGATTAGATCTCACAATTTTCACCTAATTGTCGACTTTATTAATGTCTAGAGTTGTTACTCTCTGCCTTGTGAGACCGATAGGCTTTCTTTTTCACTTGTTATGCGAGTGATAATAACTAGATAAATCTTGCTTCACTTGTTTGTACCTCTCTTGAGTAGACCTCATGGGTTTACACCTCACTGACTCAAATAAATTCCTCCCACTCTTAAAGCACCGAAAGTGATACCAGTTGATATAAATGTCTATTCTGGGCTCAGAGTATCGTCAGTTCATATCCAATTTGATCAATAACCTCTGTTAATGTCCTATCCTTAACGTGGGCTAGGTAAAATTACTGTCGGGAAGGGAGTCGTTATAAAAATGATAAACATGTCAATTAGATGGCGTCTTATTTTTCTTTCCACGGTTTCTGTATTCATTATGTTTGGGTTTACAGTCAATGAAGTGCTAAAGAACGATAAGAAGATGAACTACCTTGAAACAACGCGTATTAAGGTCGAAGCGCTTCAATCTTTCAATACTATTTCAAGTAATGCCTATCGATGGTTGGTTCTGTCTAATGACTCTCCTGAGAAAGGTCAGCTGCTTTTAAAGTTGCAATCAGAACTGGATCGGCTCACTCAGTATGAGATAAGACTTCAACAGTTCGACGCTAACTGGAGTGTTGAACCACAGTTGGTCGAACTTAAAAACGTTTTGATGAGCCTTGCTCAAATGCCAGAAACTAACGACAACGCACGATTAACTGAACACGCTTTTGATTTGCTGAAAGACGTGTTGATGGAACTGTCTGAATATCAAATGATCTTGGTAGATCAAGATATCGGCCAAGCAGAGGCGATGTTTGTCCATTTGACTAATTACGTGTTCTGGACTCAGAGAGAGGCGTGGTTAAGCTACAGTTTGTATCGCTCTCCAGAATTGAAAAACCAATATCTACTGAGTTATGTTGGTGCTTTGGAAAGACAACAACAGTTATTAGACACGTTTTTTCGTTCGGACACTCGCTCTTCAAATATTAGACAACTGTTAGACACAGTCTCCAAAGATGAATTTCAAGACAAATTTACATCGCGAATCCTCAAAGGTGACTTCTCGTCACCAGAAATCTATGACCATTTGAAAAACTTAGAGCTGAAAAAACGAGCTATTTCACAAGCAATTGGTGCTTATACCAAGCAATTACAATTTGATCTGACAAAGAACATTGCCCTACAAAAACGCCAAACCTTGATCATAACATTACTGATTCTGGTTGCTTCAGGCGCTCTGTTATGGCTCGGAATCGCTACCTCTCTACGCTTAAATCGAAACCTATCATCGATCCTAAAAGGGGTGTCGGAATGCGCAGATAGCTATGGCAAGCCCAAGGTGATTCACATTCAAGGGAACGATGAGCTTGCTGAATTCACTGAGACTCTAAATCGAGTGATGGAACGTAACTACCATCACAACCAAGAGTTAATAAAAGCCAAAGAAGACGCGATTTCGGCAAACAAAGCCAAAAGTGCCTTTCTAGCGAACATGTCCCATGAAATCCGTACGCCGCTCAATGGGATTATCGGCATGGCCGAGATTTTATCTCAGAGCCAACTGAGCGCTAATCAGCAAGAAGTGCTTGGGGATATCGAATCGTCTTCTCACTCCTTGCTGGTTCTTCTAAATGACATTCTCGATCTTTCAAAAATTGAGTCGGGTAACTTAATGTTGTCGCCACACAATGCCGACTTGAGAGAGGCCGTCTATGACTCTGTGAGTGTGATTCTGTCGAAAGCGATGAGCAAAGATATTGAACTCGACATTAATATTGACCCACAAACACCACCACAGCTCTTCTTTGATGAGTATCGTGTTAGACAGGTGCTCACCAACTTACTATCGAATGCGATTAAGTTTACGTCTAAAGGCTCAATCACCACAGATATTGCTTATACACCCATGTCGTTAGGTCGAGGAAAGCTTGATTGCACTGTGACTGACACCGGTATAGGGATTGAACCAGAGAAACTAGAGTCGATTTTCGAACCTTTCACACAAGAAGATGGCAGTATCACTCGACAGTTTGGAGGCACAGGTTTAGGGCTAGCGATTTGTCGACAGCTTGTTGATCTGATGGGAGGGTATATCAGCGCCCAATCAGTGAAAGGCGAGGGTTCCACGTTCTCGTTTTGTCTGTATGTCGATATTATAGAAAGCCACGTTCAAACGTTCGAGAATTTGAGTCATGCAACGATAATTTCAAATTCCTTTAATTACTTAGACCAGATGGTAAAAGAGTGCGAGCGTTTTAATATCCGAGCGCAGGTGGTTCCATCGATCTCTGAACTGGATGCAAGTATTACCGAGAGTGACTTGATACTTTATTGCCATACGTTACATCACTCCATGGATAAAGATCTTGCTGTGCTTAAGGAACTCTATCCTCTTTCTCGTGTGATCGTGTGTCAACATCACCTATTCAAAACGAACTTGATAACGGAGCCTGTTCACTCATCTCATACTTTACCCTTCTTGGGTAAACGATTTTTAAATAGCTTATTGTCGCTTGATGTCGGTGAAGAAGAAGTTGAGCAAGAGGAACTTGAGACGGAAGAAATTCGCTCGTTGAATCGACGAATATTAATTGTCGAAGATAACTTGATGAATCAAAAGATAGCGAGCTTCTTTCTTGAGAAAGCGGGTTATGAATATCTGATTGCCAGCAATGGTCAAGAAGCGGTAGATGTAATTACTCAAGGCGCTCAGTTTGATGCGATTCTAATGGACTGTATGATGCCTGTCATGGATGGTATTACCGCAACTAGAGCGATCCGAGATTGGGAAGCAGAGCAGGGCGTTACGCCATTGCCGATCATTGCCCTGACAGCCAGCGTGTTGGACGAGGACATTAAAGATTGCTTTGAAGCTGGTATGAATGCTTACTTACCTAAACCTTATAAATCCCACCAACTTTATGACCTTTTTAGCAGCTTAGATATCGTTTAAGCCAACGAACACCTCTTTGATGAAGACGTTGAGCGTACTTCAATGATCCGAGGTGCGTGGAATTTAAATGGTGCTGTTATTAATGGTTGTTCTATTCCTACCTTACTTCTAGCCCTAGGTTATATTGAGCAAGACAGCGACCGACATAACTAATCTTTAGCAAGGCAGCCACCAATATTGTACTGATGTGCGCAACGACTTGAATTGGCAGTGAGAAATGGTCGGCCATAGGATAAGCCACTATGATGCTAAGAAGCATTAGCAGAGCCGTTATTGCTAAACTGAAGTTTGAAACAGAAAGTAGAGTTTGAAAGCGTTGAGTCATCGTCTTCATGTGAATTCCTAATTGCTATTAATAATGATGATACTTATCAATAGCAATTAGTGTTCCATTTTTATTTATTGATTTAAATCAATTGTTTATGGCTTTGCATTTCATGCTGGTGTCAGATTGACACTCATCTTATCGTTGTCATTATGACCCTTCTGTGTATATTTACCATTGTCTGAATCCACAAGTATCAATATGGAACCGAACTCCAGAATATAAACCCAGTCCAACGTTATTCTTTTGCCCAAATTCAGCATGAATTTTTTTAAGCTTCACGTGGAGATCTTCGCGAGTAATATCATTCGCGGGCACTAAGTCTAAGGCACAAAATTCCAAGTGTTTACTTCGTAGCGCACCCCCCGCTTGTTGATTATAGATATCGGTTCGCTCCCCTGACACAGGGATAACAACCCCGATTTCTGGTTCAATATATTGTTGGATGTATTTGAGGGTGTTAATCATGTTGGGAATGTGCTTTTTATTGGGAAGGGTAAACAGCGTGGTGTTGCTCATCGCCCAGTCGGTTCCTTGCAACAGAACTAAGTGCAGAGGCATGCTTTGTGTGATGCCATTGTCTTTGAATTGTTGTCCGACAGCTTTGACTTGGTCCTGTGCATGATTAAGAAGCATCCAGCCTCGGAATGCTGATCTCGTGGGAACTTTGTAACCATGAACATCGACCACGAGGTCGTCATAAGTGATTTCTTGCTCTTCGGTATAAAGCTTCTCAAATTCTTCAGGGTAGGGTTGTGCCGTTGATAGCGCTAAGGTAATCAGAATACTCGCGTACATAAGGTCACTCCATTGCTTAGGTTCACTCAGCTACTTATATTCACTCAGTGATTTACGTTCGCTTAAGTATAGACGTTAGTATTTGGGTATAAAAAAACCCACTACAAAGAGTGGGTTATTAGGGCGTGTTGAATTTTCGAGCTGGTTTTTGCAGCGAGTTGCTGGGTATTTGTACAAGGCAGAGGCGTCGATGTGTAGCTAGCCTACATGAGAAGCCGATAACGTAGTAGAAATGACCAGCAAACGCTGCCCGAAGGGTTCGGCTAAAAGCGTTTTACTCTTTGTTGAGGGAGATTTGCTTAGAATGACTAGGCGACTTCCCCCTCGCCGCGATTAAAACGCTTTTATCTCGAACAAAATTTAACCTCGAAAGGTCAATACGCCCTAACATTGTTGCAAGTAAATTCGCTAGGTTAGATTATTTCTTACCTTGGATTTGCTTGTCTTCTTCTGTTAGTTCACGAATACGGCGGCTGATGTCGCGACGAGCTTTTGAAATCTCAGCGCTTTTGATGATGTGATCATCAACGCGGTCTTCGTAGTCAGCTTTCATGTTTTTGATAATGCCTAGGATCTCGTCATGAGTCATTTCTGGCTTGACGTAGTCAAGTAGGTTATCAAGAAGGTCGACACGCTTACGGTTGTCACGAACTTTCTTTTCGTTGTCTAAAAGTTCACGCTTAAGTTTGTTCTTACGTCGTGCTTGGTTAACAATTTCAAATACGCTGCTCATAGATTCCTTTTCCTAATCGTCAAATACGTTGTCTGGTTCTGATTAAAGCACATCAGTTGGTGTTGTAACAGTCTTTAGATCAAAGCAAAAGTAAGGTTGTATAATTATTCGACACTCTCGCTCAAGTGCGATTGTTTTTATCTAAGAGTTCAAGTTAGTATCCAGTATAGATACTTCATTGATACGAAATGTGAAATGAATCAACAACAATTAGAAACAGACGATCTGGTAGAGGGTATTACCGAATCTTCAGCAGAACAAAGCAAGCTTCGAGAGGCGTATGTCAAAGAACGTACTTATCTGGAAGTCGTGGAAATAGAGCTAAACCGTTCTAAAATCATAATGATTGACGAACAAGGCCGAAAGAAAAGAGTACCTATTTTGTCTGAGCACTAGTCATCATTGGCTGCATTCTTCAGTGTTGAGACGGAGTAATCAAAATAATAAAAAGGAAAAATGATGAACACAGTACTTTCCCCAATTGAAGCGAGAATTATCGGTTGTTTGATCGAGAAAGAAGTTACCACTCCTGATCATTACCCGTTAACGTTGAACAGCTTAACCACTGCATGTAACCAAAAGAGTAACCGTGAGCCTGTGCTCTCTCTTTCTGAGTCTGAAGTATTAGATGCTGTTGATGGATTGATAGCGCGTCGTCTTGTCAGTGACGAAAGCAGCTTCAATAGTCGCGTGAATAAGTATCAGCACCGTTTCTGTAATACTGAATTTGGTGATTTGCAATTTACTGAGCAAGAGCGTGCGATAATCTGCTGTATGCTTCTTCGTGGCGCACAAACGCCTGGTGAATTGCGCACAAGAACAGGTCGCCTGGCAAATTTCAGCGATGTTAAGGAAGTGGAAGCTACGCTAGACAAATTAGCCGTAAGAGAAGCGGGTGCTTTAGTGGTGAAGCTGCCACGTGAAGCGGGTAAACGTGAATCGCGTTACCAACATTTATTGAGTGGTGAAGTGGATGTTGAGTCATTTGCAACTGCGTCTGTAGGAGCTTCTCAACCAACCGCGAATAGCGGAAGACTTGAAGAGTTGGAAACCGAAGTCGCGAGCCTAAAGGCGGAAGTTGCTGAGCTTAAAGAAATGGTTGAATCACTACTTTAGATGTCTATCTTAGATAAAAATGCGGGTTGGGTGGTGTACTTGATCCGCAATCGTCACAACGCACTTTATTGCGGTGTAACGAATAATTTAGAACGCCGATTTGAACAACATCAAACCGGTAAAGGTGCAAAAGCCCTTAAAGGCAAAGGCCCACTTGAGCTGGTTTGGAGTTTTGATGTCAGGTCAAAAAGTGAGGCATTGAAAACCGAATACGCGATCAAACAATTACCTAAGCCTCGCAAAGAAAAATTGGTATCACTCAAACTAATTATTGAGTGGCAAGAAGACCAAATTCAATATATCGAAGTCTCATAATTCATAGCTAAAATATTCGTTATTGATTGAATCTTAATAATGCAATCCTCTCTATGTAAATAACTTAAATTACTGAATGTAAAGGGTAATTTAATCTTGTGTGATCGGCTCGATCTCATCATAGAACTCACTCATTACAGTCTCATTTCCAAATTGACATATTGCACATTTAGAATGTCGTTCTAATTAGCGTTAGACGCTATCATTTATCATCGTTGTCCTACATAATATCTTGTAGCCATACAAAGATATGGTGTCATGCTAGGTTAAAAAGTGAGCCAAAGTAGCTCATATGAAACGAGAAAAATATGAAACGTTTACTGATGTTGTTGGGACTTGCCGTATTTTCTGCGCCCGCTCTCTCCCATGGTACCCATGTCCTCAATGGTTATTGGGAATACCAAGATTACCTTTCTAAATTTCCAGAGCAAAAAGCACTGACCGATAAAATGATCGAGGCTGTGCAAAACCACCCCGTTCCCTTAAGAAAAATTCAAGACGAACCCATCACAATCTCAGTGGTGTATCCAGGACAACAGATCTCAGACTATTGGGTTCGCAATATCGAAGCTTTCGAAAAAAGGCTCGATAAGCTGAGAATTAACTATCAGATAAATCAGGTGTTTACGCGAGTTAACGCGGATATCACCCAGCAAAGTATTTCACTACAAGAAGCCATTGAAAACAAAACGGACTACTTAATTTTCACTCTTGACACCACTCGTCATCGTAAATTTATTGAACACGTTTTGACGTCAACGGATACTAAGCTGATTCTCCAAAATATTACTACCCCAGTTCGATCATGGGCTGATAGGCAGCCATTTATGTATGTGGGTTTCGACCATGCGACAGGCAGCTTGAAGCTGGCCGAGTACTTTAAAAGTAACAGTAAATCAGACAGCCAATATTCGGTTTTGTATCGTTCAGAAGGCTATATCAGTGATGCTCGTGGAGACACCTTTATCCATGACGTGAATACCGATACTAACTTTGCACTCAAGTCCTCTTTTTACACTAAATCGGATAAAGAAAGCGGTTATCAAGCGGCGAAAATCAGCATAGCGAAAGATAAAGACCTAGACTTTATTTATGCATGTGCAACTGATGTGGCATTGGGTGCCGCAGATGCCATTCGTGAATCAGGGCGAGATATTCTTCTTAATGGTTGGGGAGGCGGTTCTGCCGAGCTTGAAGCCATCGAAAGAGGTGATTTAGACGTGACTGTGATGCGGATGAATGACGACACAGGTATTGCCATGGCAGAAGCCATTAAATGGGATCTGACGGGTTTAGCAGTACCGACCGTGTATTCTGGCGATTTTGAATTAGTCACCAAAGAAGATTCTCCCGAACGAATTTCTGAACTCAAACAGCGAGCATTTAGGTACTCAGGTCAATAATGAAGAAAAGCTACGCCAGTACGCCTAGGAACACCTTAGCCAAACTGATTACCCGTATCATTATTTTAGTGATAGGGGTTATGGCACTTGGCGTGCTTATTCATAATTATGAAACCAGCAGTAGCATTGTAAAGCAAGAGACGAATCGGACGGTTCAGCAGACATCTAGCTTGATACAGAACATGTTTGATTACCGCTTATCGGTCTTACAAATTCACCAAGACAGCAGTTCGCACAGTGCAGTATTAAGAGAATATTTTAATAGCAATGATGATGAAGAAGCGCTGAGTTACTTTTTCTTTGGTGTTGACCAGCGAGAACCAGATCATGCACCAGACTTGCGTTTCGTTTCTACTCATGACGGTGTCGTTTGGGATGATGGCAATGGTCGATTTTACGGTTTGGATCAGTCCAATCTGGAAAACATTTCTGGTGAAGTCGCGTTCAGCAGTAACTGGCATTTTTTAAAGCTGGTGACGGAGATTGGAGAACGCCATTTATTGGCTCGACGTACGCCGATTGTTGATAATGAAACTGGAGAGGTGCTTGGTCAGTTGTACATCGCCATTGTCTTGGATAATAACTTCTCCCTTGCTGAATCTATTCAACAGGGAAGTAACTGCGAAAACATTGTTATAGAGGCTCACGGTACGCCAGTGACTTCTACATTCAGTGGGGATGAAAGTTATACGATCACGGATATCCTCAACTACAAACAACATGATCAACTCCCCAGTCATTTTGTGACTATCGCGACGATTAAGATCAATGCGGTCGATACACCACTCATTATCCGCGCGGTTCAAAAGAACACTAACTTTATTGCGTTAGAAGAAAACTATGAACGCGCGATCATTGTTGTGATTGTCGTGATCATACTCATGTCCTTCTTTGCTAAAGCTTGGATACAGAGAAAGGTCGCGGCTGAACTCGATAAGTTAATGGATTTTACTCGCTCAGCGAGTGGCGATAATGAAGACTACAACAAGTTTGATGGTTCTAATATCTTCGAATTTCATCATATTGGATGCACGTTAGAAGATACTTTTGAACGATTGTCTGAACAAAATCAAAAATTCCAAGACCTGTTTAACTTTGCTCATTCACCGATATTGGTTTGGTCTGATAAAGGCGACTTGATCCAAATGAACCCCGCGGCTCGTATGGCGCTGTTTGATGAAGATGATAACTATGGTGTGATAGCTCAGGAGTTCGAACAACGAATGCTGCCTAATATTCAAATGGTGGTTCAAGGGTCAAAGCTCACGGGTATCAATGTACCGATCGGAGAGAAGGTATTTCGATGGAATATGTCTGCAATCCGAGTAGAGCACGGAATTACAGGGGTGGTGGTACAAGGTCAAGATATTACGAAGCTCATTGAAGCTGAGCGACAGGCCGATCGCGCTCGTGAAGAAGCCGAGCATCTTGCTAACGTTCGCGCCGACTTCTTAGCAAAGATGAGTCACGAGATTCGGACTCCGCTAAACGGCATTCTCGGCGTTTCTCAGCTGCTTAAACGTTCGATTCACAGCGAAGATAACCGAGAGCAGGTCGATGTACTTTGTAACAGTGCCGAACATCTACTCGCGGTACTTAACGACATTTTGGACTTCTCTAAAATTGAGCAGGGACAGTTCAACATTCAGAAGAAAGATTTTCGCTTAGTCGAGCTTATCAATACGCTCGACAGTATCTATCGTCCGCTGTGTAAAGATAAATCGGTCGACTTTAGCATCGTGAACAATCTAGTTAATGATATTGAACTCTATACAGACCAAGTTCGATTGAACCAGATAATGTTTAACCTACTGAGTAATGCTCTCAAGTTTACTCATCAAGGCAGCATCTCAGTAAGTTTCGAATTGGAGAGTATCTTTAATTCAGACAACGCTGGTTTGATCATTCGAGTTAAAGATACCGGTATCGGCATTGATGAGAGCAAGATAGACGCCGTGTTTGAACCTTTCGTGCAAGAAGAAGAAACCACAACTCGCGAGTATGGCGGAACCGGTTTAGGACTTACCATCGTTAAGAACCTAGTCGATATGCTGGAAGGTGATATCCAAGTGCGCAGCGCTAAAGGAGAAGGATCTGAGTTTGTTATCGAGATCCCTGTAGAGCTATCTTCACAACCATTATTAGGATCGCCTCTGCAACCTCAGATTGACCCTCAAGCGCTGTTTAGTCATTCCCTTAAAGTATTGCTGGTGGAAGACAACCACACGAACGCGTTTATCGCACAAGCTTTTTGTAAGAAGTATGGGATGGTTGTCGTTTGGGCTAAAGATGGCTTAGAAGCGATAGAGTTGGCGAAAGCCGAGGCGTTTGATCTTATTTTGATGGATAACCAACTTCCGAATTTAGGCGGCGTAGAAACAACCCTGCAATTAAGAAGTGAAATTGGAATATCAACACCGATCTATGCCTGCACAGCTGATGCACAACAGTCGACGCGAGACAGCTTCATGGCGGCAGGAGCCAATTATGTGATAGTTAAGCCGATCAAAGAGGAATCGTTGCACCAAGCTTTTGTGCATTTCAAAAACGTTTACTCAGGCGACATGGAGCAACCGAGCTAATAGAGCGTTCTTGTCTTTATAAAGAACCCGCTGTAAAGGCTTGCTCCAACAGCAACGTTTTCAATTCGTCATTCATCTCTATATGTTCAGGGAACTGTACCCCCAACAACCAACCTTGGCCTTGTCTTTTTTTACTCACAACCTTGTAGACAAGTTTGCTATCTAAATACTCAGTCAGCATTGAGTCGACCTTGATCTTCCAGCCGATATCGATATCCGATTGCTGGGTAATATAGATGCCGCAACCTGATGCAGAAAAGTCCACCAAGGTTGCATCCAATGACAAGGTGTCAAAGGTGACTTCACACTCGAGACGAACTTTGTACCTTTCGTGCTCGCGAATAGGTTTTGTCGCAAAGCTAGAAGGTGGGCGAAGAAATACAAGATGTGCGGGCGAGGTGATATGAGCTAGTACATTGGTCTTAAACGCGACAATGTGACCAAGTTCTGTATCGGTAATCGCTCGAATAATGATGTCGACATTACTAAGCTTTCTTAGCGTCAGTGCTTCCGTGGCTTTTTGTGAAAGCTCCAGAATCAAGTACTGCTCTTGTTTGTGTCCGATATACAGCGTGCTTATCTGAATTGAGTCATCTGGGCCAAATTCCAACACACCTGCTGTTCTTGTACCGGGTTTAAGGTATCTGAACAGTTCTAAGTTTTTATCTTTATGCATATTCTTCAATGAACAATGTTAATCATCTGTTCAAAATAATATAACGTCCTGATAAATGTATGTCATTAGTTTCATTTAAGTAATTGCAAAAGTTGGGTCAAAAAGTGAATGGCTTTCCAATATTAAAACTCAGCTTACTCTTATCTCAAAACACGATACACTGCTGTCGTTAATTATGTACTGATGGAGAAATATTAAATGGAACTGGAAACTTTACTAAACACGCTGACTCAAGCTCCAGAAAGCATTCAATTTGAAGATACAATGCAGGTGATTGAGGCGAACTATGACTTTTCTGAGAGTGAATTTCGTAATGGTGATGTCGTGAATGCCGCGGGACAGAACAATGGTTCGTGTAAGATTTTTGCTTTTGGTTTAGCTCAAGAGCTTTCTCCCGAGCAAACACTGGCTTGTTTTGGGCAGTTTTATCGTAATGATGTATTAGGCTTTCCTGAGAATACCGACCATCAAAATATTCGTAACTTCATGGTTCATGGTTGGAGTGGTGTACAGTTTTCTCAGCCGGCGCTGATTGCAAAAGCGAAGTAAACACTGACCAGACTGACATATGTATTCTGAAGCACTAGCACTAGCACTCGGAATCATTACTATTTGAAGCGAGAAAGTGACATCTCGCTTCACTTGATGTTTTAGATGTTCAGACAGGTTTACTCATTACTGAATAGGTAATGCAGACAAGCACTTGCGACACATGCAAACCCCGCCTTTATGGATGCTACTAGTATCACGTTTTTCTAGCTCAAAGCACCAACAGGTTTCTTTACCCGCGCTGATATCACACTGAGCTGGTGCATTACATTGTGGACACTGGTGAGTTGAACTCGCACCGCTAAGGCTATCCATCACTGAACCTCTTTCGCTTTCAGATAAGCCTTTCCAACCTATAATTTCATCCATTGTTCTGTGGCAGCCGCTGCATATGCCACCATTATTTTTACAAGCCGCTAAGCAAGGTGTTTTCATCTATCTGACCCGTCATTCATTTGTGCTGAAATGTAGCACATTTGTTTCTTCTTGAAGAGCAGTTAGGCTAAGAAATTACTCAGTTAAATTTAGAAATGACCTCGTAATTTTTAGGCTTTTCATGTAGCATCTCGCCCCTTTTGTTGAGTGGGGGATATTATGTTTATTGGATTTGATTATGGAACAGCTAACTGTTCCGTTGCAGCTATGGTTAATGGAGAACCTAGCTTGTTACCGCTAGAAGGTAAGAGTCATTATATTCCCTCAACCGTGTTTGCACCGACTAGAGAAAGTGTTTCTGAGCATCTATTTCGCCACTTAAACATCAAGCCCAGCGATGCTATAGGTGAACAGGTGTTGCGTCGTGCGATTGCATTGAACCGTGAAGAGAGTATCGACTTGGTGCCGGAAGATATGGCATTTGGTCAGGCAGCGTTGAACCTCTATTTAGAAGACCCACGCGACGTTTATTACGTCAAGTCTCCGAAGTCTTTCCTTGGTGCTAGCGGCTTACATGATGTTCAGGTGAGCTTCTTCGAAGATTTAGTGTGTGCCATGATGGCGAATATTAAAAATCAAGCTGAGCTGACGACTCAAGAGCAAATCAAACAAGCCGTTATCGGCCGACCAATCAACTTCCACGGTCGTGGCGGGGAAGAAGCAAACAGACAAGCTGAACATATATTGTCTCGCGCAGCTAAGCGTGCGGGCTTTCAAGATATCGCGTTTCAGTTTGAACCCGTTGCGGCGGGACTTGATTATGAAAGTACACTGACTCAAGACCAAACCGTATTAGTTGTCGATATTGGTGGTGGTACGACGGATTGCTCATTACTTGAAATGGGACCGGCGTGGTCAGGTAAATCGGATCGAACTCAGAGTCTATTGGCACACAGTGGCCAGCGAGTTGGTGGTAACGACCTCGATATCTATCTTGCTTTCAAACAATTGATGTCACCTTTTGGCATCGGCAGTAAAGGGATTTCAGGTATCGATATGCCGTTGACCCAGTTCTGGAATCCGATCGCAATCAATAACGTTGAAGCTCAGAAGAACTTCTATTCTCGAGAAAACCTTGCAGCTTTGAAGCTACTTCGTAAGGAAGCGGCAGAGCCACAAAAATTGGATCGATTGATGAAGGTTTATCACGACACGTTAGGCTACAGCATTGTGCGCAGAGCGGAAGAAGCTAAGATTGCGTTGGCGGAATGCGCTCAGTATCGAGCTGCGATTAATGTCGCTTCTGAGTTAGTTGAAGTCGACATCTCAGTTGAGCAGATGGTGGATGCTATCGAAACTCCGAAATCAAAAATGATTGAGTTGGTGAAAGAAGCAATACAGCAAGGCCAGAAAAAACCAGACGTTATCTATATGACGGGTGGTTCTGCTCGTTCTCCAATACTGCGCGAAGCTGTAGAGCAAGCGGTGCCGAATGTTCCAATCGTAAGTGGAAACTATTTTGGTTCGGTAACGGCAGGTTTGGCGCGTTGGGCCGAGGTTTGTTTTAAATAAATCCGTTCAATAAAACAACAAGTTAAGTGATTTATTAGGGTAATTGGTCTTTGGCTGATTACCCTTTTTTGTATCCAGCATTTGTCTGGATACTTAAAGGTCTACTTTGCATTCGAAGTAGAGGGTTTATTTCACGCCTTTAAAGATTTCCAGTGGGTTCTGAATGTTACAGGATGTTTCATTTTCAACTGTGGTTTATTTGATGGTCTGATGAGTCTATTTTTAATTTGATTTTTAATGCTCTTATTGTGATTTTAAAAACAAAAAATCATTATATTAGATATAAATAAAACACAATAATTTAATGTCATTTTTGTTTTAAGTGGTTGTTTTGTTTTTTAATTTTGTTTTTTATAGCATTGTTTTTTTTTATTTTATATATTTTAATGCAACTTTTTCGACATTCATCGATTAGTGTTTTCCTACTTGTTAAATGCAGGTAACAACTTCTCCGTAAACACGAGGTTGTTAGTGAATAACTCACCCAGTTACATAATGGATATGACAATGAATAAGAAACTTTTAGCGCTAGCAATTTCTGGTGCAGTATTTGGTACACAGGCAGTTGCTGTAGAACTTTACAACGAAGACGGCACAACATTCTCAGTTGGCGGTCACGTTTCAGTAAACCTAAATGGTTCTGAGAACGGCGATACAGATGTAGGTGCTGACTCACCACGTATCAACTTTAACGCTACTCAAGAACTGAGTAACGGCTTTACTGCTGACGCTAAAGGCGAATGGGCACTTAACTACCTTGAAGGTGGTGAAGAGACGTTTACAACTCGTCTAGGTTACGTTGGTCTTACTCACGATGACTTTGGTCGCGCAGTAGTAGGTACTCAGTGGGCTCCTTACTACGACGTAGCGGGTGTTGCGGATATGCCAATCGCGTTCGCGAATGACTTTATCTACGACAACCACGGTGCTCTTGGTACTGGTCGTGCAGACAAAATGGTTTCTTACCGCAACGGTTTTGAATTAGGTGAAGCTGGTAAAGTTACTATAGGTCTAGGTTGGCAGGGTACTCAAACTGTTTCTGATATCTACTCAGTAACAGAATCAGATGCTACAGGCATTACTGATGAATCTTACACATACGGTTTAAACACTGAAGTTAAGGATCGTACTCAAGTAACCCTAGGTTACGAGATCATGGGTGCTAAACTTGGCTACGGCTACAACACTGGCGACATCAAGATGATGGGTGAGACGGAAACTGCATCATCTCACGTATTCTCTGCTGCATACGGCTCTTATGGTAAAGGTCTTTACCTAGCGGGTGTATACGCTTCTAACGAGTTCATGAACTCTACATCAGCATCTGAAACAGTAGGTACTGATAAAACTACAGTGACGGGCCTTCTAGCTGAAAGTGACGCATACGAGCTATTGGCTGCATACGCACTAGACAACAGCCTAAACTTCATCATCAACTACGAGATGGTTGAAGGTCGTGTAGTTACAGGCGAGTCAAAAGAAACAGCTCGTGAAGAGCTAGCTCTTCAAACTGAGTACAACTTCACTCCTAAGTTTGTTGGTTACGCTGGTTACCAGTTCGACCTAAACGACGACAACGGTCGTAATACTGATGACAAGTGGACTATCGGTGGTCGTTACTACCTATAAGTCGCAGACTGATTTAGCATAGTGTTTACTCCTTAAACTTACCTTTTAGGATACTGTCCTAGACACCATGCCAAGCCCTCTCTGATCTTTCGATTGGAGAGGGTATTTTTCGTTTTGTTCTACGTAAAATACAATCAATACAATAAATACAATAAATACAATCCTGTGATTAGAAATCTCAATTTATCGAGTTGTTCGAAACTAGTGGTTTTTCCCTTCAAGTGTTAGATGCTCATGGCATCGAAAACTGTCTAAAATTAGCCAAATCAACAAATTGAGCTCAAGATCAGAAATTTGAACTTCGCCACCATCTTGTCAAAGATTCTATCTTTATGATGCGTTAAACTCTGAACTCCTTAAAATAGTTCAGGGATAAACTATGAGCAGCGTTGTAGATCAAGAACAGTTGATGAACTCCAAACGAACGGCAGTACCAACAAAAGTAATATGTGTTGGGCGCAATTATGTGGATCATATTGAAGAACTCAACAATGCTATCCCTGACGCTATGGTTGTTTTCAACAAACCGAGTACGAGTGTCACCTCCTCTCTAAGTTCCTTCCAGCAAGAAGCTCTGCATTACGAAGCTGAAATCTGTTTCATTGTTGAAAACGGTGAATACTCCGCCGTAGGGTTAGGTTTAGACCTGACTAAGCGTGAACTGCAAAGTGCTTTGAAAGCCAAAGGTTTACCTTGGGAGAGAGCCAAAGCCTTCGACGGTTCGGCTGTTCTAAGTCGTTTTGTTCCCACCACTAACTTGGATCTC
Source organism: Vibrio lentus (assembly GCF_030409755.1). Classification (NCBI taxonomy): domain Bacteria; kingdom Pseudomonadati; phylum Pseudomonadota; class Gammaproteobacteria; order Vibrionales; family Vibrionaceae; genus Vibrio; species Vibrio lentus. The sequence goes on from NZ_JAUFQE010000001.1 coordinate 1,854,850, forward strand.
TCGGATTTAAATCTAGAGCTATTTATCAACTGTGTCCGTGTGCAAAAAGGGCATGTTGAACAAATGCTTTATGCTCCTCAAACTATCCTCGAAGAGTTATCTTCTTACACTACGCTGCTAGACGGTGATGTAGTGATGACGGGCACTCCTAAGGGCGTTGGGGAAGTTCATCGAGGTGATATATTTCTTGGTCGTCTAAAGTGCGGTGAAGTTACATTGATTGAAATTGAGTGGGTAGCGAGCTAATTAGCTCAACCTTCACAGTTAATAAATTGGCTTTGTTGCTGATTGGTGGTGTTTAATTCGAAATAATTCACTCATGACAACTGATTGCATCTGGAAGGGCGTTGGTAATTGATATAAAATCCGCCTCCGTTTTTATCAATACTGAAACCCATGATCGATTTAGCAATATTACCTGTCTACCTTACTGCCGTTGTTGCACTTCTTCTTTTACCTGGCCCAGATATGCTGCTTATTGCCAGCTCTAGCATGAGTTATGGCCGAAAAGTTGGTGTGTTTGCAAGTCTAGGCAATGCAACCTCAGGGATTATTCTGACGGTATTGGCAGCTATGGGAGTGTCAGCGTTGATCGCCATGAGCCCTATTGCCTTAAAAGCCTTGAACTTGTTGGGGGGTGCTTATCTGTTAAAGATGGGTTGGGATTGCCTGCGAACCGAACAGGGGAATGCGCCTGAGCTCAGTGATAACTCTGCTGCGAAAACCTACTACCAAAGAGCATTGATTAGTAACTTACTTAACCCTAAGGCTCTGATTTTCTTTGTGATGTTCTTACCTCAGTTTGTGTCTACCAATATTGAAGCCACTTCAGGTGAACAGATGTTGATGCTGGGCTTGCTGTTGAATGTGCTTGGTTTGACATTCAATTTCTTGTTGGTTGCTTTAGTAGGCACGGTTGGTAAATCTCTTGTGGAAAACGCAAAGTTTCGTACCTATCAACAAAAGGTGATGGGCGCTGTATTCATCGTTTTAGCTATTTGGATGCTGTCTTCTTTTATCGGCTAGCTGCATTGTAAATAAAACGAAAAATGGACGCTAATGAGCGTCCATTTTTGTTTTGATGGTTTGTCTGTTTAATCGGCGACTTTATCTCATCAGATATAAGCTTCACACTGAACTGTACACTTAAGCACTGAGTTCTTGCTGGTGTTGTTCAATCAAGTTATTTGTATACTCTTCTCCACGTTGACGAGCTTCATCGTACGTTTCTGAACCCTCAAACTTTGTCACCGTCTCATAATAGACTTTTACTTTTGGTTCTGTGCCAGAAGGCCGAACGATAATTCGAGAACCGTCCTCCAAGTGATAAATCAATACGTCACTTGTGGGTAAGTTAATGGTTTCAGTATCGCCACCAACAATGTATCGCAAAGAAGATTGCAGATCTTCAATTACCGAGACAGTTACGCCACCAATGGTTTTAGGTTGTGCCGATCTAAGTTTTGAACCTATCGACGGTGAATCCGGATCAAGAGCGATACTGCGTTGAGCATTGGTATGGACGCCATGTTCCAACGAAATTTGAGCCAGAAGATCCCAAACGGTTCGACCTTGAGACTTCAACTCTTCAACCAGTTGAGCAAATACTACCAGTGCAGAAAGTCCGTCTTTGTCGCGCACTTGAGTACCAATTGTGTAGCCCAGCGCTTCCTCATAGGCAAACAAGAATTCATTATCCTCATCTTCCAGTTGCATCCCGATATTCGCTAACCATTTAAAGCCGGTCAGTGTTTGGAAGTAGGTAGCCCCATGAGAGTTGGCGACTTTTTCGAGTAAGGTCGAAGAGACAATACTGTTGCCAACTAATTGGTTTTTTGTATGAGGCTTCGATAGTAAGTAATGAGCAAATAACACACCGACTTGATCGCCAGTAAGCATCTTGTATGAGGCTTCATCGGTTCTAACTGTATCATCGGTTCTAACCGCAACGGCAAATCGGTCTGCATCCGGATCGTTGGCGCAAGCGATGTCGGCATCGACACTTTTCGCTAAATTGACGACGAGATCCATCGCGCCTTTTTCTTCTGGGTTGGGGAAGTTAACCGTCGGGAAGTGACCATCGGGCTCTCTTTGTTCCGCCACACTGAATACTTTATGGAACCCACCATCGTGCAGAAGATCTTCTGCCATTTGTGCTCCGACACCATGCATTGCCGTGTAGGTCACGGTCGTATGCGCTGAATCGATGTCGTTACGTACATAATGGCTTTGATTTATCGCAGCGCGATAGGTTTGATAGTAACCCTCGGTTAACCAAACTAAGTTCCCTTGCTTTTCAGCGTCACTGAGGCTGATTAGTGGGATTGGTTTGGTTGACGCGACGTCAATCTCATCGGCGATGCCCGCATCGTGTGGTGGAATAATTTGAGCACCATTCTCCCAATACACCTTAAACCCATTATATTCAGGTGGGTTGTGGCTAGCTGTCACAACGACAGCGGCGGCTGCGTTGAAGTGTTCAATACCAAAGGCAATAATCGGTGTTGCCGCCACGTTCGCGGTCAAATAAACCTTAATTCCTAAAGCCGTCAGTACCGAAGCGGTATCAATGGCGAATTGTTTAGAATCTAGACGTCCGTCATACCCAACAACCACACCACGAATCGCCGCATTAGCGACATGTTCAATTAAATAATGACCAAGCCCTGTCGCCGTTTCTTGTATCACCAAACGGTTCATTCTATTTGGGCCGCATCCTACTTTGCCGCGCAGGCCTGCAGTACCGAATTCTAATCGTTGTGTAAAACGATCTTCGAGCTCGGCGTGCATTTTCTTATCGATGAGATGTTGAAGCTCTTCACGAGTTCTTGGATCTGGGTCTCTCGCTAACCAGTTCATAGCATCTTGCATAATCACTAAACCTTTTAATGTCGGGATGACTTACTGTTGCTTTAAATTAAATGATATTGATTATTATTTCTATTAAGGCAATCGTAAAACTCAATTTAAAATAAATTCCAACAGCAAGGGAAGAGGAAGGGCTTATGGGTCAAGCGACTTCAAATAATTGACTGTTTAGTAAGTAAACTTACCTTGAACAATTGGATATCACTAACTAGCCTTTTACATAAATATAACAAAAACTAACAATTTCGTCGTATTTGAATCTTTGGTTAAAACCTTGAACGTTTTTGAACCGTATAAGTTCGTATAGTTTTGTGATGTGAACTGACGAATTAAGGTTAAACGCTACGTGATGTGTAGCTTGGGATTCAGCCTTTGATGAGTAGTCGGATTAACAATGAGTGTCGTTAGGCAAACAACGACACATAGGTCGCAAGTATCCAATTAGGATGGATGAGGAGAGATCTTTTGAAGAGATTACTGGTCAGGCTAGCGTTGCTGTTGAATAGTTTTGTTGTAGCTTTTGTTTCCCCTCTCGTCAGCGCAAGTAGCGAATACAACATGACGCGTGGGGTGACAGATATTAGCGGTCAGGTGTATGAACTTCATATGTTGATCTTCTACATCTGTTGCGCGATAGCGTTCATTGTATTTGGCGTCATGTTCTATTCCATTCTTAGGCATCGAAAGTCGAAGGGCGCGGTTGCTGCCCATTTCCACGAAAGCACGAAAGTAGAAATCCTTTGGACCGTCATCCCCATCATTATTCTTATCGCTATGGCCATTCCGGCAACGAAAACCTTGATAGCGATGGAAGACACCTCTCAATCAGACCTAACAATCAAAATCACTGGCTCACAATGGAAATGGCATTACAGCTATTTTGGAGAAGATGTCGAGTTCTTTAGCTTACTTGCAACCAGCGATAAAGAGATTGAAGGCATAGAGACCAAAGGCGCTCATTATCTACTTGAAGTAGACAAGCCGTTGGTATTGCCGATTAATCGCAAAGTTCGCTTCTTGATGACATCAGACGATGTCATTCACTCGTGGTGGGTGCCAGCGTTTGCGGTTAAGAAAGATACGGTTCCCGGATTCATTAATGAGGCGTGGACCAGAGTAGATGAACCGGGTGTTTACAGAGGTCAGTGTGCGGAGTTGTGTGGTCGGGCGCACGGATTCATGCCGATTGTGGTACATGCAATGGAAGAGCAAGAATTCGATTCATGGTTAGCTGAGCAGAAAGAGTTGCAATTAACCGCACAGCAAGCGGCGAAAGATGCATTAGACGCGTCACTTTCTTTAGACCAGTTGAATGTATTAGGTGAAGACGTTTATAAAACTCGATGCGCGGTTTGTCACCAAGTGAATGGTGAAGGTATCCCAGGCGCATTTCCAGCCATCAAAGGAAGCCCTGTTGCGCTTGGTGATGTTGGTGTTCATATCGATACCATCGTCTATGGTCGCGGAGGCACGGCGATGCAAGCATTCGATAACCAGTTAACAGAGAAAGAAATTGCAGCGGTTGTAACGTACCAAAGAAACGCTTGGGGTAATGATACTGGTGACGTTGTTCAGGCTTCAGATATTAACGCTTACAAGGTTAAACAATCAGGCGGATCAGAAAGCTCAACGGATGAAGCACAAAGTGATGCTAAGGAGCAGTTATGAGTTCACCAATCGATAAACCTGTAAAATCGGCTCCCGCTGACGAGCAAACGTTGAGCCATGTAAGCGAAGGCGTTTTAGGTGACACTGATACCAACATCGATGATCATGACTCTCACGCGGCACCAAAAGGTTGGAGTCGCTGGCTGTACTCAACCAATCATAAAGATATAGGTACCCTTTACCTTTGGTTTAGTTTTGCGATGTTTTTAACGGGCGGCGCGATGGCGATGGTGATCCGCGCAGAGCTATTCCAACCGGGGTTGCAGCTCGTTGAACCAGACTTCTTTAATCAAATGACCACGGTACACGGCTTGATCATGGTATTTGGTGCCGTGATGCCTGCATTTACGGGTTTGGCTAACTGGATGATCCCGATGATGATTGGCGCGCCGGATATGGCGTTACCCCGTATGAATAACCTGAGTTTTTGGATCTTGCCTTTTGCATTTTTGATCTTGATTGGCTCTTTGTTTACGGAAGGAGGTGGGCCGAACTTTGGTTGGACATTCTACGCACCGCTTTCTACAACTTACGGCCCAGACAGTACCGCTCTATTTGTTTTCTCCGTTCATATTATGGGGATTAGCTCGATCATGGGGGCGATTAACGTGATCGTCACCATCGTGAACATGCGCGCGCCGGGAATGACTTGGTTCAAGCTTCCTATGTTCGTGTGGACTTGGTTGATTACGGCTTTCTTGCTTATCGCCGTCATGCCCGTGCTGGCGGGCGCGGTCACAATGGTATTAACCGATAAATACTTTGGAACAAGCTTCTTTGATGCTGCGGGTGGTGGGGATCCTGTGATGTTCCAGCACATATTCTGGTTCTTTGGACACCCCGAAGTGTACATCATGATTTTACCCTCGTTCGGTATCATCTCTGCGATCATTCCTGCATTCAGTGGCAAGCGTCTGTTTGGTTACCACTCGATGGTTTATGCCACTTGTAGTATCGCACTGTTGTCGTTCTTGGTTTGGGCGCACCACATGTTTACCACTGGGATGCCGGTATTTGCCGAACTGTTTTTCATGTATTGCACCATGCTGATTGCGGTGCCGACCGGTGTGAAAGTATTCAACTGGGTGGCTACGATGTGGCGAGGGGCTTTGACGTTTGAAACCCCAATGCTGTTTGCGATTGCCTTTATTGTTCTGTTTACAATTGGTGGGCTATCTGGATTGATGCTCGCTATCGTGCCTGCTGATTTCCAATATCACGATACTTACTTTGTGGTGGCTCACTTCCATTATGTTCTGGTGACGGGGGCTGTGTTCTCCATCATGGCCGCAGCTTATTATTGGCTGCCGAAATGGACTGGGCATATGTACGACCACAAACTCAGCTTGTGGCATTTCTGGACATCAGTCATATCGGTCAATGTACTTTTCTTCCCTATGCACTTTTTAGGTTTAGCGGGCATGCCTCGCCGAATCCCTGACTACGCGATTCAGTTTGCTGACGTTAACCAAGTCGTTTCGATTGGTGGCTTCGCCTTTGGTTTATCGCAATTGATTTTCCTATGGTTGGCTATCAAATGTGTCAGAGGCGGAGAGCCTGCTCCAAGCAAGCCATGGGACAGAGCGGAAGGCCTAGAGTGGACGGTTCCAAGCCCAGCTCCTCATCACACGTTTACTCATCCACCTAAAATTGATTAAGGGGAAGGAGTATGAGCGAGAACAAAAAACACCAACAAGACAGCGATAATCTGCCATTACCTAAACGCTCGACAAAGAAATTGACGTGCTACTTGGTGCTGAGTGTGATTGGCATGTTTGGCTTTGGTTTCGCTCTGGTTCCTCTGTATGACGTGATGTGCGAAGCCTTAGGGATCAACGGAAAAACCAATACGGTTTCAGCGGTTCAGCCCCAAGGAATGCAACCTGATTATTCTCGTACGGTTCGAGTAGAGTTCATGTCCCACATCAAGCCAGATATGCCTTGGCAGTTTGTGCCTGAAACTCGAGTGTTAGAGGTTCACCCTGGGGAAGTGGTTCAAACGAATTACATTGCGAAAAACTTATCGGGTCTTTCGTTAGTTGGGCAAGCGGTGCCATCGGTGTCTCCCGGAAATGGGGCGACATATTTTAATAAAATGGAGTGCTTCTGCTTTAACCAGCAGCCTCTGGACGGACACAAGAGCGCAGAGATGGGTTTGATCTTCTACATCGAACCTGAGATCCCTGAATCGATTCATACGCTTACTCTCTCTTACACCTTGTTTAATATCACGAGTGATGTTGGCCTGAACAAGAGTCAGCCTCAAGCTGAGACACTCGCAAGTAACTAGGGATTTACAGAACCAGTATCAACATAAGGAGTTGAGCGATGAGTTCTAAAAAGGAAGTTTATTTCGTTCCACATCAAAGTCATTGGCCTCTGGTCGGGGCTATTGCTCTGTTTCTTGTCGCGGTTGGCGCGGGCTTAACGGTGCAACACATGGAGACCGACTCTGCTGGTGGTGTGTTTGGGAAAGCGGTGCTGTTTGTTGGCTTTGGTGTGCTGCTGTATATGCTTGCTGGTTGGTTTAGTAACGTCATCACGGAATCGTTGAGTGGGCTCTATTCTGAGCAGATATCACGTTCCTTTAGACAGGGTATGAGTTGGTTTATTTTCTCTGAAATCATGTTCTTCGGCGCTTTCTTTGGTGCGCTTTTCTACGCTCGGATGATTTCTGTGCCATGGATTGGTGGGGCAGGAAACAACGAGATGACCCATGAGGTGTTGTGGCCGATGTTCCAATCTATTTGGCCTTTAACAACCACCCCTAATGGCGTCACGACCCAAGCCATGCCTTGGCAAGGTATCCCTCTCAAGAACACCATTATTCTGTTGTTTTCCTCTGTGACGCTGCACATGGCACATATCAGTCTTGAACAAAATAAACGCATGGCATTGATCGTATGGCTAGAAATCACGATTGTGCTGGCTGGGTTCTTCCTGTTCTTCCAAGTTGAAGAGTATGTTCATGCTTATCAAGAGATGGGGCTAACACTTCAATCCGGAATCTACGGCAACACTTTCTTCTTATTGACTGGATTCCATGGCTTGCATGTCTGTTTAGGTACGATCTTTTTGATTGTGTTACTGATGAGAGTTGCGAAAGACCATTTCACTCCGAAAGACCATTTTGCGTTCCAAGCGGGCAGTTGGTATTGGCACTTTGTTGATGTGGTTTGGTTAGGTCTGTTCGTGTTTGTGTACGTGCTTTAGTGACAACACGAATCTGATGATCACTGAGCGTAAGCTGAATTAATAAGGACGAGGGTTAGGAGTGATGACCCCAGAAGCCAAAGCAAGCAGAAGTAACAGCACCACTATGGCAGACAGCATTACCCGACGACCTAAGAAGTGACTCAGCTTTTTGCCGTTGTGTTTGCCTGATGCGATTTGGATTAGACCTTTCATCAAGTTGAAAGCGATGAAAAACAGCAAAGCGACCAATACAACTTTAAATAACAACACAAAGGTAGATGACGCCATAGTGATAACTCCAAACCGATTGATTGATGATGAACACAAGTTCCGCAGTAAAGGTTTTTGGGCAGCGGTTGTTTTAACTGTGGTTTCAGTCGGCATTTTAATCAAGTTAGGTTTGTGGCAGTTAGACCGAGGTAACGAGAAACTAAGCTATGAACAGCAATTGTTAGAAAGAGCTCAGCAATCGCCCAAGGATTTAGAGCTAGTGATCAGCGACTGGCAACGCGGCAATACTCAAACTCAAGTCGATTTAACCCGTCAGATTTGGAACGGACAAAAGGTCAACATCACTCTGGCAGCACAAAGCGGTTTGGTGCTCTTGTTAGATAATCAGATCAATCAAGGTGTCGTTGGTTATGTGATTTACATGCTGGGCAATATTCAGTCGCAAGGTGCAGATAAACGGATTTTGATCGATCTTGGGTTTGTTGCAGCGAGTAATGATAGAAGAGAGCTACCGAAGTTAGGCGACATTGTATTACCAACCACGATGTCTGGGCGTTTGTACACACGGTCGATTAACCCTCTGAGTCAAACATTGGGTCTAGAAGAAACGACACCGAAACGCATTCAGAATCTTAATATCGAAGAGCTATCTCAATACACTAAACAAGAAGTTATGACCTTTGTTTTTCAACCGCAGAACTTAGATTCATGGCCTTATGAGTTTCTATGGCGACCAACGGCAATGAAATCTGAAAAGCATTTTGGTTACTCAGTTCAATGGTTCGTAATGGCAGGGGTATTGCTGTTTTTGATGGTGTTAATTGGTTATCGGTATATGAAAGGGACACCCAAGGTAGGGGACTAACATGGATAAACCTCAAGCTTTAAGCAAAACAGAAGAAGAGACGCGGTTATTGCAGAAGCGTCGCTCGAAAGGTCGTTTGATGTTGATAGGGCTGATTCTGATTTTTGCTTTGCCTGCCATTATTGCTAAAACCGTGCTCGATCAGCATTGGTACACAGCAGGCGTTACCAATTCCGGAGAACTCGTTGAGCCAAGGGTGACCTTGGAAGATTTTGGTATCACGTTGCCTGTGGCTGAAGAAGGTTGGTTGGTCGGATATATCTCCCCGACTGAATGCGAAAGCCTATGTGAGCAACAATTACACTACCTTAATCAGAGTTACTTGGCTTTAGGTAAGAACAAAGAGCGAGTCACGGCGGTGGTGTTTGTGGCTGAGGGCGTTTCTTTGAAGGGAACCATTAACAAGCCTGATTTAGAGTTTCTTGCTGGTGGAGACCAACTGAGAGCTGAATTTGCTCCTGCATCGATTGTGATTATTGACCCTCTGGGCCAGCTTGTTATGGAGTATAAGAGCGTTTCTGAACCGTCTCAATTAGTTAGCCAATCTAAAGGGATGATCCACGACCTAAGGAAGTTACTCAAATTATCACGTGTGGGTTAACCAGTGGTAATACCTAGTAAATAGACAAATAGACAAATAGACAGATAGACAGATGTTGGGATTAGTGAAGAAGTGATGATGCGTTGTCAGCGATTCGATATAGGGAGATAAGCGATGCAAAATGGAGCGCCCAAATTACTCATGGTAATCATGAGGCTGACTATTTTACTGACACTCACCGTTATTGTGCTCGGTGCTTATACTCGTTTGTCGGATGCTGGTCTTGGCTGCCCTGATTGGCCAGGATGTTATGGTAATCTGGCCGTGCCATCCAATGCCACAGCAATCAGTGAAGCTAATCTACAATTCCCAGAACGAGCTCTTGAAGCAGATAAAGCATGGATAGAGATGATACATCGCTACTTTGCTGGCTCACTTGGATTGCTTATCTTCGTGGTTGTTGCTTGGTGCATCAAAAAGAACATCACCTCTGTTGGACTTCCTTTGCTTATCTCCGCCACTGTGATTTTTCAGGCCCTGTTAGGTATGTGGACGGTTACTCTAAAGCTGATGCCTGTTGTGGTGATGGCTCACCTTATGGGCGGGTTCACGCTGCTGTCGCTGCTCTGTTTACTCTATTGTCGCCTGTCTAATGTCCAACATCACTTTAGTGAGTCTATTTCCCATTCTCCTCTTAAAGTCTGGGCATTGTTTGGGTTAATCGTTGTGGTTGGTCAGATATTACTAGGTGGATGGACATCGTCTAACTACGCCGCTCTGGTGTGTACCCAATTACCTATTTGTGAAGGTAATTGGATGAGCTATTTAGATTTCAAGAATGCCTTCGATTTTGCTCAACACGGCCATGATAACTATGAGTTTGGTGTGTTGGAATATCCCGCGCGATTAACTATACATGTTATGCACCGGTTCGGGGCTATCGCTGCCACACTTACGGTGTTGATGATTGTTTATCAGCTTTGGAAGCTTGAAAAAGGACCGCAAAGAAAGCTGGCTCTCACTTTGGCGATAGTGTTGTTTGCACAGGTCAGTTTGGGGATCAGCAATGTATGGTTTCACCTACCGATCTCGGTAGCCGTTTTGCATAATTTGGTGGCTGCTCTGTTACTTGTCACCATGGTTGTTACAAACTTTGTGGTTTGGCAACGTCAACCGAGTGAGTACTTGATGAAGAACGATGTATTACAAGGAGGTAATCATGGTCACTAGAACATCAACACAACATGGAGTGGTGGTTCAAGGCGCAGTTTTAAGTCAAGAGATCACTGCCAGTCAAGAGATAGCAAGCAACGGAGAAAGTGCTCCAAAAAATGAGCTGGCCTCGAAAAACAAAGCCACATGGAAGGTCTATTTAACGCTGACTAAACCCAAGGTAGTGGCTTTGATGTTACTGACGGCCTTAGTGGGTATGTGTTTAGCAGTGCCTAACGGATTACCTTTACAGCAAGCTCTGTTTGGAATGATCGGAATAGGGTTGATGGCGGGCTCGGCAGCGGCATTTAACCATTTGATCGACAAAAAGATCGATGGGCAAATGACTCGCACAAATCGACGACCTTTGCCGTCAGGAGAACTTAGCAGCGTACGGGTGTTTAGCTTTGCTGCTGGCATTGGTTTACTTGGCTTTGTCACGTTAGTGGTGTGGGTTAATCAACTCACTGCTTGGCTAACCTTTGCGAGCTTATTAGGGTATGCGGTGATTTATACCATGTACTTGAAGCGGGCTACGCCGCAAAACATCGTGATTGCAGGGATCGCAGGTGCAATGCCTCCGTTATTGGGCTGGACGGCGGTCACCAATGAGCTGCATTCAAACGCTTGGTTGTTGGTGATGATCATCTTTATCTGGACACCTCCGCACTTTTGGGCGTTGGCGATTCATCGTCGTGACGAATATGCCAAGGTGAACATTCCCATGTTGCCTGTGACGCATGGGATCGCCTACACCAAAACATCAATTCTGCTCTATACCTTGTTGCTTAGCATCATATGTATATTGCCGGTGTTGGTCGGTATGAGTAGCTGGATATATTTGAGCGCTTCTTTGGTGCTAAACGGCGGGTTTGTTTATCACGCTTGGGTACTTAAATATCGTGATGAGCCTAATATGGCGATGAAGACTTTTAAATTCTCCATTTATCATCTCATGATCTTGTTTGTCGCTTTGCTGGCGGACCACTATCTACTTTGATAACTGATGTTTCTATTTTAATAACTGGTGTTTCTACTTTTACTGAATAAGAAAACGGATGCTCTAGGCATCCGTTTTGTTTTGCTGATTACTAGCACGTACCTATTAGAAAGTAAGTGACTGGCTAGTCATTAGTCCACTTTGTTCCAAGCATCTTGCCAGTGTGAACCAACACCTGGTTCGTATTGAGTTGCTGTTGGAGTCCATTGAACACAGTAACCAGAGTATGGGAACTCTTTACACTGATAAACGCCACCATCGCTGCTTAGTACCTTAGTACCTGCTGTGTAAGACTCAATGCTCTCAGGAAATACGAAGTCGTAATCGCCAGCGGGTGGCGGTGTTTGCTCGTCCATTAGGTGGAAATCAAGCGTGTTCTGATCCACTAAGTTACCTTGGTCATCTTTAGTCACAACCACAAGCATATGGTGGCCAGCCTCCGATTTAGACAGAGTGAGTTGAACATCTTCAACTTGTCCGTCTGCCAGTTCTGATTTTTGAGAAGCAAGTGCTTCGCGGTGATGGTTGTACACCGTCAGTTCTGCTTGAATATCGCCAGTTGCTTCTAATGTTAGATCAAGCTGTGTTGGCTGGTTTTCATCAATAATGTACTCAGATTCTAGGCCTGTCACTGCTAGCTCATGCTCGGGCTCTGGAGTATCAATCTTGTAACCGATCTCGACGCTCTTAAAGCCTGAACCGGCTTTTAGGTAAACAGGGTTCGTGCCGTACACGGGTGCAAAATCGCCTTGGTCGTTCAGCTGACCTGCTTTGATTTGCGCTTGTTCTTTGTTGATCTTAGAGGCAAGCGCGTAAGACCAGTTATTTGCTTTGCCTTGCTCGTTGCTCTCAATGACGAGCTCTGTGCTGTATGAAGCGTTCTCACCCGATTGATCGAAGACACGAGTGTAAACAGCATCACCAATGTTTAGATCTTGAGTTGGGTTGATTTGACCGCCTTGATCCCAATCAGGAATGATAGGGCCGTCGCCATCAAATTTCACATCGATAACGTTGTAGAAAGCCATCGCAGTATCACCCACGTCCCATACCGCAAGGATCACTTGATAACCTTCGCGCTCTGGAACATTACACAAGTGGCTTACTTGCATAGGTGGTTGTTGCCCATTGCCTTCAACAACACAGAATGGTGTTAAGTCAAAAGAGCTGCGCGCCAAAGGCTGGTTTGGGTTCCAGTCTGGTTGAGTAATGTAGTATTTCCAGTCGTTAGTCACGTGGTTGGCAGTGAACGTCCACTCAAAATATTGAGAGCCCGACTTGATAGGACGTTTAACCCAGCGATCTGCAGTCTGCTCGTCTAGCGCTGCCGCTAAAGATGATTGCGCACTGGCGATTTTTCCATCGGCAGGGCCGACTTCAGGGAAGCCTTCAGGGCCTTCTACACTTTGTGGTTCATATTGGATACCGCCACAGTTCGTGTTTTTCTCTTGCGTATCACTCGCTGGGAATTTACATAGCGCGACACGGCTTTCTGCTACGCCATTATCGTATGCCGAAACATAACCGTGACCGAAGCTTGCACCGCTTACGCTAAGTAGCGATAGCGCGATGAGTGATTTTTTTGGGAGTTGTTTCATTATTTGTCCTTACTGTATTTGGCCGACAAAAAAGAGAACACTCCGGCATGCATTGACACTTAAATCCTATTAAGTGGCGGCCCCGCTATCATAGACAGAATATTTGTCGACAGACCGGTGGCTTTGCGTCCTATTCTTTCAAATAGTTTGCCAGAAGTGCGTTTAAGCAAGCGGAATGTAGCCAACCAGTTTTATAAATGCGAATCAATCGATTGAAATGTGGAATGCTAATCTCGAACTTTTAATTCTTAATACAAATTAACTTGCTATATGTTTAGTTCGTTAACGTATAAATTATTGATATAAATGAAGAAAGTATTTGCTCTAATCGTTTTTGTGAATGATTTTGGTGATTGCGTTCCGTTCTATAAGACAATTGCGCGCATATCAAAACCAAACCTTTGGTTTCCACTAACCAAACCCTGACACGCCATGTATGAAAAGCCGGACAATTGATTGGTATAAGTTATATAAAGGAAGCAGTATGGAATTCACAGAACAAGATAGAGATGCGCTGTATCAAACTTGGATGTCACAAAAATCGAGAATGCGAATTACGCAGATGGAGTTTTCAAAAAAGCTAGGAATGAACCAGCTTGATTTCTCTAGAGTGTTGAGAGGCGAGACGCCATTAACGATGTCTTTCATTAGCCACTTTTGTCGTTTACTTCATTTAGAACCTAGGAATGTGTTCCCTTCACTCAAAGAAGGCAACCAATCTGGGCCTAAAGTGGTGTATTTGAAAAGCCGAATGAGTGTGGATGGCGAGATCCAAAATGCTTACATTGAAGGTAATCAAGTGATTGTCGAGTATGCACACACTGTGCAACATGACTAATTTTAGAGATAGCTCTGAGTTTTAACCCCTTTTTCTACAATCTTTTCACATAGGGTATGGCATACTTGTTTAGATTCATAAATTTAACCGAAGTGCGCTATGACACCTTTAAAACTTCTCTTGCTTGTTGCAACCAGCATCTTTTTGTTTGGTTGTGCAGGCGGCCCAATTAAAACTGCAACCAAATTCACCAGCTATGAAGATTTTAGCGTCGGACCTGATGGAGGCGTCGATCTTGTATGGGTGAGGATAGGGTTACGTGATTCACAGCGCCTGAAAGCCAAACTCGATGAGTACGACTCAGTGGTGATCGACCAGATCTTTGTGCTTGCAGAAGAAGGTTCGCTCGATCAGGAAGAGATTCAAGAGCTGACTGATCACATGGTTGCACGCTTGGAAGAGAAAATATCGCCCCATAAAACGATTGTCGATGAGCCTACCGGGAATACGCTGCGCCTAAGCATTGCCTTGAGTAACGTTGAAACCCCCAACCCCATCTTAGCCGTGACCAGTAGTGTACTGCCGTTTGGTCTTGCGATGTCTACCATATCTAAGGTCACGACCGGAGAGCACACCAATGTGGGAAGCGCCAGTGTTGAGCTCTTGGTAAGTGATGCTCAAGAGGGCACACCATTGTTTGCAGCCATTGACCGTGAAGCAGGCAATAAAGATTTCTCGACAATGATTGATTCACTGGATGATGCCAAAGATGCAATCAACTATTGGGTTGAGCGTTTAGGTGATACTCTACAAAGAATAGAAAAAGCCTAGAAAGAGCCTGTAATGCTAGAGAAACAGAACCTGATTAAACTTGCTAGAATGCAAATGCCATTTGGTAAATACGCTGGTCGTATATTGATCGATCTGCCAGAGGAATACTTACTGTGGTTCGATAAAAAAGGCTTTCCCTCTGGTGAGTTAGGTGACTTACTCAAGCTGTGTTTGGCATTAAAAATTGAAGGGCTTGATAGCGTTGTCAAGCCATTGAAAAGAATGTAATTAGTTAGAAGCTCACGTTAATCACGTGAGCTTTTTTATTTTCAAGTTCTGCATAATTTTACATGTATGGTGAAGCTTGAACTATAACCGTTCTTAACCTGTCATAAATTACGCAATCGATAGTGTGTAAATAATGGTATACAGGGTGTTTTAAATATAAAACACAAAAAAAATTGCGTTTATTTTCAATTAGTGATTGAAACTAGAGTTTTTACTAGTTAAGTTACAGGGAACAAGAAGATTAGTGCTGATAGAAAGTTACGTGAGACAACGTACATTCAGCTCAAGGATAGAAAAAAGGAAGAAGTAAGCAATGTTCCAGACTGATGATGTAAGAATTAACAAAGTAAAAGAGTTATTACCACCTGTTGCTGTTTTAGAAAAGTTTCCAGCGACAGAAGTTGCTTCTTCTACAACCTTTGAAAGCCGCAAAGCGATCCACAATATTCTAGAAGAAAGCGACGACCGCTTGCTTGTTATTGTTGGCCCATGTTCTATTCATGACACAGAAGCTGCGCTTGAGTATGGTAAACGTTTGAAAGTGCTACGCGACGAACTAGGCGATAACCTAGAAATCGTAATGCGTGTTTACTTTGAAAAGCCACGTACAACTGTTGGTTGGAAAGGCCTAATCAATGACCCGTACATGAACGATACGTTCAAGCTAAATGATGGTCTTCGTCTTGGACGTAAGCTATTGCTTGACCTAACTGATATGGGAATGCCTACAGCAAGTGAATTCCTAGATATGATCACACCTCAATACGTAGCAGATCTAATCAGCTGGGGTGCAATCGGCGCGCGTACTACTGAATCTCAAGTTCACCGTGAATTGGCTTCTGGCTTATCTTGCCCAGTTGGTTTTAAGAATGGTACTGATGGCAACATCAAGATCGCAACAGACGCTATTCGTTCGGCAAGCGCTTCGCACCATTTCTTATCTGTAACTAAGTACGGACACTCAGCAATTATTGAAACAGTGGGTAACCCTGACTGTCATATCATTTTACGTGGCGGTAAAGAGCCAAACTACAGCGCTGAGCATGTAGGTAAAATCAAAGAAGAACTAGCAGCGTCAGGCCTTCCGCAAAAGGTAATGATTGATTTCAGCCACGCAAACAGCTCTAAGCAGTTTAAGCGTCAAATGAACGTATCTGATGACGTTAGTGCTCAAATCTCAGGCGGTGATAAAGCTATCTTTGGTGTGATGATTGAATCTCACCTTGTTGAAGGTCGCCAAGATCTTGTTGATGGTAAAGCTGCAACTTACGGCCAATCTGTTACTGATGCATGTATTGGTTGGGAAGATACTGAAACAGTACTTCGCCAGTTGGCAGACGCTGTTGAAGCTCGCCGCAACAAATAGACGAATTACAGTCAGCGACTAAGCGACTGAAAATTCAAAGCCCTTATTAGCCGTTGCTAGTAAGGGCTTTTTTGTGGTTCTTAGTTGTAAACGGAAAGTGCCTTGTACTCTTAAATGAGAAAAGACAGTAACTCGTCGACTTTGAGTGACAGCAAAGCTCTATCTTGCTTGGTTTCCACGTTGAGCCGTATCAACGGCTCTGTATTGGACTTTCTTAAGTTGAAGCGCCACGAGCCCATATTCATGCTGAGCCCGTCTGTGTGATCGATCTCAACGGCATAAACTTGATAGTGTGCCAACACATAAGCCATGACTTGTTCTGGGTCGGAAACTTTACGATTGATCTCTCCCGAAGAAGGGAATCTATCCATACTCGAACTGGTCAATTGATGAAGAGATTGCTGAGTCTCACAGATCAGTTCAATCACCAAGAGCCAAGGAATCATTCCTGAATCGCAATACCCAAAGTCACGGAAATAATGGTGCGCACTCATTTCACCACCATACACCGCGTTTAATTCTCGCATCTTCTCTTTGATGAGCGCATGCCCAGCTTTGACCGAAATAGCCTTCCCACCAAGCTTGTTGGCGACTTCAATCGTGTTCCATGTCATGCGCATATCGTGTAATACGGTTGCATTCGATTCTTTTAGTAAGAAGGCTTCAGCGAGCAACCCGACAATGTAATAACCCTCAATGTAATTGCCTTTTTCGTCAAAGAAAAAACAACGGTCGAAATCGCCATCCCACGCAATACCTAGATCGGCGGAGTGCTCTAAGACTGCATTTCGAGTTGCTACTTGGTTCTCTTTAATCAATGGGTTTGGGATGCCATTAGGAAATTTTCCGTCAGGGGCATGGTGTACCTTGATGAAGGTGACAGGAACATTGAGTTTGTTGAAACGCTCCTCTAAAGCATCGATAACATGTCCTGCAACACCGTTTCCAGCGTTAACTACCACCTTCATCGGTGATAGTTTGGATGGATTTATATAAGTGAGCAGGTGATCTACGTAAGGGGCGAGAATGCTGGTCGATCGGCTAGAGTTATTCGGTTGTACATGACCGATAGATAAATCGCTGTTCAGCTCTTGATGTAATACTTTAATACGTAGTTTGATTTCATCTAACCCACTGTTTTTACTTATCGGGCTAGCGTCCAAGCCGACCAACTTCATTCCGTTGTAATTGATTGGGTTATGGCTTGCCGTAATTTGGATTCCGCCAATGGCGTTAAGGTGGCGAGTTGCAAAGTAGACTTCTTCAGTCCCTGTCATTCCAAGGTCAACGACGGTTATTCCAGACTCGATTAAGCCTTTGGTCATGGCTTCTTGCAATGAAAGGGACGTTTCTCGGTTATCACGACCAATCACCACTTGAGCTAAGCCATCGAATGAAGTTTCAGGTGTCGTGGATAGGACGTACTCGCCAAATGCCTTGCCGAGCAGGTAGGCAAAGTGCCCATTGATTTGGTCACCAATGATGCCGCGAATATCGTTGTTCTTAAAGCAGCTAAGGTCTAATGTTGGTTTCACTTGATTGTCGCCGCTTTATTTCGATTTGTTGTTCTGAGACGAAGAAGCTTGTTGGTTTCGAACATCTCGCCCATAGCTGTCTTGATATCGAATGATATCGTCTTCACTTAAATGACTACCGGTTTGTACTTCGATCATTTCGAGAGGTGAGTCTCCAGGGTTCTCTAGGCTGTGGATATGACCTAACGGAATGTAAGTGGATTGATCTTCTTCGACGAGATACGTTTTCTCATCGTTGGTTACTTTCGCAGTCCCTGCCACTACTACCCAATGTTCCGCTCTATGGTGATGCATCTGTAGTGAAAGCTGATGACCCGCTTTTACGGTGATACGTTTCACTTTGTCGCGCTTGCCTAGATCGATCACGTCGTATTTACCCCAAGGCCTAAACACCTCGCGATGATGGACATGCTCCGTTCGACCAGCCTGATTCAGTTGGCTAACAATCGACTTAACACCTTGAACTTTGTCTTTGTTCGCAACCAATATTGCATCTTTGGTTTCGACAATAATGAGGTTTTCGACACCTACCGTCGCGACAAGCTTATTCTCCGCATGAATGTAGTTGTGTTGAGAGTCGACGGTTAACACATCGCCTTCAATGACGTTGTTGTGTTCATCCTTATCACTGACATCCCAGATAGCAGACCACGAGCCAATATCATTCCAACCAACATCCATCGGGATCACTGCGGCGTGTGAGGTCTTTTCCATCACGGCATAATCGATAGAGTCACTTGGGCTATTTTTGAATGCTTCTGCGTCGATACGAATAAAGTCGAGGTCGGTATTTTGCTTTGAAAGAGCGAGTTTGCAAGCCGTCAAGATATCTGGGCGGTGTTGAGAGAGTTCTCCAAGGTAGCTGGATGCCTTAAACATGAACATGCCGCTATTCCACAAGTATTGCTCTGAACGTATGTATTCTTCTGCAGTTACTTTATCAGGTTTTTCAACAAAGCAATCAATGGCATAGGCGTGATGGGTTGACTGCTCTTTAGCATTAGTATCAGTTTGAACGAGCGGGGAAAGAGGTTTCCCCTGTTTGATATAACCGTAGCCTGTTTCTGGCGCATTAGGGGTTATTCCAAATGTCACCAGTTTGCCTTGCTTCGCATAATCAACACCACGACTGATCACTTGTTGGAATTCAGAGGTGTTAGCGATGTGATGATCAGCAGCCAGTACTAATAAGATCGGGTCTGATGCATCCTGCTCATTATTGGTTGATTTACCTAAGGCTTGTAATGCCGCTAATGCGATGGCTGGAGCCGTGTTTCGACCGACGGGCTCTAGCAGAATACCACTATGTTGGATGTTAGCCGATCGAGCTTGTTCAGCTGCAATAAAGCGGTGTTCTTCATTACAGATAATGAATGGAGCAGCGCACTTGCTACCCGTTAGATAGTCCTCAAGACCTTGCAGGCGTTGAAGCGTTTGCTGAAGCATTGATTGTTCGCCAGCAATGTTGAGGAATTGCTTAGGGTAGAGTTCGCGAGACAATGGCCAGAGGCGGCTTCCGGAGCCGCCAGCTAGAATGACAGGTAAAATCATAAAGTGGTAATTAGGCGTAAAGGGTTACTAACACTATGTTACCACGCTTATGGCTTATCGATGAGCTTCAGGGCTCGAATTCATTACAACTTGAGAATCGTTGATGTCTTGCGCTTCAATCTTGAGTGTTTGTGTTGGGAAGGCGATATCAGCATTGTGCTTATGAATAATCGCTAACACCTGCAATAAAACATCTTGTTTCACTTCGTGGTATCTCACCCAATTAACCGTCTTGGTGAAGGTGTAGATAAAGAAGTTGAGCGTTGATGGCCCGAACTTATCAAAGTTAACGATCAGCGTCTGTTTGGCATCAATGTCAGGGTGCGTTTCAAGCATGGCTTTTACGTCATTCACAATCAGAGCAAGCTTGTTTGCGTCTTGATAGCGAAGCCCAAACGTTTCATTGATTCTGCGGTTCAACATTCTTGATGGGTTTTCCACCACAATGTTACTGAACACAGAATTCGGTACGTACAAAGGACGTTTATCAAAAGTGCGAATGATGGTCATGCGCCAGCCAATGCGTTCGACGGTGCCTTCGATTTGGCGGTCTGGTGAGCGTATCCAATCTCCAACTTTAAAAGGGCGGTCGAAGTAAATCATCATGCCACCGAAGAAGTTCGACAGTAAGTCTTTAGCCGCTAAACCGACGATCAAGCCACCCACACCACCAAAGGTGAGTAAGCCTGAAAGACTGAGCCCAAACGCCTGCATGATGGTCAGGCCGCCCATCACCATAAAGAACAAGCGAGCAACTTTCGCGATAGCCTGAACGGTGGTTTCGTCCCTGGTCTTCTGTTCTAAGACATACGCTTCAGAGTTGCTAATCATTCGCAACGTGAACCAAACAAAAGTACAGATGATCAGTATGTGCTTAAGCGTTTTTAACCAGTTGATTTCATTGCCAAACTGGCCTTGAAGGATCAGGCCTATAGACACAGTAGCAGGCCAACACCAAAGTAACGTGCTGACAGGCGTTTTTAGAGCCTCTAGCAGTAGGTCGTCCCAGTGGAATGGAGTTTTCTGAACCAGAATTTCTAAGCGATTATGGATAATTCGCCAAGCTACCCAAGCGAGAAAACTCGCAATAGTGATGAATAGGACGCTGTTTGCCCAATCACTATGGCTCTGGTTGATGTAGGTTTGTACTTGGGTTATGAATTCATTCATTGTGTGTGCTGCCGCAGAAATTATGAATTGGAAATTAGCAGAAACTCGAGTTGTTCTCTACCTTTATAAATCAAACGATTATGACAATAGTATAACCTTATTCTTGCAGAACTAACTTTTTTTGAGATAGAAACTAATGTAGGTTTGGCTATCCCGTGTAATTAAAATTTCTAAACAGGATTTCAAATGAGCGACAAACAATATGCAGTTATCGGTTTAGGGCGATTTGGTCTGTCTGTTTGCAAAGAGCTGCAAAGTTCAGGGGCACAGGTACTGGCCGTCGATATTGATGAAGAGCGAGTGAAAGAAGCAGCGGCTTTTGTTTCACAAGCGATTGTTGCGAACTGCACGAGCGAAGAGACGGTGAAAGAGTTAAGACTCGATGATTACGATATGGTGATGGTATCGATAGGCTCTGACGTTAACTCAAGCATTCTAACGACTTTGGTGGTGAAAGAATCTGGAGCAAAAGCAGTTTGGGTTAAGGCGAATGATAAGTTCCACGGCAAGATCCTCTCTAAGATTGGTGCTGATCATATCATCATGCCGGAGCGAGATATGGGTATTCGTGTTGCTCGTAAGATGCTGGACAGACGCGTTCTCGAATTTATCGACCTTGGCAGTGGCTTAGCGATGACAGAAATCGTTATTGGCTCAAAGTTTTTAGGTAAGCAACTTCGCGACCTAAAGCTGTGCAAAGAGGTAGGGGTTGAAGTACTTGGCTTCAAGCGCGGCCCGAACCTAACCAAAGCACCTGAACTTGATGTCAGTTTAGAGATCGGTGATGTGGTGATCATTGCAGGGCCGAAAGAGACCTTGTCTAGAAAGCTACGCAATTGGTAACTGGTAATAAGTAATTGGTAATAAGGTAACCGTATGAATTCGTTGAAACGAAAAGGTACTTTCTACACGCTCAAGACAGATAAAAAGCCGCGCAAAGGCTCAGAGCCAAAGATTATCCTTACGAGTTTCTTAGGTGTTCTTATCCCTTCTGCAATCTTGTTGACGCTGCCAGTCTTTTCTGTGACTGGGCTTAGTTTTACAGATGCGCTGTTTACTGCCACATCCGCAATCAGTGTGACAGGCTTGGGTGTTGTCGATACAGGTGAACATTTCACTCTGGCGGGCAAAATACTGCTGATGTTTTTGATGCAAGTCGGCGGTTTAGGGCAGATGACCCTGTCTGCAGTGCTGCTCTATATGTTTGGCGTTAGATTAAGTCTCAAGCAACAAGCATTGGCGAAGGAAGCGCTGGGTCAAGATCGTAAGATTAATCTCCGTAAATTAGTTAAGAAGATCATCATCTTTGCGTTGGTGGCGGAGTTTGTTGGGTTTGTGTTGCTCTGTTTCCGTTGGGTTCCAGAAATGGGATGGGCAACGGGAAGCTTTTATGCACTCTTTCACGCTATATCTGCATTCAATAACGCAGGTTTCGCGCTGTTCTCAGACAGCATGATGAGTTTTGTTGATGATCCATTGGTGATTTGTACTTTGGCGGGTTTATTCATCTTTGGTGGATTAGGCTTCACGGTAGTGGGGGACTTATCGAGTAACTGGCGTAAAGGCTTCCAGCACTTGCATCTGCATACTAAGATCATGCTGACCGCAACACCAACTTTGTTGTTGGTAGGGACGGTTATGTTTTGGTTATTGGAGAGGAATAACTCAGCAACGATGGAAGGCCTCTCTATACAAGGTCAGTGGTTAGCTGCATTTTTCCAATCGGCGAGTGCTCGTACTGCCGGTTTCAACAGTGTCGATTTATCTCAGTATACGCAACCGGCATTATTGGTGATGATCGTACTGATGTTGATTGGTGCTGGTTCGACTTCTACTGGTGGTGGTATTAAGGTTTCGACCTTTGCAGTTGCGTTTGTCGCAACTTGGACATTCTTGCGTCAGAAAAAGCATGTCGTGATGTTTAAGCGCACCGTGACTTGGCAAGCGGTAACAAAATCTTTGGCCATTATTGTGGTTAGTGGGGCGTTATTAACCACTGCGATGTTTTTGTTAATGCTTACTGAAAAGGCAGCGTTTGATCGCGTGATGTTTGAGGTGATTTCTGCCTTTGCAACCGTTGGCCTAACAGCAGGACTCACTGCGAACCTGACTGAGCCGGGTAAATACATCATGATTGTCGTTATGGTGATTGGACGTATCGGTCCCTTGACGTTGGCTTATATGCTAGCTCGCCCAGAACCTTCCTTGTTGAAATACCCCGAAGATACTGTGTTAACGGGTTAATAACGTTACCAGGCTAATGAATCACATTTTGTCAGTAACAACAAAGCCAGCGATATGCTGGCTTTGTTGTTATAGGTGTAGCTCTAATTTTTTAGTATTTAGCCTTCGAACATTTCAATATATTCTTCGTAGCCTTCTTCAGCCAATTTATCTGCTGGGATAAAGCGCATAGCGGCTGAGTTCATGCAGTAGCGCAAACCTGTTGGCTTTGGACCATCTTTAAATACATGTCCTAGATGAGAGTCACCAAATTTACTGCGAACCTCTGTTCTCGGGTAAAGCAACTTGTAGTCAGTAGTCGTTACGACATAAGCCTCGCTGATTGGCTGTGTAAAGCTCGGCCAACCTGTACCTGATTTGTATTTGTCTTTTGAAGAGAACAAAGGCTCACCCGTTACGATATCAACGTAAATACCTTCTTGCTTGTTATCCCAGTATTTGTTGTCAAATGGGCGCTCTGTCGCGTCGTCTTGTGTAACATCGTATTGCAGTGAAGTTAGAGACGCTTTGATCTCTGCATCAGACGGCTTACTGTATGTCTTAGCATTGGCTGTCGCATTTTGTCCATCGATGATCTGACGGATCGTTTTCGGATTTTCTTTTCTATCATCACCGAAGATTTTATCTAGGTACTGATCACGACCAGAAGCGTAGCGGTAGTAGTTATAACGAACCTTGCTCTTCTTGTAATAATCTTGATGGTAATCTTCTGCTGGCCAGAATTTTTCAAACTTAATCAGTTCTGTTTTTAATGGTTCACCAAAGATTTGAGCCTTGTCTATCTCCATCATGAAGTTCTGAGCGACGTCTTTTTGTTCTTGGTTATGATAGAAAACAGCAGGTCGATATTGTGGACCTCTGTCAACGAATGAACCTTTGTCATCAGTTGGGTCGATGTGTCTGAAGAATTGGTCAAGCACCTGTTCGTAGCTAACCACATCAGGGTTGTAAGTCACGTTGATCACTTCGATGTGACCAGATTTACCTGACGAAACTTGTTTATAGGTTGGATTCTCTAATTCGCCACCAGAATATCCTGAGACAACATCCGAGACTCCTGTGAGCTTCTCCAGATCGGATTCTGTACACCAAAAACAACCACCAGCCAGTGTCGCTATTTCACTCTTACCTGAGTTAGCCGTTTTATCCATTGTATTGGCAGTGCCAGTCTGGCTCACAAACAGCGAAATCAGTGGTAGCGCAACCACGAGTGATACCAATATTTTAGATAATTTATTCATAGATACCTCATCTTGACGTCTTTTCATTCGATTTTGAATGTACGAATAGAGACAGGTTTTAGATGGAAAAAATTGCACAATTCATGAAATAAATATCTCAAACAGAAATCTTGCTCATAAATGCCGCCAGTAGTAGGGTGTAGGCATTGATATAAAATACTAGTTAATGATGACGCTTTTCGTACATCTAAGGAACAACATGCAAGCAGAAGTTAAATGGGTCGAAGGCTTTAAATTCCTAGGTCAATCTCAATCAGGCCATTCTATCGTTATGGACGGAAGCGGTGGAGCTACAGCACCAAGCCCTATGGAGATGGTGCTGATGGCCGCTGGTGGTTGTAGCTCTGTTGATGTCGTAGATGGTTTGACATCAGCAGGCCAAAACATCACAGGCTGTAATGCAAAACTTGAAACAACGCGTCGTGAAACGGCACCTAAAATCTTTACTGTGATTAATATTCACTTTGAAGTGTCTGGCGACAATCTTGATTCTGAGCTGGTTGCTAAAGTATGTGCTGACTCGTTAGAGAAATACTGTTCAGTATGCCTAATGCTAGGCGCTGGCGTAGAAATGACCCACAGCTGGGAAATCGTTTAGTCTTCTTATTGTATACCTTGTGTCGGTAGGCTAATTTTTACGGCTTACGGCTTACGGCTTACGGCTTACGGCTTACGGCTTACGGCTTACGGCTTACGGCTTACGGTGTATGGGTAGAGCCAGATAAAGAAAAGGGCGGAGCACTTTAAAGTGTTCCGCCCTTTATTATTCAAGCTAGAGTTGACTGCTATTATTCAGCCGTTTCTACAATAACCTCTTCCATTTTCGCTTCTTCTTGGTATTCGAAACTTGGGATTGTTGCGTCAACACGACGGTTCTGCGCACGACCTTCAGCAGTATCGTTTGTTGCTACTGGGTTTTCTTCACCTTCACCTGTAGCCGTAATACGGCCTGCTTCAATACCTTGCTCTTCAATGTATGCTGCTACAGCGGCAGCACGTTTCTTAGAGATCATCATGTTGTACTCAGCAGCGCCTGTTGAATCGGTGTGACCAACAACATTAACTGATGATTGAGGGTAAGTTTGAAGCACTTCTACTAATGGTGTTAGTGCAGTTTTACCTTCTGTAGACAAGTCAGTACTGTTTGTCTCAAACATACCTTGAGAGAAGCTTTCAGTTTGCGCTTTAATTACAACAGTCTCTTCTTCAACCACAACGGCTTCAGGTTCTGCAATTGGTTCAGATGGAGCCTGTGTTACGGCTGCCGCAGAAGCTACTGTTGCGGCGGACGCTGTCGTGTTACCTGTACCGAAATTGTAGCTTAGACCAACGGTAACAAGGTTGGAGTTAAGGTCTTGGATAATCTTATCGTCAAAATCATCGAAGTATTGATATTCAACTCGAAGAGCCCAGTCGTCGGATAGCTGTTTCTCAGCACCGATACCTAGTGCTAATACAACGTCGTCTTCGTCATCGTGCATGATGTAAGCAGGACCTGCTTTAAAGAAGATATCAAACTCTTGTTTAATCGCTAGTCGATACATTGGGCTTAAAGAAATGGCTACGATCGAATCACTGTATGCTTTGGGCGTTCCGTTGTTGTTAAAGCTGGTATCATAATCACCTAAGTAATCTGCATTCAATTCAAGAGCAATGTTATCGGTAAAGTTGTAACCACCGTAAATACCACCCGCAACAGAATCATCTTCACACTTTTCACCGCTTACACAAGCGCTATCTAGCCAACCCATGCCAACTTTAGCACCAACATACGTGGTTGAAGCAATTGAGGGAGCAGCAGCGAAACCTGAAGCAGCTATCACAGCACACATGATTTTTGACAGTTTTTTCATAATCTTATCCTTGGATTAACTCTTATTGTTATCTGAATGAGCCTTTAAAGCGACGACTTACTGATTGGGACACTGCAACAGTAAATCGTTCCAGGCGTCGATTCAGGTCGAACCTATCTTGGAACTGTTGTTATATTGTTAGTTTAGTTGCGTATTGCAGTCAATGAAATTGTTAAAAATTATATATTTAAGGTGCTATTTACAGAGGTTTTTGTCAATTAATTGTTGTCTCAAATATTGGAAACGAAGAAACCTCGTATCATTTTTAGGCGATACGAGGTTTCATTTTCATTTGTACGGATTATTGGACTATAGACCTTGATTTGCGGATGTTACAGGAGTTATGGACGCTCACCTTCAAGTAAACGCTTTTCGATATCTGCAATCACTCTAGGTAAGTCGGCAATAGTATCGATCAGGTAATGCGGGTTTGATTTGTTTAGCTTCACGCTTGCTTTTTCTCGCGCAGTTGCAAGTGTCGCTTCGTCAGCATCCACATATTCTTGGTAGGTTAAGCCTGCTTCGTTGCCTGATAGTACAAGTCCTACTGTCCACATGCCTGCGTTGTGGCCTTCATCGATACCCGGTGCAGCGTCATCCACTTTCACACACGCAGCGACGTTCGTCACACCTAGGTCAATGACGTTTTTAAGTGCCATGAATGGAGCAGGGCGACCGCCTTGCGGTAAGTCATCCGTTGCTACTACGTTGTCAGGAAGATAACCGTAATCTGCTGCAGCTGGGATCAGTACATCCATTACTTCACGTGGGTAACCAGAACAAGAGCCTATTTTTATGTTCTTTTCTTTTAGGTTATTTACCACTTCAATAGCGTTTAAAATTGGAGCTGCGTGGTCGGCTACTTTTGCTTTCTGAAGAGGCATGAATGCCGCGTAGATCGCATCAACGTCTTCACTGGTCATCGAGCGTCCGAATTGAGCATTCCAACGAGCGTCAACAGCTGGAATTCGACCCACCGCTTGGATGTGGTCCCATTTGCCGATACCCATAGGTTCACGCGCTTCTGCTAAGTCGATATCAAAGTCGAAACCTTGTCTGAATGCTTCAACGAAAATGCTGGTTGGAGCAAACGATCCAAAATCAACGATAGTGCCAGCCCAGTCAAAGATAACCGCTTGGATAGGTGATGTTGTGTTCATAATAATGTCCTATTTTTGTGTCACTCCCAGTTCAAAGTACTGGGAGAGCAAATGATTGTTTTAGGTTATTGGTTAGATGATGGTTTAAAGGTACTCAAAGTCTTTACAGACTTTTGCTATCGCTTTTTCGAAGACAGACAGAGCGACTTCTAGTTCGCTGCGGCTGATGATCAATGGTGGGCTCAACTGAATCACGTTACCTTGTGACACCTTAAAGCTCAGGCCATCGTTCAGACATTGGTAAAGTACGGCTTCTGCTTCATCGAAAGCTCGGGTTTTGGTGATATGGTCGGTGACCAACTCAACGCCCCATAGAAGACCGATGCCGCGAACGTCACCAATGACAGGATATTTCTCTTTCATTTGCAGCAGTTGTTCACGAACGAATACGCTGTCTGCTTGCACTTTTTCAAGTAGATTTTCTTGCTCAATCACTTCCATGGTAGCCAGTGCCGCCGCGCAGCCGATAGGGCTTTTCTCATGGGTGTAATGACCCAGTGAAACTTGCGCTGCCGTGTTGTATTTGTCTTTAGTGACCATGGCTGCAATTGGAACCAAGCCGCCGCCAAAGCCTTTACCGATACATAAGATGTCAGGTTCGATATCAAACGCTTGGTGAGTGAACCATTCTCCACTGCGACCCATGCCATTTGGGATGTCATCAATGATCAACATGACGTTGTGTTTGTCACAGATCTCACGGATGCGTTTCCAGTAAGCCTTACTTGGTACTTGAACGTCTGTGTTACGAACCGCTTCGGCAATGAAGGCACCAATACCGCCTTCTTTTTCAATCACATACTCAAGGTAATCGGCATAGTGCACATCACATGCAGTTTCACTTTCACCGCCTGAGCTTTGCCCGCGAAGCGAAAAAGAGTCATCAAGCGGGAAAGCGCCACGATAAGAGACAGCTGGTGGGATACGTTCTACGCCAGCCATCAATGGTCCCATACCTTCACGAAAACAGGCTTCACCACCCACTGAAATTGCATCGAGTGACGCGCCGTGAAATGAATCCCACAATGAAACGACTTTGAAGTTGTTGGTGACATGTCTAGCCAGTTTGAGTGCCATACCAACAACTGAAGTACCACCTGGAGCAAACAACACGCGATTCAAATCACCACCGCAGATCTGTGTCAGCTTTTCTGCGCACTGAACGGCGGTTTCATTGGTAAATCGACGCGGTGAAAACGGCAATGACGCCATTTGTTGAGTCACTTTATCAATGATGTGTGGGTGGCCATAACCCAGCTGATGAACATTGTTACCGTGAAAGTCCATGTATTTCTTGCCCGTCGCATCTTGAATGTAGATGCCCTCTGCAGCTTCAAGTGTGTCTAGACAAGGCGTTGACATCGCTTGATGAAGAAATACGTCAGAGTCACGTTTTAACATCGCTTGAGTTGCATCATCGTTTAGCGACTCGTTCCATTTCTCACGCGCTGGCGTGGTGTTCACATCGCCTTCGCTTCGAAAGTGTGTCGTCTTTAGAACAGAATCTTGATTGGTCGTGGTCATTATTTGATGTCCCAGTACATAGCGTTTTTCACTGCGCCAATGAGGGCTTCAATATCAGAAGGGTAAACTTCACTGATGTTACCGATGCGGAAGCAGTCTGCGTTTGAAACCTTGCCCGGATAAATCACAAACCCTTGCTCTTTCAAACGGTCATAGAATTCCTTGAATTGGTAATCGCTATGAGTTGGAGAATAAAAAGAGGTGATAATCGGTGAATGAAGGTCATCACTGAGCAGTGGTTCAAAGCCAAGAGAACGCATACCTGCAACCAATGTGGTTTGGTTGGTTTGGTAGCGACTATGACGAGCTTCGATGCCACCTTCTTGCTCCAATTCAAGTAGAGCTTGGTAGAAAGCGCGCACTGTATGAGTCGGAGAGGTGAAGCGCCATTTACCATGGTTGCTTTCCATGCAGTGCCATTGGTCAAACAAATCAAGGCTTAATGAGCGAGCTTGGCCTTTACACTTCTCCAGATCTGATTGCTTAGCAATAACAAAGCCGAACCCCGGTACACCTTGAATGCACTTGTTTGCCGAGCTGATCATGTAATCGATACCTAAGTCAGCAATATCCATAGGAATACCGCCAAAACTCGACATAGCATCAAGAATGACGGTTTTGTTGTGCTGTTTTGCCAATTTAGCAATCTCTTCAATTGGATTCAGCATGCCTGTAGTGGTCTCACAGTGGACAATCGCCACGTGAGTAATGTCTGAATCCATGGCCAATACCGTTTCCATTTCGTTCAAGTCAGGCTGTGATGTTTCACCTGGGGAAACGACATGGCATGGAATGTTTAAATATTCTGCGATTTGAGCAATACGAGCACCATACGCACCGTTATCAACCACAAGAAGCTTACCGCTGTTAGAGATAACGCTACCGATTGTTGCTTCAACTGAAGCAGTGCCGCTGCCTTGCATTAATACACTTGTATATCCCGCCTGCTTAGTCGCCAAAGTCACAAGCTTGCTACGAATCACTTCAACAACGTCTTTGTTGTATTCATCATCCCAAGTACACCAATCTTTTAGCATCGCTTGGCGAACGGTTTCAGAAGTAGATAGAGGACCCGGTGTCAGCAGTAAGTATTCGTTTCTCATGTTCAATTCTCGTGATTTGTATTTTGGACTATACCAATATTTGCGATTACTTTAACAACCAATTTAAACGGTCGTAAATAGCCCAAACGTTATTTTCACAAAAGCTTCATATTCAAATTTGTCACATGTGTTGAGAAATTTTCCGATCTTGAAATTGCCATTTTTTGTTCATTTAATCGTCATAAAAGCCAGTTAGCTTAATACTCGAAATCTGGTACATACCAATGTAAATGTGTGTGCTCACAACCTAAATGAATTTATGGATATAGAAGCCACTAGATGGAGCTTCTAGCATTAACAACTTTAACCTTGGAATTCCTAACCTTGGCATCGGGCCTGACTGGAGAAAATGATGAAAAACCGTTTTATGAAAGGATCACTTGCAGCATTAGTTACTCTACTAGCTGGTAATGCTTATGCAGCACAGGAAGTGACGGTTTACACAGCTTTTGAAACTGACATTTTAGCGAAATACAAAAACGCATTTGAAAGTGAAAACCCAGACATCAACATCAAATGGGTTCGTGATTCAACTGGGATCATGACGGCAAAATTATTGGCCGAGAAAAACAACCCTCGTGCAGAAGTCGTATGGGGTCTTGCGGGTTCTTCTATGGCTTTGCTTAAAGAAGAGGGCATTCTTAAGCCTTACACTCCTCAAGGTGTAGAAGCGCTGCGTGTAAATCTTAACGATCCGCAATCTACTCAAGCTTGGTATGGCAATGACGCATTCTTCAATGCGGTTTGTTTCAACGAAGTAGTTGCTAAGCAATTGAACCTACCTGCACCTAAATCTTGGGATGACCTAACGAAGCCTATCTACAAAGGCCACATTGCAATGCCAAACCCAGCGTCTTCTGGTACGGGTTACATGCAGGTTTCGGCTTGGTTACAAAACATGGGTGAAGACCAAGGTTGGAACTACATGCAGAAGCTAGACCAAAACATTGCTCATTACACGCACTCAGGTTCGAAGCCATGTGTTCAAGCGGGTATGGGTGAAGTGGCTATCGGTATTTCTATGGCGAGCCGCGGCGCGAAGCTGAAGACTCAAGGCGCGCCACTTTCTGTGATTACACCGGAAGGTATCGGTTGGGAATCTGAAGCGGTAGGTCTTGTTAAGCCTTCAGATGCAGCACAACGTGTTATCGATTGGTCTATCTCTAAAGCAGCGAATGAACTTTACATCGAAATGTACCCAGTTGTTGGCCACCAAGATGTCACAGGTAAAGCAGAAAACTTCCCGAACGTAGAGAAGAACATGGCAAAAATGGACTTCGCTCGTATGGGCAGCGAACGTGCAGATGTTCTGAAAACATGGTCTGAGAAGTTTGACGCTAAATCAGAGCCAAAATCTTAATCTGACGACCTATTCAGCTCATTAGAAGTTAGGAATCAGTAAAGGAAGGCTTCGGTCTTCCTTTTTTAGTTTTACACCTTTAGGTTTTAAGTAAGGTACAACAAATGACAAAGCACTACTCATATTGGTTCAAGCAAGCATTGGAACAGGAATTTGGCAGCATCAATGCTGGGCTAGAATCCGCTAAACCGCTTCAAAAAGACGTTAACTGTGATATCGCCATTGTCGGCGGTGGTTACACCGGTTTATGGACGGCGATTTTAATCAAACAACAACAGCCCGAAAAACATGTTGTAGTGATTGAAAAAGGCTTGTGTGGCAGCGGTGCTTCTGGCGCGAACGGTGGCTGTATGTTGACGTGGTCGACTAAGTATCCAACCTTGAAAAAGCTCTATGGGAAAGAGCAAGCCAAATGGTTGGTTAAGGAATCTGAAAAGGTCATTTACGAGATCGAAGCTTTCTGTAACGAGCATAAAATCGATGCGCATCTTTATAGAAGTGGAACTTACTACACGGCAACCAATGAATCTCAAAAGGGCGGAATGACGCCTATCGTTAATGAGTTGGTCAAGCAGGGTATCAACAGTTGGAAGAAGTGCGATCAGTCATTGCCTGATAAAGCAGGGTCGGATCGTCATATTGAAGGTTATTACTCGGAAGCTGCTGGTAGCGTTCAGCCAGCGTCATTGGCGAGAGGCTTGCGCCGCATTGCGATCGAATTGGGTGTCGAAATTTACGAAAATACAGAAATGACTTCTCTTGATTACGGCTCACCAGCTCGCGTCCAAACTAAGGATGGGACGATAACTTCCGATAAAGTGATCTTAGCGCTCAATGCATGGATGCTCGATCACTTTAAAGAGTTCAAACGCAGCATTGTGGTTGTCTCGTCTGACATGGTAGTGACTAAGCCTATTCCAGAAAAACTCAAGCAGTTTGGTCCCGAAAAAGGAGCGGCGGTAGTGGACTCGCGCATCTTTGTTCATTACTACCGTGACACTGAGGATGGACGACTCATGTTGGGCAAAGGCGGCAATAAATTCTCGTTTGCGAATCAGGTTGAAAGCATGTTCAACCAAACGACTAACTACCTACCGATTCTCAATCAATCCTTCCAGAAATTGTTCCCTAAACTGGAGCAGAATGAATTCGATTACAACTGGTCGGGCGGTTCAGACCGATCCGTCACAGGATTGCCATTTTTCGGTAATCTAAAAGGCCAAAACAACATCTATTATGGGCTCGGTTACTCAGGTAATGGTGTGGCTCAAACCCGCATGGGCGGCAAAATTTTGTCTTCAATGGTGTTCGGAGATGATAACGAATGGACACGTAGTGGCTTAACTAGCGGTCCACGAGGCTATTTCCCACCAGAGCCATTCCGTTGGGTTGGGGCAATGATGGTTAGAGATGCTGTTCGAAGAAAAGAGAACGCGGAAGACTCTGGCAACACGCCATTGTGGCTGGATAAGCAATTGGCAAAGCTCGCAGGTGCGGCAGGTAAAGCCGACAAGGTTGAATCATAGATTAATCTGGCGTTTAAATTAGAAGTTTACATTTGGGCTCTCAGTGATTTATGGGCAAGTCACTGAGGGTTTTCAACGTTGAACTGACTTTTAATGCTGAACAAATAGCAATCTTTAATGCTTATTATTTCTGCAATATAACTGTCATTTAGCTTCTATAAATTTGTCACTCAACTGCAATATTCAAAGTTTAAATTTGGTGTATACCATTTAAAGAGTGCTGTAGTATGAGCAACCAAACTTATTTGAATATTGAAAACGTTGTAAAGCAATTTGGCCAATTTACAGCGTTAAAAGACATCTATCGATCGATAAAGGTGAATTCGTCTGTTTCCTTGGCCCATCTGGCTGCGGTAAAACGACACTACTACGTGCGATTGCAGGACTGGATTTACCGACCTCAGGCTCTATTGAGCAGAACGGTAATGATACGACCTTCCTACCTCCTGAGAAGCGCGATTTTGGTATCGTATTCCAATCTTATGCTCTATTTCCAAATCTGACTGTGGAAGAGAACATCGCAATTGGTTTGAAGAACCAAGGGATGTCGACCAAAGAAGCTCTGGAAGCGGTAGAATCTTGGTTAGAAACCATTGGTTTACCAACTTCTGGCCAAAAATACCCGAATCAACTGTCTGGTGGACAACAGCAACGCGTGGCTCTCGCTCGTGCATTGGCCTTGTCTCCAGGTTTGCTACTCCTCGATGAACCGCTCTCTGCGCTTGATGCGAAGGTAAGAACACACCTGCGTGATGAGATCTGTCAATTGCAGCGTAAGCTGGGCATTACCACCATCATGGTGACCCATGATCAAGATGAAGCCTTAACCATGGCCGATCGCATTGTGGTCATGAATCATGGTGTTATCGAGCAAGTGGGTGCTCCGCAAGAAATCTATCAAAATCCAGTTAGCCGCTTTGTCGCTGAATTCGTTGGTAGCATGAACTTCATTCAAGCTTCTGTTGCTGCGAAAGGCAAAATGCGCATTGCAGAGTCGATGTTAGCGTTGCCAGTTTTAGATAATTTGACACCAAAGCATGGCGATCGTTTTGATATCGCGGTGCGTCCAGAACAAATTCAGTTTGTTGATCGCTTTAACGAGTCTTTACCCGTAAGAATCATATCTAGCGAGTTCCTCGGGGCGTTCTATCGAGTTGAGTGCGAGCTGCAACATGACTCAACGGCTAAAGAGATCATCGTTGATGTGTCAGTCAAAGAGTTTAATCGATTGAAACTGCGTCGTAGCGATATTCGTTACGTAGCGTTTGATGAAGAAGGTCTTAGAGCTTACCCATCTGAAAGCCTGCAAGTGATGAAAGACGAGGCGGCGTAACAATCATGGAATCGACTCAAATGATGCAATCTAAGCTGCTAATTCAACGACGAGTAACGCCTTTTCTTGCTCGGTTAAGTAAAGACAACGTAATCCTATTCGGGCTTCTGGCTTTTTTGTCAGTGGTCATGACGCTATTCATTCTGATGCCTCTGTGGGCAATGTTGAAAAAGAGTGTTCAGAACGCAGACGGTGAATTTGTAGGATTACAGAATTTCGCAACGTATTTTGCTTCGCAGAGCCTCTGGCAGTCGGTAGGTAACACGTTTACGCTTGGGCTGTTAGTAACGGTTGTCGTGGGTGTATTAGCGTTTGGTTATGCCTATGCGTTGACTCGTTCATGTATGCCTTTCAAGGGGCTTTTTCAGGTGTTGGGTTCAGCGCCGATTCTAGCTCCATCGTTGCTTCCTGCGATCAGTTTGATCTTCTTATTTGGCAACCAAGGTATCGCCAAAGAAGTGTTAGGGGGAAGTTCGGTATACGGTTTGATTGGTATATCACTCGGCTTAATATTCTGGACTTTTCCACACGCCTTGATGATTCTTACCACCTCGTTAAGAACCTCTGATGCTCGTCTGTATGAGGCGGCACGTGCACTCAATACTTCATCTTTAAAAACCTTTTTCATGGTGACGCTACCTGCGGCAAAGTATGGTTTGATCAGCACGCTGATCGTTGTATTTACGCTGGTGGTTTGTGACTTTGGTGTGCCAAAGGTGATTGGTGGCAGTTATAACGTTCTATCGACAGACATCTTTAAACAAGTGGTAGGGCAACAGAATTTCTCTATGGGTGCAGTAACCAGTATTTTATTGCTATTGCCGGCACTGCTTGCGTTTACAGTGGATCGCTGGGTTCAAAAGAAACAGAAGAGCTTGTTTGATACTCGATCCGTCGCGTACCAACCTGAACCAAACACTCTACGTGACGGCGTGTGTTTGCTCTATTGCTTCATCATCTCTGCTGCTGTTGTTATCGTGCTAGGCATGGCGATATACGGTTCTATGGTCACGTTCTGGCCTTGGAACAAAGCACTCACCTTGAATAACTATAACTTCGCAGAAATGAGTACTTATGGTTGGACACCGTTCTTCAACTCTCTAACGCTGGGCGCATGGACTGCTATTATCGGTACCGTGTTGATTTTCCTTGGTGCATATTGCATTGAGAAAGGCAGAGCATTTGGTCCTGTTCGTCAAGCAATGCAAATGCTCAGCGTTGTGCCGATGGCGGTTCCGGGAATGGTGTTGGGTTTGGGGTACATCTTCTACTTCAATGACTTGAGCAACCCACTTAACTTTTTGTATGGCACGATGGCGTTCTTGGTGATCAACACCGTGGTTCACTATTACACGGTAGGGCACATGACGGCATTAACCGCATTAAAACAGCTGCCTGAGGAGATAGAAGCGACGGCGGCCTCGGTTAACCTACCGCAATACAAGCTGTTCTTTAAGGTGACGGTGCCGGTTTGTTTGCCTGCGATTTTAGATATTGCGACATACCTGTTTATTAATGCACTTACCACGACATCTGCGGTAGTATTCTTGTATTCTACCGATACGATACCTGCGTCAGTTTCAGTACTGAATATGGACGATGCGGGACAAACCGGTGCAGCAGCAGCCATGGCCGTCATGATCATGATATCGGCGGCAAGTGCGAAGTTGATTCATATGTTAATCAACAAGTTATTTGAGAAGCGCACCCAAGCTTGGCGCAAACGCTAGCGAACCATTTTATATTGCAGTTGGCCAAGGAGTGGCTGACGACAAGAACAAGAATAAAAGGAAATGAAGTGCAGTACGTAAAAATCAAAGATGTCATCGTAGAGCAGATAGAGTCGGGCATGTTAACGCCACGACAGAAGCTGCCTGCGGAGCGCAAACTGGCTGAATCGTTTGATACAACACGAGTAACGTTGCGTGAAGCGCTGTCTTCACTTGAAGCGGAAGGGCGTATTTATCGAGAAGACCGCCGTGGTTGGTTTATCTCTCCAGCGCCACTACGCTACGACCCAACGCAAACGCTGAACTTCACTAATATGGCTTTGTCGCAGAATCGTAAGCCGAAAACAGAATTAGTGGCAGCGAAAGGCATGCTAGCAACCAAGGAGGCCACTAAGCTTCTTGAGCTACAACCTTTTTCGGATGTTTATCGAGTAGACAGAGTTCGTTACCTTGAAGATAGGCCAGTTGTGTATGTGACCAACTATATTCGACCTGAACTGTTCCCTAACTTGCTTGACTACGACTTGTCTAAGTCGTTGACGGACATCTACCGAGAGCACTTTGGCGTGGTGTATCAGAAGATACGTTATCGTGTGAGCACAACGTCTTTACTGGGTGAAACAGCGCAAGCACTGCGTGCGACTTCGGGTTCTCCGGCTATGGTGGTTGAGCGTGTTAACTACAATCAGAACGGCGATTTGATTGACTGCGATATTGAGTATTGGCGTCATGATGCGATCAGTATTGAGTCGATAGCACAGCTCGAGCGTTAGTCATACATTTAGAATGCTGGCATATCTGCAATTATGCAGGTTCGCCCAATTGAAACGATCAAAGGCCTCTTATTCGGAGGCCTTTTTATCACCGGTTGTCAGCCGTTGTGCTAGTTCATCAATAATTTAGGAATGAAATGGAATTCTCTGCCATTGTAATCGTGATTGTTTCGGCTTTGCTTCATGCGGGTTGGAACGTTTTAGGTAAGTCTAATCAAGGATCGGGTTCGTCTTTCTTCCTAGCCTCTGGCTTTGCCGCCGCAGCGATATTGACGCCATATTTGATTTGGTATGTTCACAGTGTAGGGCTATCAAATATCTCACTTCCATTCTGGCAACTGGTTTTCTTGAGTGGGATCTGTCAAATCATCTATTTGATTGGGTTAGGCGCGGCCTATAAACAGGCTGATATCGGTGTTATTTACCCAATGGCACGAGCACTGCCTGTGTTGATGGTAGGTTTAGGCACGGTGTTGATCGGCTATGAATTGTCGTCGAATCAATGGACTGGGTTCACTTTAATAACCTTAGGCTGCATGTTTGTACCACTAAAGCAGTTTTCAGATCTTAGGTTAAAAGCGTATCTCAACCTCGGCGTGTTGTGGGCGTTAATTGCCGCTATTGGTACCACGGGCTATTCCATCATTGATAAAGAGGCGCTTCTATTATTAGAGCCTCTAAGCACACCCACCGTTACTAACAAACACACTGCGATTTTCTACCTAGGCATTCAGTTTTGGGCGATTGTGATTCCGCTGAGTGTTTGGTTATTCGTAACCAACCAAAGAATCGAGTTTACTAATGCGTGGATACTACGAAAGAAAGCCACAGTGGCCGGCATCATGATGGCTTCGACTTATGGTTTGGTGTTGTTTGCGATGACCATGACTGAGAACGTCAGCTTGGTTGTTGCTCTTAGGCAAGTAAGTATCATCTTCGGCGTAGTGATGGGGATCTACTTTTTAAAGGAAAAGTGGCACGTTACACGTGGTGTAGGCGTCGTTTTTATCATTGCAGGTTTAGTTATCTCACTGACTTAAAAAGAAATTAAATCCTACCTCCAACCTATAATGTGACTTTTCAGTCGCATTTTTCTTATTGATAGCAAACGTTTTACTAATGTTAAAGATGTGATCCTTCTCATAGACAAGGCTGTAAAGTTACCGGTAACATCCACCCTAACGTTACCGGTAACATATAATTACAAACCGGACTCTGTGAAACTCATAAGGATACCCAAATGAAAGCTCTGACTAAAACGCTGATTGCTGCCTCCCTCACTGGTCTATTTGCTACTTCAGCAATGGCTGCAGACTTTAAACTTAAAATTCAATCTTCAGATCCTTCTGGTGATTTGAACTTCAAGGTTCAGCAGAAGTGGGCTGAGCGCGTAGAGACGATGTCTAACGGACGTATTGATATCGATCTTCTGCCTGTAGGCGCTGTGGTTAAGCACACAGAAACGCTAGGCGCGATCAAAATGGGCATCCTAGATGGTCACATCACAGCAACAGGTTACTTCTCTGGTAAAGATCCAGCATTTGGTCTTATCGGTAACATGGTTGGCGCATGGTCAGACACAACACAACTGCTTCAGTACATGAACTACGGTGGTGGTAATGAGCTAATGACCGAACTGTACAAGCCTTACGGTGTTCAGTTTGTTGGTGCTTCTACGACGGGTGTTGAATCTTTCATTTCTAAAAAGCCAATCGATGGTGTTGCGGATCTTAAAGGCCTGAAATTACGTGCGCCTGAAGGCCTAGTTCAACAAGTATTTGCAGCCGCGGGTGCTACTCCAGTAAACCTGCCGGGTTCTGAAGTATTTACTGGCCTAAGCAAAGGCGTTATTGATGCTGCGGACTACACGGTATTCTCTACCAACCAAAAAGCGGGCATGAACGATATCGCTACTCACCCAGTTCAACCGGGCTTCCACTCACTGCCTCTTATCGATATCTCTGTATCTCAGAAGAAGTGGGACAAGATGCCAGCTGATCTACAAACGATTCTGCAAACATCAGTTCGTGACTTCTCTTACGACATGACGACTCAGCTGAAAATGGCTGACCAGGCTGCGCTTAAAGAAGCTCAAGCGAACCCAGAAATCACTATCCACGACTGGTCTCAAGAAGAGCGTAAGAAGTTCCGTGAAATCGCGAAAGGCCAATGGAAGGTATTTGCAGAGCGTTCTGATAACGCAGGAAAAGTTTACACCTCAGTGACTGTGTTCCTAGAAGAAAACGGCTTACTGTAATTTAAACTTAGTTTACTGACGGGGGAGGGCACTGCTCTCCCGTATTCTCCCAGGAAATTTGGCTCATGACCGATAAAATCCCCCACGCACCAGCTGAAAACGACGAGCAACCAAGAAATGCGCTTGATCGTTTTGTTATAAAGTTCAGTAATCTCGTTAGCTGGTTGTTTATTTTTACTGTATTGATTTCATTTTATGAAGTTGTGATGCGTTACGCATTCGATGCCCCGACCACATGGGTACATGAAACAGCTTCTTTCATCGGTGGTTCTTTATTCATTATTGGTGGTATCTACGCGTTTGCTGCGAATAAGCATGTACGTGTGGTTCTTATCTACGATTCAGTGTCTAACCAAGCACGCAAATATCTTAATCTTGTTCACCACATTGTTGGTTTGGCCTTTGCTGGCATGCTCGCTTACGCCGCTTACTTCACTGCGGAAGAAGCGTGGTTTGCACCATGGGGTGAATTCCGCCTTGAGACATCTGGCTCAGTGTTAAACGCGCCTTATCCTGCGCTGCTGAAAGGCCTGATTTTTGTCGTTTTGTGTGTTCTTGTTGTCCAGTTTGTATTGCACCTAATCCAAGAGTTGATGGGTCTAAGGAAGAATGACGATGTTTGATTTATCTTCTATTGGTATCGCATGGGGCAGTTTGCTCATGCTGGTTATGATGATTGGCTTGCTACTGACCGGTATGCAGCTAGCGTTCGTAACAGGCTTTGTCGCGATTTTCTTCACTCTTTGTTGGTTTGGCCCTGATGCCTTACCTTTGATTGCGAGCCGCACTTACAGTTTTGCTTCTGGTTATGTTTTCCTTGCCGTTCCGATGTTCGTATTGATGGCGGCTTTATTAGACCGTTCGGGTATCGCGCGTGATCTGTTTGATGCAATGAAATCTGTTGGCCGTAAGGTTCGTGGTGGTGTTGCAGTTCAAACGCTATTAGTTGCGGTTCTATTGGCTTCGATGTCAGGCGTTATCGGTGGTGAAACGGTACTACTGGGTATTCTTGCTCTGCCACAAATGCTTCGCTTGGGTTATGACCGTAAGCTTGCTATCGGTACAACCTGTGCGGGTGGCGCACTTGGTACCATGCTTCCACCAAGTATCGTACTGATCATCTACGGTATGACAGCCAGCGTATCGATTGGCGACCTATTTAAAGCGTCATTCTTACCAGCGTTTATTCTTGCTGGCTGTTATATCGGTTATGTATTGATTCGCTGTAAGCTAAACCCTTCTCTTGCGCCTATTCCAAGTGATGATGAGACAGAAGACGATATCGCCAATCAGCCAAGCTACTTCAAAGCTCTGTTCTTCCCATTGCTTTCTGTCGCAACGGTTTTGGGCAGTATCTACACAGGTATCGCATCAGTAACAGAAGCGTCTGCTTTGGGTGTAGTTGGCATCATGATCAGTGCGCTAATCCGTGGTGAACTGAACTTCAGCATGTTGAAAGAGAGTGCCATCGCAACCATGCGTACCTGCGGCATGATCATGTGGATTGGTATCGGTGCAAGCGCATTGGTTGGTATCTACAACCTGATGGGCGGCATTGATTTTGTTGAAGAAACCATCCTTGCGCTCAGTGGCGGTAACGCGACAGTAACGCTATTAATCATGATGGCTATTTTGTTGGTACTAGGCATGTTCCTTGACTGGGTAGGTGTAGCACTTCTAACAATGCCAATCTTCGTTCCAATCATCACTGGCCTTGGTTTTGACCCAGTATGGTTCGGCGTTGTGTTCTGCCTAAACATGCAGGTGTCGTTCTTGTCACCGCCGTTTGGTCCTGCGGCATTCTACTTGAAATCAGTAGCACCAAAAGACATCAGCTTAGGTGAGATTTTCTCTTCACTGCTGCCGTTCATTGCACTTCAAGTATTGGTTCTGGCACTGGTTATTATCTTCCCTCAGCTCGCGCTTTGGTGGCAATAACAGCGAAGGTTCCTGAGTGAGTTTAACGTTCAGGAACCTACCAACAGCAACACAAGTTTAACTATTAGATTCGATTGTCAGCCCCTGTTTTGGTTGGGGCTTAGGGAAGGCTTGCCTTATGAAAAGCAAAAAAATACTCGTGATGGGCGTATCTGGATGCGGAAAAAGCCTGATTGGCAGCCGTATCGCGCAGGCTTTAGAACTTCAATTCTTTGATGGCGATGACTTCCATCCGCAAAGCAACGTTGAAAAAATGCGTCAAGGTATCCCGCTGACTGACGAAGATCGTCAAGGATGGCTAGAAACACTGAATAAGCAATATATCGAACAACCGAGTGCTGTGATTGCATGCTCTGCATTGAAACCTCAATACCGCGAGATTCTGCGAGAGAACAATGAAGACTTAGTGATTGTTTACCTTCAGGGCAGTTTCGATACGATTTGGAATCGCCATAAAGCTCGCGAAAACCATTACTTTAATGGTCAAGAAATGTTGAAAAGCCAATTCGCAACCTTAGTTGAACCTGAGCTAGATGAAGCGTTATTTGTCGATATATCGCAAGATGTTGAGCAAGTCATAGAAAGTGCACTCAAACAAATTAAGCAGATAGGCTAAACCATGACTCAGATAAAAAATGACATCGCGATGATTGGTTTAGGAGTGATGGGAAAAAGCCTTGCACTCAACCTACTGGATAACGGTTTTAACGTTGCTGGCTTTGACTTGAATACAGACAATATTGATCGCGCCAGTTCAGAAGCAAAGCTGCTTAATGAATCGTTTACTGGTAAAGGTCAGTTCACACAAGGGACTAGCCTTGAGCATGTGCTGCAAGGGCTCGCGAGGCCGCGTGTCATCGCTTTGTCGGTTCCTGCTGGAAAACCTGTCGATATCGTCGTAAATAGCTTGCTTGATGCTGGCTTAGAAAATGACGACATTGTTATCGATACAGGCAACAGCCTTTGGACAGATACCGAGGCGCGTGAAGTGAGCTACAAAGGCAAACTGCGCTTCTTTAGCACCGCCGTTTCTGGTGGTGAAGAAGGCGCTCGTGTTGGCCCTGCGCTCATGGCGAGTGGCGACCAATCAGCTTGGCAATATGTGAAACCGATGTGGGAAGCGATTGCTGCAAAAGTGGATGCTAATGGACTACCTGTTGGTCAGTTTGAAGCGGGTGAAGCATGCGCTGCGTATGTTGGTCCTTCTGGTACAGGGCACTATGTGAAAATGGTACACAATGGTATTGAATATGCCGACATGCAGCTTATTTGCGAAGTGTACCATTTCATGCGTGATGTGCTTGAAATGCCAGCTCAAGAGATTGGACAAGTCTTTGATCAATGGAACAACGGTGTACTTAATAGTTACCTGATGGAAATCAGTGCCGATATTCTTCAACAAGAAGATGTTGTAACGGGTAAGCCGTTCGTTGAGGTTGTGCTTGATAAAGCAGGGCAGAAAGGTACGGGTTTGTGGACGGCAGTTAACAGCCTTCAAGAAGGTTGCCCAACGCCAACCATTGCACAGGCGGTTTATGCACGTGCGATGAGCGGTCAAAAATCACAACGTATTCAAGGTAGTCAGCTTCTAAAGGGCAATATTGCTGATGCCAGTCAGTTGGATAAAACAGAGGTTATTTCTGAGCTTCACGATGCTCTATATTGCGCCAAGTTGTCTGTTTACGCTCAAGGCTTTGATTTGCTTAAAACTGCGTCAGACAAAGAGGGTTGGAATCTCGATTTCACTCAAATTGCTAAGATTTGGCGAGCGGGTTGTATTATTCGTGCCGCTTTCTTGCAAAGTATCACATCGGCTTACCAACAAAATAGTGAGCTGGCGAACCTGTTATTCGATGAGGCTTTCATCAAACAAGTGGAAGATCGCGAGCTTGCTTGGCGCATCGCGGTAGCGAACTCAGCTTTGTATGGTGTGCCGATGCCGGGAATTAGTTCAGCATTAAGCTACTTTGATTCTCTGCGCATTGAAGTGCTACCAGCGAATCTATTGCAAGCGCAACGTGACTATTTTGGTTCTCATACTTATTCGCGAGTCGATAGAGATGAAGCTGAAAAGTTTCACGTGACTTGGAGTCAGTCTCCAAGAACTGAAGTAAAAGTGAACGCTTAAACAATCAATAACGCCCTCAACAAGAGGGCGTTTGTAATTATGACGCTGTATCAACATTTTACTAAATTAGGCTTCAAATTCCACGTCAGTCGGATACACTGTTACCAGTAACATAACTCAAAAATAATAATTACTAATTATGTCGAATAAGAAAAAACGTCCCACATTACAAGATGTTGCCAACCTCGTTGGTGTCACTAAAATGACCGTCAGTCGCTGCCTGCGAGACTCTTCTCAAGTGTCAGAAGCTCTGCGCGATAAGATCAGCGCTGCAGTAGACGAGCTAGGTTATATCCCTAATCGCGCACCAGACATTCTTTCCAACGCAAAAAGCAATGCGATTGGTGTTTTAGTTCCCTCGTTAACCAACCAAGTTTTTGCTGAAGTTATCCGTGGCATTGAACAAGTCACAGCGCCCGCAGGCTACCAAACCATGATTGCCCACTATGGCTATAGCGCTGAACTGGAAGAGCAGAGCATCGCTTCACTGCTTTCTTACAACGTTGATGCGATTATCCTTTCAGAAAACGTGCACACCGATAGAGCGCGTAAGATGTTGCAGACTGTTTCTATCCCTGTGATTGAGATTATGGATTCAGTGTCGCCAAGAATTGAACAAGCGGTTGGCTTTGATAACTTCGAAGCGGCTAGAGCGATGACCAAAACCATGCTCGAGAGAGGGCGCACCAATATCGCTTACTTAGCAGCACGTATGGATGAGCGTACTCGCTTGAAAATGGCGGGCTACGAGCATGCAATGCAAGAAGCCGATAAAACGCCTGTGACACTGCAAACGGAAGACGCTTCCTCGTTTACTCTTGGTGCAAAACTGATTGGTGAGCTACTTGAGAAACACCCACAAGTGAATGGCATTTTCTGTACTAACGATGATTTGGCCATTGGTGCTTTTTACGAATGTGTACGACGTGGTATTCAAGTCCCCGAGCAGATGGCGATTGCAGGTTTCCACGGACACGACATCACAGTGGCGATGACGCCGCGTTTAGCGACTGTCGTAACACCTAGGGAGCAGATCGGTAAAGTCGCTGCAGAGCAAGTTGTAGCGCGTTTACAAGGCAACAATGAATGGGTGGCGAAGCTGGATCTCGGTTATGAGATTGAAGTGGGTGAGAGTATTTAATTTTACATTTCAGCTTTGCTCTTCATCGGATTCAAACTAAAACGCCCTTAACGAGATGAACTTCGCTAAGGGCGTTGTCTATTTATCTAGCAAAAGACGCATGCAGTAACAGACTTAACCCGCTAAAGCTTGAGCATCTTGTTGCTTCAATACTTTATGGCCATCTTCAGTGACGCCACGCTTCCAATAACTGCTGATGTAGATGTTCTCTTTGGCGACTTCTTTTTCGTTTCGGAAGTATTGTCTCAGCTCGCGCATGCTTTCAAATTCACACGCTGTCCAAATCGAAACCTGACCGTCTAACCATTCTGAATTGCGAACCGTTTGTGAAAGGGATTCTGAGGTTTCATCTTCAATTAACCAAGTAACTTTGATGCCTTGAGGCGCTGCAAGCGTTTGTTTATCTGCTGCTGAATTGATCT
Source organism: Vibrio lentus (assembly GCF_030409755.1). Lineage (NCBI taxonomy): Bacteria > Pseudomonadati > Pseudomonadota > Gammaproteobacteria > Vibrionales > Vibrionaceae > Vibrio > Vibrio lentus. Next base: position 1,899,220 of record NZ_JAUFQE010000001.1, read on the forward strand.
GAATAACAGCGTGACCTGTTGCATGCTCTGGAAGTGATTTTACTTTTGCAGAAAGCGCAGGGAGTGAGGTCATGTCTGCGACTAAGAAGAACCAATCAGACTCCAGATTCAGCCCTTGAATCAAACCAGGTCCCGCCACTGAAATTGTGTCACCCACTTCTGCGTTCATTGCCCATCTTGCAGCGAAGCCACATTGCAAATCTGTGGTGATGTGGCGAACGAAATCAACCTCAATCCAGTTTTCTACAGGGTTGTACTGACGAATGGTGTAAGTGCGCATGGTTGGGCGCTCACCGTCATCCAGTTGGCTTAAATCGGTTGTACCCAATGGCGAGAATAAAAGCTTGATGTAGCCGCCGGCACATTCAGTTGGGTATTTACTTAACCCCTCACCGCTCAGCGTTATACGTTGCATGTTTGGTGTGATAGTTGAGGTTTGAGTAACAGTTAATGTGATAGGGCTAGGCTTGCTCATATAAGGCTCTCTTAGATTTTAATTTCCACATCATAATCCTGAACAAGAAAACACTCAATACTAATAATTATCATTTACTTTTATTTACACAAGCGCAACGTAACTTGAACCCGCTATCAATAGAAACAAAAATATAGACAAAAAAGCCCTTTAGAAAACTAAAGGGCTGATGTATTCGAACTGTTTAACGTAAGCAGAATTAGCTGTTTGCTTGCTCTAATTCGATAGTTTCTTCAGCGGCTTTCGCTGCTTCCAGCATCTTACGAATAATGAACGATGCAGCCATTGCGATACCCACCATTACTACCGCAAGAACAGTCAGCATTTGGAAGTAATCACCGTAAACCGTTTGTACGATCTCTTGCGTGATTTGTTGACCTTTCTCTAGTGCAATAGACGTTGAGAATACCGCACCAACAATACCTGACAGTGCGATTGCAACAGAGAACAGGCTTACAGAGAAGTTCTCGATGTGCTTAGGCGCGACAGACAGGATGAAGGCTACAACCATTGAACCAACAATCACTTCACCAAACGCTAGGAAGAAGTGAATCGCTAGGAACACTTCAGGGCGAATTAGAACGTCGTCGCCAACTGTGGTTACGGCCATTGTAAGGATACCGAAAGCGATAGCCGTTAGAATGAATGAGAAACCTACTTTCGTTGCAGTTGAGAAGTTAATGTTTTTCTTTTCTAGGTTAGAGAAGATACCTGCGATGATCGGGCCAGCAACCATACACCACAATGGGTTCATTGCCATTGAAGCTTCAGGTGCTACGGGGATAAAGCCGAATAGGTCGCCACGCATTGTGTTGATCGCTACCATTGTCATCGACGTCATCATTTGACCGTAGTACACGAAGAAACATGTGGTCAGGAATGTGATGATTAAGATAGTGCCCATTTTCAGCATGTCTGATTTTTTCGACTTCAGCATCAAAGAAACAAAGTAGACGATCGCAGCACCACCAATTGCGTATACGATGTTTTGGCCAATATCCATGTTAGAAAACATGAAGAATACCAAGCCAATCATTGCTGCCGAAAGACCAAGGAAGGCTGCCCAGTTCTTAGTGCTTACCGGTTGTTGATCGATTTCAGCACTGGCTTCAACAAGGCCTTTGCGAACAAAGATCATCATTAGCAGCGCTGCGCCCGCTAGAACAGCTGAAAGAAGGAAACCACCGTGGAAACCAACAACAAGCACTAGCATTGGGAACAAGTATTGGCCTAGTAACGCACCAATGTTGTTTACTGAGTAGTTAATCGGGTAGCAGTTTTCAAAATCTTCTTGAGTTTTGAACGTGCGCTTGTAAAGACTTGGGTAAGAAGGGGACATCAAACCACGTGCATAACTTGCTAAAGCGATACCACATAATGCCATCGGTACATTGGTTGCTGCTGCACCGAGTACCAGTAAAACATAACCACTAGCGAAGCCTAAAAAGGCAATAGTCAAAGATCGGTATGCGCCTAAAAATTTATCGGCGATGAAGCCACCTGCGATAGCAAACAGCGGTCCGATTGCAGAGAAAGCACCAACAACCATCATGGTGTCGGCTTCATTGTAGTTCAGATCTTCAAGGAAGAAACGAGTCAAGATCACCATGACGCCATAGAACGAAAGTCCGAACATCATTTGGCAGAACATCATTGATTTGTTTAATCTATTCCACATTATTTTATTGGCTCCTCAAAACCACCGCCTAGGGCGGTGGTGATTGTTCCTCTAGGCTATAGCCTGAAGAAGTGCCCATGTTAGAAGTAACCTCTTATTCACCACAAGTAAGAGGAAACAACCACATGGGCGATTACAGAAGTTCATCACATGTCTATTGGCGTTGCAAATACCATATAGTTTGGACTCCAAAGTATAGATATAAGATTTTGAAAGATAAGGTTGGAAAGGAGCTTTATCGTTCAATTTATATTTTGTGCAATATGAAAGACTGCGAGGTTTTAGAGTTAAATGTTCAACCAGATCATGTTCATCTTGTTGTCATTATTCCTCCCAAGTTGTCGATCTCGAGTTTGTTAGGAGTTTTAAAGGGCCGGACAGCAATTAGACTTTTCAATAAATTTCCACATATACGTAAGAAACTATGGGGAAATCACTTTTGGGCTAGAGGGTATTTTGTAGATACGGTCGGTGTGAATGAAGAAGTCATTCGACGATATGTCCGACACCAAGATAAACAGGACATAGAGTATGAACAACAACTGCAGTTATTGAAGAACTGATAGCGTGGACGCCCCCTTCTAGGGGGTTATAAAGCAAAACCGCCTTCTAAGAAGGCGGATATTTTTTCTCACATTTGTGTTGATATGTAGTGTAATTGCCCAATTATACTATCATTAGTAGCAATACATAAAATGAAACATGTGTCCCAAACAGAACTTTACTCGATATACCTTTTCTTATGAGTACATTGATATTTCTCATGAATGAAATCTGCAATATTAGATTTTGCTAGCGGATGCATGACTGTGTGAAATTCAACCATTTTTATTTGTGGCTAAGTAATGAACAAATAAAGGAAAAGTTATCGACGCTCATCTTGTAAAGTTTTTCAAGTGAATACCATTTTCAATTGGCCGTTGGGTTTTAGCCATTAAAAAAGCCAGCTTGGCAGCTGGCTTTGTTTTGATATTGAAAACTAAGTTTACAAGAATGCCATCTCTATAGGGGCTTTCTTAACTCGTGTTCTTGTCTGTTACTCACAAGGTGGCGCCATGTGGATCACGGCCAAGCCACCTAAAGATGTTTCACGGTACTTCTTGTTCATGTCTTTACCCGTTTGGTACATGGTTTCGATAACCTTGTCTAACGAGATAAGGCACTTGCTTGTGCGTTTCAGCGCCATACGTGATGCATTGATTGCTTTCATCGCGCCCATAGCATTACGTTCAATACACGGTACTTGAACAAGCCCGCCGATTGGATCACATGTCATGCCAAGTGAGTGCTCCATTGCGATCTCAGCTGCAATACAGATTTGCTCGTTGCTGCCACCGCGTAGGGCGGTTAGGCCAGCCGCTGCCATTGAAGAAGATACGCCAACTTCGCCCTGACAACCCACTTCAGCACCAGAAATCGAAGCGTTGGTTTTGTACAAGATGCCAATAGCGCCAGATACTGCTAAAAAGTCTTTTAACTGCTTGGTGTCTAGCTCTTTGATGAAGCGATGGTAGTACATCAATACCGCAGGAATAACGCCAGCAGCACCGTTAGTTGGTGATGTCACAACCTGACCACCCGCTGCGTTTTCTTCACTCACGGCGAAGGCAAACAGGTTAATCCAATCCATGATCTCCATTGGATCATTTTCAATCGAAGCATTCGCTTCCAGCTTTTTCAAAAGAGCTGGCGCTCGACGGGTGACTTCTAGTCCGCCATCAAGAATACCTTCAGTATCAAAACCACGCTGCATACACAGAGACATTACCTTCCAAATTTGGTCAGCTTTTTGGTCAATCACATCCATGTCTTGGAAAGACACTTCATTACGCAGGATTAAGCCACCAAGGCTAAGCCCTTGTTGTTCAGACAATTCAAGCAATTGGTCGGCAGAAGTAAAAGGGAATTCAACTTGTGTTTCTGCTTCCTGCTTGCCATTTTGCAGTTCATCAGCGGTTGCAATGAAACCACCACCGATAGAGTAGTATGTTTCCATGTCCAACCGTTCATCATTCGCGTTAAAGGCTGAGATAGTCATGCCATTTTCGTGAAGTGGTAGGTTGGTTTTATGAAACAGTAAGTCGCTGTCTACGTCGAAGTGAATTTCATGGTTGCCGCTCACCAATAGCGACTTGTCTTCAATCGCTTTACGCATTGCTAAATTCGCACTGGTGATTTTGATGGTGTCAGGGCGGTTACCAAGAAGACCTAATAGGGTTGCACGATCGGTGTGGTGGCCAATACCTGTTAGTGACAATGAGCCGTATAGGTCTATTTGAATGCGGGTAACTTGATCAAGTACCGATTCAATTCTTTGGGTAAAATTAAACCCAGCGATCATTGGTCCATTTGTATGGGAGCTGGAAGGCCCAACCCCGATTTTGTAAATGTCAAAAATAGACAGCATAGTAACTTCCTGTGAAGACGGTTCGATGAACGAACTCTGTATAAAATTTATATTTTGTGCGTTTCACTTTTTAGTGAAAACAGACCTTGGTTGAAACAGTTTTTTGATTGAGCTTGCTCTTTGTTTGAAACGTCTCTTTTATTGAAACTTGTGTTAGCAAACGTAGAGCAAAGAATGCATGAGCGTGTTATTTTTGCTTAAAAGCAGCACGTCTATTCTTGCATTACCTATGTGTCGCTATGAATAGTGAGCATTATTGCGAGCAACATATAAGAATTTCAAAATACTTTTGTTAACAACTATTGTATACATAATTCACTTCATCTAATCACTAAAACGAGACTTGAACATAAAATGAGCATTAATCACCTCCTTATTGTGCTGGGTAAGCGACTTAATGAGAATAAATTGACTGATGAGGGAATCAGTCGTGTTGATGCTTTAGTTGAGTATTTAATGGTGGACGCGAATCAGCAAACTGCGGTCGCATTTTGTGGTGGGGTTACGCAAGGGCAAAACACCTCCGAAGCTGATGCAATGCACCAATATTTTCGTAAGCTTGAAAGTCAGCGCGAAGCTCCGTTTATGTTAGGTGCTATCTTACTTGAGCAGCTTTCGACAAACACGGTCGAGAACATCCAGAATTTGGCTTCAGAAATGATTGCAAGCGGGCTGTTTACTCGTGGGCAGAGCGTCAAAGTAACTTTCGTTTCGAATGACTACCATTTACAACGTATTTTCGAGATTCAATCGCTGATGGATGAGCAAGGTCTGCTTAAAGTGCTTGTTGACAGGTGTTCCGCGCTTGGTGTGGATTTGCAAATAGATCATCAGTTAGAGGATCATGTCGCGGTGCCATATCCTCATCAAGGCCCTCAAGGGCAATTGTTTTTGCTCATGGATGTACTGACCACTTATCGAGTTTATCTCGAAGGTGTCGTGGCAGGGTCTTTTGAGCGAGATCTAGAATCCGTAAGGAAAGAACCAGAAAGGTTATCGATTGAAGCGTTAGTGAAAGCGAGAGGTTGGATAGAATCATCTCCCCGTTTTGATATTGTGGATACACTCATTCCGGTATTGGAGCGTTGTATTCTTCAAACTCCAGTTGGTTCAGATATAGAAAAAGCCAGGGAGTATCTAGCTTTACTAGACACAAACCTGACTTTCTTAAATCGATATTTAGACCCAGAGCAAGATAAGACTCAACGCTGGTGGCGATAAACGGTTATTTCTTTTTCGTGATGCCATGAACTGTCTTTAGACTAGCGAAAGCAATTAAACAATAAGCTAAAAGCTCTGTGCCTTCTTCAGCGATGTTTTTAACCACGCGAACATAATCATCGCCCATAACATTGTGCCAAAAGCTGCCCATGCCGAACAGGCGAGAGAACACCAACAATAGCATCACGCCAGTAACCAGAAGGTTCATGTGTGGAGAGGCAAGAATAAGCGCAAGCTGATCAATAGTGCGTTTACCATTCTTGATTGCGTAAAAAATGGCACTGCCTGCAATCAATAGAGCAGGGACAACCCATGCTCCGTGCTCTATTTTGTCGAACCAAAAATCCATTTCACGAATAAACATCACCGCGAAGAATGCGCTGATGAGCAGAGCCGCATGTTTAACTTCACGCTTCTCTCTTGCTAGGTAAGCAAAAGATCCAGACGTTACGATAAGCAGAATCTGTTGAAGCATCTCGGTTACTGAGATCTCACCAACATTGCCATTTAGCAATACAAAATCAATTCGAAGTGCAAGGTTTGCGACGATGCTGATCGCCAATACGACTAACGCTGTCTGGCATCGTTTATAGATCACTTGAGAAGTTGATTGCGACAGCGTGAACTCTGGGAGCTCAAGTGACATATGAGTTTGTTCTTTGGTTTTAGATTGGCTTTTCATATCAATACGGCTTGTAATATTTTGTAACAGGCTGGCATTCTATCGTTTCGAGTGTCTCCACAATGTCATGGAAATGTCAGAAATAAAACACTGTTCAATTGTTGTGTGTATACGGTAAACCGCTGCCTTGAGGCAGGCAGTTTACGTAACGTACTAGAATTTTTGGGGCGGGGTCTTACAGCGGTGAGGTTAGAAACTCGCAGTCGAAGTGATTACTTTTCAGCTTCTTGCTCGTGGTTATTGCGGTAGTACTCCCACTGTTCAATGCGCTCACCGTCATCGAATACACAGTAAGTGGTACGTTGATTGTTTTCAGTCACCGTATCTAATTCGCCATCTTGTTGAACACAATAAACCGCAGCTGGGTTAGCGACTGAAACACGTTGGCCTTCGCTATATTCTGCATAGTCGTTTGCACAACCGCCTAATACAACGGCAAATACAGCCATCAAACCAATTTTCTTCATGTTTATCTCCTACGTGATAACTCTATAATCGAATGCGTTAAGTTCTACAGAACCAAATGAGAAGCTCTATGAAATTAGTATATTTTAGATTTAAGAAAAGGTTGTCCTAATTTGGTCAAGATATTGAAATAGGTTGATATTTCTTCATGTTTAGCTGCTTTTTGGGTGTTAGATCAAGCTAAGAGAGGCCATGGTATTACGAGATTAGTACACGGACAGCTGAGGATTTTGAAGCGGAACTGACTCTTTCAAGGCAATGCATAAACTGGGTTAAAGAGCGTGGTGTTTGATGTTGTGTCACTTGTTCTTAGCCTCGAATCTATTCTCTATTATGATATGATGCCGCCCAAATTCAGTTGAGCAGTCAGAATCATGAGACATCTAAAAACCACAATTCACCCTGATATCGATCACCTAGACAATAAAACCGTATACAAGCGTAACGCTGCCCGTGCAATTGTCTTAGATGGTGAAAACATTCTGATGCTGTACACCGAGCGCTATCACGATTACACCATTCCTGGTGGTGGTTTGGATGAAGGTGAAGATGTGATTGCTGGTATGGTTCGTGAACTCGAAGAAGAAACCGGTGCAAAGAACATTCATAGCATCAAGCCGTTCGGCATTTTTGAAGAGTTTCGTCCTTGGTATAAAGACGACGCAGATATGATGCACATGATCTCTTACTGCTACTCATGCAAGATCGATCGTGAGCTTGGTGAAACGGCTTACGAAGATTATGAAGTGAAAAATGGGATGAAACCGGTTTGGATGAATATCCATGAAGCGATTGCCCATAATGAAAAGACCATGGCCGAGAGCCCGAAAAAGGGCATGAGTATTGAGCGTGAAACCTTCTTACTGCATTTGATTGCCAAAGAGATGCTTTAGACGCAGAGACTTTCGATTTTTTAAGCATCTCTACCTCAAACTTATCTAGTTAATCTAGTTAATCTAGTTAATCTAGTTAATCTAGTTGATATCTAACCGCCTAAAAGCTGTGTGCTTTTAGGCGTTTTTTATGTGCTTAATTTATTCCTAGGTGCCCATCAGCTCTCTATACATCTAATTGAATGTTGCTGTTTCGAACCCAGTTTAGTTCGTGTTTCGTGTGATTTATGTTGGCATAAAGAATAGATCAAACCATTGGCTTTTAAATTGACTAAACATTTGAGCAAATTGATTCCTATTTTGAACATATGACTCATCAGCCTCAGTTTAAAAAGTTAGAAACACAAATTAACCTTTATTTTCATATCCTTATCATTACCTTTCACTTACTCGAAAACTTGGCTTCCCTTTTGCTTTATTGAATATGCAGCTTGTTTACTCGGCATCAACACTAATAGACCAGCACTTGATTCGTTCCACCATTTACTTGTTTGAATCACGTTTATTTAATCTGCCGTTTTGAGTTCAAGTACTTTTCAAGGAATTCGCCTTAGCGAAGATAAAGTAGAGGTTTATTATGAAATACAGACAGGTTATTTCCCTTATCACAGCGGCAGTCAGTGCCCCTCTCTATGCAACGTCCGTTGATCTAGATTTTTCTAACCATATTGAATCAACAAATTTGAGCACTTGGGCGGGCCCTTCTTACGATGGAACGGTCATTCATTTTTTGAATGTGGGCACACACAATGGAAAAACGATAGATGCGAAAGTGAGCAGTGAAGTTTTTGGTGATGCTACGTTTTTATTCCACACTCCCGATTATAAAGAAGGCCCGGATCAGCCAGACGGAGACATTGGTTTCCTTTATCAAACGAATTCTGCTGGCGCAGCGGGTCTTATCTATACGTTCGAATTTTATGATGGAACCGACGGGTTATCTGGCACGTTTTCAGAACCTTATACCGTTCCAGAGTTCGATATGATTGGTTATGACATTGATGGCGAACCCGTTCAATCAGAGCAAGTTCGTGTGTTTAAAAGTGAAGGTTTTTACAGCTATCAAACAGGTTCTGCAGGCGCGAGTTTAACCGCTGAGGAAAGCGAAGATGGAGATTCGGTTTTGTTCAGTGGGCCAGGTACCAATTACTCTGAAACCGATACTTCAGGGGCGGTCAAATTTACGTTCAAAAATACCTCGATTGTCACCCTACAATTTGAAACGGTGACGACAAGCGGTAGTAGTTTCCCAAATCCCATCTTTTCCGCGTTCGATGGTAACTGGGATCTCTCCGGATTCACCACTCCAATTGAAAGCTCCGATGAATCTGATTTCGGAGACGCTCCTGATAGTTACGGCACATTGCAGGCAAGTAATGGTGCTGAGCACGCGGTCTCTTCAACACTATATCTAGGCGCGAGTATTGATGCAGATACCGATGGACAACCCGGTGCGTCATCAAATGGCGATGATTTGGATATTGGCGGGAATGATGACGACGGCATTACTTTGTTATCTAACCTAGAGATAGGACTGGATAGCCTAATCAACGTAAATGTAGTGGGGAGTGGTTATCTTCAAGCGTGGGCTGATTGGGACATGGATGGGGCATTCGCTGACGACGAGCAAATACTGACAAATCATGCAGTAGTGGATGGTAGTCAAGTTGTTCCGATTCGTGTTGGTGATGATGCAGCTGTTGGTGTCGTTCAAACTCGCTTCCGCTTAGCAAGTAGCCCGAACATTCCAAGTGATGGTTATGTAGGCGATGGCGAAGTAGAGGATTATGTTTTTAATGTAACTGACCCAGGAACCACTATCCAACATTCAAATTACTACACAGCGGCGTTCGAAGATAATTGGCCAGAAGTGGGTGACTTTGATCTAAATGATGTTGTGGTCTATTACCGCACGACCATTCTAAGTAAAGACGATGTGGTTCTTCGAATGGACATTACAGGAACGATAATGGCTTATGGTGCCTCTTACGGCAACGGTTTAGGCTGGAAACTTAATGGCTTTGACGAATCAGATATTGATCTTCAAACCGCTCGAGTACAAAGAAACGGTGTAACTCGCGCTGATATCTCGCCGTTTACTGGGGAAGACAAAGAAGTCGCATCGCCAGGAGGAGACCTAGTCGTCGTTGCTTCTTTAAATCTAAAAAATGATCTACCTATCAATGCCGAGTGTATGTTCCACCGCACCAACCCTTCTTGTAGCCCGTCGTTGGAGTCTGAACAAATGACGTTCAGCATTTCTCTACCATTTGCTTCTGGAAGTGAGCCAACAGTGAGTTCACTGGTGCCGTTAAGTGGCTTTGACCCGTTCATCTTTGGGCCGGGTGAAGGTCAGTATCATGGTGATAGCTTCACTAGCTCTCCGGGTAAAGACTTAGAGATTCATACTGCCGATTTCCCACCGACAACTCGCGGTACGTTAGTTAGTGATTTCTACGGAATTGCGCAGGATGACTCTGACCCGTCGAGCAATAAATATTATCGAACTACGCAAAATATGCCTTGGGGAATATTAATTTCATCTCCTTGGAATCACCCGGCAGAGTACATTGATATCAGTGAGGCGTATCCTGATTTTGCCGAATGGGCGACCTCAGGGGGCTCAGCGAAGCCAACTTGGTACCAAAACCCGACTTCAGATAAAACTTGGTCAACAGAAGACTAATCAAGGAGGATTTATGAAAACAATCAAACTAATACTGAGTAGCGTGTCTCTTGTCTTCCTTTCAGCTTGTGGTGGCGGGGGAGGTGGTGGTAGCAGTAGCGCTTCAGCTCCAAGCTCTGTGACTCCACCAAGTAATGCACCAGCTGGAGGAAGCAGCTCTGTGACTCCACCAAGTAATGCACCAGCTGGAGGAAGCAGCTCGGTTACCTCTAGCGTTGCACCTGCACAACAGTCTTTGAGTTCGGTAGAGCTCTCTATCCCGGAAGGCTTCGATTTTTCGACTGAAAGGGAAGTTACCGTGAGCGTTGATGTGGCAAGTTCACAGAGCTCCCGAGGCTTTATGAGCATCTACACTGATTTTAATGGAGAGGTTGTCGATTACACCTCACAAGTGTTGAGAACGCCGATCAATGAGGATATTGATTTTTCAACGACACTGCTTCTTCCAAATCATGTTGATAAGGTTTGGGTAGAAGTATGGTATCCATCCGCAATGGGAAGTGAAGTGAAGCGTTTAGTGGACATCAACAACGGGCAGGTAGACGTCGTCCTTTAAATCTCATCATTTAACAAACCTAAAATATTTGCCGCCATTTTGGCGGCAAATTTTCTTTTTGTAGCCTTGAAAAACAACGGAACGATTAAATATAAATTTGGTTGATATTGTCAACTATGTCTTTTTGGTGTACCTTTAAACCTGAGAATGTACCAAGCTCCCAGACGAATCCATGGTACAGCCGCGAACCCGTCCTCAAAGAAAGAATTCCATGAATAAAAGACAGTTTATTGCCCACTATTTGCGTATGAATCGCACTTCTTATTTGTTGGCGATAGTTTTCATTTTTCTCGTAAATTGGCTTCAAGTTGAAATACCACGCTATATCCAATTGGCGATAGATCTGATTGATGATGCTTCCTCAAGTGGCCATCAGCAGCTTCAAACCTATGTTTGGATTGTGGTTGGCATGTCGGTCGCCATGGTTGTGGTGCGTATATTGTCTCGTATCTATGCGCTTAACCCTGGGCGGATTACAGAGGCGGCTCTTAAGACGACACTTCTCCAAAAGTTAAACCGTTTACCTAACAGCTTTCACCAGAGGTTTGCGTCAGGAAGACTGATCTCCATCATCAATAATGACCTCAGTGGCATTCGCTTGCTGTTTGGTGTGGGCTTTCTGCAGTTCTTTAATGCCCTGTTGGCACTGTCATTAACACCGCTCTACATGTGGCGCATATCGCCAGAGCTTACGATGTACTCGATTATTCCTATCTCAATCGCTTTTGTGATTTTCCGTGTTGGTTTTAAACGGATGAAGGCGCTGCATTTAGAACATATGAAGCGTTTACAGAATCTGTCTGCTCAGTTGATGAGTTACCTATCGGGGATTGATTTGATCAAGAGTCAGCAGATGTCACCTTGGGTGAAGGCCGAAACCGAAAAGCTCAATCAGCGACTGCTTGAATGTCGCCTTAAGATCACTCGTATTCAAGTCTTCTTCATGCCTGTTCTCGATTATGCCAACGACTTAATGAAAATCATCATTCTGGGACTTGGTGGCTTTATGCTAATGAGGCAAGAGCTTACTTTAGGCGAAATAACCGCTTTCCTGACTTATTCTGTTTTACTCGCTATGCCATTGATGCAGCTCGGCAGAATCGCGACCATTTATCAGCGTGGCATAGTGGGAATTCAAAGCGCACAAACTATTCTTAATGCGCAAGTTCCAGAATTGGATGACGCGAAGTTGTCTGAATTAGACGTTGAATCTTTCAAGGGAAAGGCATTTTCTGTGCGCAACCTGAGCTTCCAATACGAAGGTGAGGAGCGACTCATTCTTGATAACATCAGTTTTGATATTCCAGCAGGTAAGAAAATCGGTGTATTAGGAGGAATTGGCTCAGGTAAAACGACGTTGGTTAACTGCTTGAATCACCATCTAGATGTGCCTAAAGGAACGGTTTTTCTCGGGGAAACAGACGTAACAAGCTTTTCACGCAGTGATTTACGCCGTTATGTCAAAACGGTTACTCAGGATCCTTACTTGTTTTCAGCAACGGTTGAAGACAACATTCGTTTTGGCAGTTTGGATACTGAACTCGCAAAGAGTCAGGTTGATGAAGTTCTTGAGTTGAGCCAACTAGCGAATGACGTCACTCGTTTTGAAAACGGCGACCAAACCTTAGTCGGTGAAAAAGGGATCATGTTATCGGGTGGCCAGAAGCAACGCCTAAGTATTGCGCGTGCTTTATTAGAGCCTACAGATTTAATCATCATGGATAACGTTCTGTCAGCAGTCGATTATGAAACGGAAAGAAAGATCTTAGAAGGCCTGTTCAATCGATTGAAAAATCAATCTGTGCTGGTGGTTTCGCATCGTGTTAATGCCCTTGAATATATGGACGAAATCATTGTTCTGAATGAAGGGAAAGTGATCGCGAAAGGTGACCATGACACCTTATTAAAAACTTGTGCTTACTATTACGACACTTGGCAATTACAACAGAATGAAACGGAGGCAGCGGCATGTTAAAGGGTGTTGATGTTAAGTATCTAAAGCACTTTTTTAAGTTTGCTAAGAAATACAAACGCTCAGCAATTCTGGGTGTTGCGATGCTTCCGTTGTCGGTGATCACAAGCCTGCTGTTCCCTTGGTTGATTATTCAAGTGATCGACGTGCATTTGAGCAAGGGTGATATGGACGGGTTACTTGAGTATGTCTTCTATTTAGTTCTTGTCTTGATTGCCAGTTATGTGGTCGACACTACCTATTCGTATAATCTGCGAAAGACAGGCCAGTACACCATTACTGACATGCGCTCAGTACTGTTTGAGCGTGTGCTTAAACTGCCTCGTAGCTATTTCGATAACACACCGATTGGTGTGACTCTTTCGCGTCTGACCAGTGATCTAGAAACGATAGGCGAGACGTTTATTCAATCTGTCGTTGGATTGGTTAAAGACAGTATCAACACCATTGCTCTGCTTATTATGATGCTCTTCATTGATTGGCAGTTAACTATGATTGTGCTGATTATCATGCCTCCCGTGATGTACTTGACGGTCTATGTGCGTAATCGTCTCCGCGCGATGTATAAGGTTACTCGCTCAACACTGGCGCGTGGTATTGGCTTCCTACAAGAAGTGCTATTTGGCATGAAAACCGTTCAGATGTATCGCGCTGAGGAGCAAGTCGAGCAACGATACCAAGGCTACACGGATGAGTTTTTACGAGCTCAAAAGAAGATCAATAAGTACGATGCGATTTTGTTCTCGTTTATCTCGGGCATCACCTCAATCACTATCGCGATTATGATCTGGTACGGCTCAGAGCAAGTCATTGAAGGTGCGTTAACATTGGGTGTGCTGATCGCATTCATCAACACGCTCGAAAAGGTGTTTGTTCCCATTCGTGACTTTACTTCTCAGATTGCCTCTATTCAAAGCTCGTTTGCGGCTTTTGACCACATTGAAGAGCTTTTTGTCGAGCCGACAGAAGAGGAAGGGCGTAACTTATTGCCATCTCATCAAGTCAAAAACCAGCTCGAAAAGTTTGTCAGTCTTGAGTTCAAAAATGTGAGTTTCCGCTACAAAGACGATTCTCCATATGTTCTAAAGAATGTCTCTTTTGTACTGGGGAAAGGGCATCAAATCGCACTTGTCGGTTCAACGGGTTCAGGTAAGTCGACGATTCTGCGTCTGATCTCTAAAACTTATCAAGATTATGAAGGCAGCATTTTGTTGAATGGCATTGAGTTGTCACAAATTTCAAGCGAAGACTCTGCCCACTTGTTCTCAATGATGATGCAAGATGTGCACTTATTCGAAGAGACGATTCAGTTCAATATTGCTTTGGGTAAGGAACATCTTACTAGAGCTGAGGTTGAACAAGCAGCGCGCTATGTGTACGCGGATAAGTTTATTGAGCAATTGCCACAAAGCTATGATTTCCATTTAGAAAAGAATGGCTCAAATTTATCTGTGGGGCAAACGCAGCTCATTTCGTTTGCACGAGCGGTCGCACAAGGTGGGCAGCTGATGATGCTTGATGAGGCAACTAGCTCAGTAGACTCAATTACCGAAGACCTTATTCAAAAAGCGATGCAGCGCCTTTTTAAAGAAAAAACCGTGATTGCGATAGCGCACCGACTGAGTACCGTCCGTCACTCTGACACTATTTTGGTGCTGGAAAAGGGTGAAATCGTTGAACAAGGCAATCATCAACAATTGGTCGCACACAATGGTATTTATGCCGGTTTGTTGCAAGAATCGATTGTAGAAACGAGCGATTCTCAAGCTACGGTAGCCTAATTATCTCAAGTCAGACTTACCGTTTTCGATGAGATAAATTGCTGTTGATTATGCTTAATCAGTTTCTATTCTTTTCTGTTATCCCCAGTGGCTTAGGGAAAATAAACATATTTTACGATTATTAATATGTTATGATCTCCTTACTACTAAAGGGGTGTCTTAGGGCATCGGAATGTATGCGAGCAAGACGAACTTGCTTGTGTCAGTCATTTTCTGGCGAATATGGAATCGAAGATGTTGTTGGAAGAAGTTGTAGAAATTATTGAATTAACCGACTCAGACCATTTATCTCAAGCAATGGAACTGTTTAACGAGCATGGTTTTGTTGATGCTGAATCTTTGCCTTTTATGAATGTAGTGTTTGAAACCGCGCCGGATCAGCTTGCGAACAAGTTGTCGCAAATTGGTTTTAAAGGTTTAGTGCAAGTCGAGAAGAATGAAGACGAATCGGGCTTCACCATTATTGATGCTGAACGCGTTCTGCTAAAAGATTCTGCTTAGTTGCAAGACTCTGCTTAACGACAAGATTCTTCTTAATTACCAGAATAAGATTCAGCGTAATGATAAGACTCTATCCAGTTCAGTAACACCCGTTATGATTATTTGAGGTTAACACAGTGACAACAGCAACCGCTTCATCAACAGAGCAACATATTTCCAATGAACATGCGCTTTTAGGCGCATCGTTATTAGCGTCTCAAAAAGTTGAGTTGGCTCTGTTCAATGTTATCTCTAAGTTAGCTAAAGCCTTACCAAAGGAAGCGCAACATCAACTAGGCTTGGACTTGGATACCTTTTTAAGAGAGAAACCAAGTGAGCAAGCCTCGACTCTGAGCCACTACGAAAATACGTTTGGTGAGCAACTTCCTATGAAGGCTAATGAACTCAGCGATTTTATTTATCATCGAAACTTGGTCACTCGTGGCTTTTGGCGTGTGACTGGCGCTGATGTAAAAGGCGGCGAGAAACTAGAGAATCCAGAGCTCTATTTAAAAGAGTTCTTAGCCAAATGTGAATATTGGCAAGTGATGCTAGATACTCAAAAAAACTGAGCAATTAAATAGATTAAATAAAGCCATAGCTTACACGCTGTGGCTTTTTTGTTTGTGCTCAAAAGTTCGAATTATTAAACCTAGATCATCATCTTCAACACGTAATTCTTAGAGACGAAGTGATGTTTAAGCGCAGCACTAATATGCAATAAGATTAAACAAGCAAGGGCAATACAACTGGTACGATGTAAATAGAAAAAGAAGCTGTTGATTGCAGGGTCGGTTATTAGGTTGTCGACGGTTGTTAGCCAAAATAATGAATAGGGCTCTTTAAGCATTAAATAACCGGTGCTGAAAACCATGAACATAACGAGATACATGAGTGAGTGGGCGAGTTTGGCAATACATATTTGACCGGCAGCCACAGAGGAAGGCATGGGTGGTGTGCTTCTAAAATGACTCCATATATATCGAATCGCCAACAAAGGAGTAGCGACAGTAGCCAACGACATGTTGAGCACTGACAGGAAAGAAAATAGCTCGGGCCTACTGGTGACAAAGTGCATCACATAGCCTGCGACGGTTGCATAGATGATCACAGAAGCCATCACCCAGTGCAGCACACGGCTTAGTAAATCGTATCGTGGATTATTCAAATTAACCTCGTTCTGATCGTTATAACAATAATTTTCAAATAGATGCCCAAAACTAGTTATTAGTATATTTGCATCGCGAATTAATTATATCGAACAGTAATACTCCGTATTCTCCTTAATTATAAATTAATGATGTTGCTTCAGGTGTTTTATAATTATCAATGATGTTTTAGAGTGTTAATTCCAATACAGACAGGGCAAACTTGCCGACTTCCTAGCTTGTATGCCTATAACGAGATACAGTTAGTTTAAAGCTAAATATATAAGGAATGTATAATGCTTCGAATCTTATTGATTTCAGTTATCTCAATGTTCACAACCATGAGTTTTGCAAACGAAGAGGTTAAGTACTCAGATCAAGAGTATTTAGATAGACCATTGATGGAACGTTATATCTTGGATGAGTTGAAGCAATTGCGTATGGAGCAGCAAGATCTCGAAAGACGTTTAACGATCCAAATGACTGATCGTGAACTCTCTGTTGCGGATAAATCATTGAACTACGCCAACGTGACGGTAACTTATTTCTTCTACATTATTGCGGGCGTTGCTTCACTTATCGCATTGGTTGGGTGGCAATCACTGAAAGAACTCAAGCACACAACCAAAGAAATGGCTGACCAGCGATTAAATTCTATCGCTCAAGAGTACGAAAAGAAATTTAATGTACTTGAAAGGGATCTTAAAAGGAAAACTCGAATCATCTCTGAAAATAATCGAGAGATTGAGATCATCAATGAGATTCATAATTTATGGTTAAGAGCGCAAAACGCACAGACGGCTGAGCAAAAAATTGAGATTTACGATGAGATCTTAAAGGTTCGTCCGGGGGATTTAGAGGCGCTCACTTATAAAGCGGATGCGGCGATGGATATGCAAGAGTACCACTGGGCAATGAGCTTATGTAACCGTGTATTAGAAGTTGATGACCAAAATGCTCACGCTTTGTATCAACGTGCTTGTGCCTACGCAAGGTTAGGTGCAGAAGGTCAGGCGATAGACGACTTAGAGCGATCTATCGAAGCCAGTGGTTCAATGAGAGAACTTCTGGCAGAAGAGCCTGATTTCGAGATGTTGAGAGGTTTAGACCGCTTTGAAGCTCTATGTGAAGAGTAATTATTTAATGACATGGTGAGCTTCGCACGCTCACCATGCTTTTAATCGTTTTTACGGAACGGTTTCTTACATTTCGCTTATTTTATTGAATCAATTGTTATGTTATAACATCTTAAAAGTTCATTGTAATAACCGTTAAGTATTTTTATGAAGTTCCTCCGCACTGGCCTGATAGTGACTGCTATCAGCGCATTTTTACTTGCTTTATATCTTTCTCTTTCGCCTGAACCACCAGAAGACATCGCTATCAAAATTACACCTTATCAAGGTGCGGTTTCGGCTGATGAGAAGCCATCGAGTTCAGACGTTGAGTCAAGTTCTCTGGTAAGAGTTCATTATTTTGTCAAAGTTGGGGATACACTCAGCAATGTATTTACCTCTTGGAAACTCCCTTACGGAACGGCTCAAAAGATACTTGAGGCCGATCTAGAATCACTGAAACTGGACACGATCAAACCTGGCGATCATCTAGAGTTGTTGTTGGATAGTGAATCTAAACAGCTAGTCGAATTGATTTACCATGAGAGCTTGGTTGAACAGGCGGTCTACACAGAAAATGATGACGGTAGTTTTAGTTATCAGTTCATAGAGACTCCAGGGGAATGGAAAGAAAAACTGTACTCAGGTGCGGTGCAGGGTAGTTTTTCCACGTCAGCTTACAAGGCCGGTTTAACCAGTGCCCAGATAGCCAATATCACTCGAACGCTGAAAGATAAAATCAACTTCTCCAAAGAGCTCAGAGTTGGTGACAGCTTTAATGTGTTGGTTAAAGAGCAATACACGGAAGATCACTTAACGGGTAAGACTGAAGTACAAGGGATCTCTATCAAGCTACGAAATAGGGAAGTGGCGGCTTTTCTTGCTGCGGATGGACGTTTCTATGACCGAGAAGGGAATAGCCTTGAGCAAGCTTTTAATCGATTCCCAATAGACAAACAGTTCCGAAGAATCACTTCACCATTTAATCCGTACCGCAAACATCCGGTGACAGGGCGTATATCACCACATAATGGCACTGATTTCGCAACACCTGTGGGTTCACCCGTTTATTCAACCGGAGACGGTAGGGTTGTGGCGCTTCGTGACCACCCTTACGCAGGGAAGTATCTGGTGATAGAGCATAACAGCGTTTACAAAACACGTTATTTACACTTGAGCCGCTTTTTGGTGAAGAAAGGGCAACAGGTTAAGCGTGGTCAGGAAATTGCGTTGTCGGGTGCAACAGGCCGTTTGACAGGGCCTCACTTACATTTTGAAGTGTTGGTACGTGGAAGGGCGGTCGACGCGATGAAGGCAGACCTGCCTTTGGCAAGCTCTATATTACCGAAGGACAAGGGGGCGTTCCTTACTCGAATTGCCTCTTTTGATGACATCATCTCTGAGCAAGAAGGCAGAACGAGTTAAATTCACTTCAGCCACGGCTTATCCTTATTCCAACCTTCTGGTGATAAACAAACCGAAGGTTGGAATAAGCATTTATTGAATCAAATGATTTCAGATTCGATTAAGCGACGACAACCGCTGTGCCGCTGGCTGAAACCATCAACATGCCATTACCTGTTCCTAAGACTTCATAATCGATATCGACACCAACCACTGCGTTTGCACCCGCTTCAATCGCTTTCTGCTCCAGCTCTTTGAATGCGTAGTTACGTGCTTTCTCCAGCTCCTTTTCATAGGTACCAGAACGTCCACCGACGAAGTCTCGAATACCTGAAAACATATCCTTGAATACGTTAACCCCTAGAATGGCTTCTCCGGCAATAACCCCTTTGTAATCGACAATACGTTTGCCTTCGACAGATTGTGTGGTGGTAATAATCATAGTGGCCTCTGTAAGTTAGATGGTTGGTTACTAGATGAGTTGTTACTAGTTGATTAGTTACTTGATGATTGGTTACTTGATGATTAGCTACTCGCTGAGTTTTGTCTCTGAGCGTGTGAATTCATGCCTCAACCATGTTCTCAGTTTTAGCACACTTTCTTGTTTTAACTTGTTTTTTGGACAAACGAAATAGAAATCTTGATGGGGGTTAGCCACTGGCTCACTAATTTCGACCAACATGCCATGGCTGATGTCATCTTTCACAAACAAGCGGTGAGTGACTAATACACCAAGCGAACGAATGGCAGCTTGCACGGCTTGAATCGAGACATCGAACGTCAAGTTACTGTGGAACGTCGGCATGGGTATTTGGTAATGATCGCACCACACTTGCCAGTCATACTGTCTTCTTGGGTTGAAGACACCAATGGTTGGGTTTTGTTTCACCAGTTGTTCAACGCTCAATCCCATTTGGTTTTTCAATAGTGCTGGGCTGCACACCAATACCAGATCATCGTCACCGAGCTTTTCGCTGTAATATCTGTCCCACTCGCTCGGTTTGCCGTGCACGAGCGCGATGTCGACACCTTCTTGTTCTATGTCGAAAGAGCCCGTTAGCGTGGATATACGAATATCAAGAGAGGGAGCAAAGCTTTGGAATTCCGAAACTCGCGGGATCCACCAGTGCATGGCGAGTGAGTTCACCATGTTGAGGGTGATGCGGTGGTCGTTAGGCGTTTTGGCGAGTTCTTCTGTGGCTTCTATTACTTGTTCCAATGCTGGTGCGACTTTTCGATAATATCGCTTACCTGCGGCATTCAGCACAACACGGCGACCCACACGTTGGAACAGCGGCTTATTGACCAGTTGCTCCAATGATTTTATCGCTTGGCTTACCGCTGAATGACTGACGTACAACACGCGAGCGGCTTCGGTCATGCTGCCTGTTTCGGCTACAGCAATGAAAGCATAAACGGATTTAAGTGGAACGAGTTTCTTCATTGGTAAGTTTTCCTTACAGTTGTGGTTAATATTACTCGCTATTTTTCATCACGTCACGCCTCTAAAATAACTGTCATAGGAGGTGATAATTATGTCTGATATTACCAAGGCGACGGCTTTCATGTTGTTGTCGACGTTCAGTTTGTCTTTAAGTGGCTTAATGGCCAAGTATCTATCGGTATCAATGCCCGTTTCATTTTTGAGTTTCGTGCGATTTTTGTTACCCAGCCTGTTTTTATTCTTATTTTTGATGTTTTACAAAATCACGAAACCTTCACTCGATATGTGGAAACCTTTAGTGATGCGTGCGATTTTTATGGTGGCATGCCAGTGGTGTTTTCTTACGTCTTTGCAAACCCTAACGCTGGTTGAAGGTGTGGTGTTGTTCAGCACTGGCCCTCTGTTCATTCCTTTGTTAGAAAAATTAATGTTTGGAACCAAGATTCATACAACCACAGTGATTTGTTTAGTTGTCACCTTTGTCGGTGTAGTGATGATGGCTGGGGACTGGTCGCAGTTTGAATTTGGCTCAGAGTTCTTTAGGCCAGCGTTGTTGCTAGGGTTATTGGCGGGTGTATTTAATTCGGGTTCACAAGTGAGTTTGTATCGAGCGTCCAAGACTAGCCTGACACCCGCAGAGCTAAACGCGTGGACGTTCTTGGTCGCGGCAATCATTGTGATACCAATGGTTGTGTTTACTTCAGTATCTGCGACTCCAGATGTGCTTGAGAGTACTGCGGGCAATGGAACCTTTTCGGCTCTGTTATCTTTTGAAGGCTTACGCTGGATTGGGCTTGGCGCTTTTGGATTGGCTCTATTTACTATTAACACGCAAATCTTCCGCTCGAAAGCGTACAAGTTGGCAGACAGCGGATCTCAGTTGGCACCGCTAATTTTTACTAACATGCTGTTCAGTGCGTTATGGCAGAGCTTGTTCTTTGATGATGTGTTTTCAACTCAGCAGTTAATCGGCATCAATTTGATCGTCGTGGCGAGCATAACCAATACTCTACTAGCTAAAAGACACAGCAAAGCAAAAACCAAGCAAACACCGCGAACTGCTGTGGCTTTAGCGACTGCAGCAGATGCTGCGGTGTTGGACTCTGCTGTTAAAAGTTAAGCATTGAGCTTGTAGTCTAAAACGTAATACATAAAGCCTAGAACAGTGAACGAATGTATTCTTTTACTCGTTCGATATGCTTGTTTTGATCAATTTCGCATCGTTGGTTCGCTTCAAGGAATCGCTCAGCGTATTTGTCATAGATTTTGTTTTCTAAAAACAGTAAATACAGTTTTGGATCGATATGACCGCTGGTGGCCATGTCGGTCATGATATTGAGTGATTCGCTTAGGAGTTTACCTTTTTTATACGGGCGATCACTGGAGGTGAGCGCTTCGAACACATCGGCAATGGCCATCGCTCTAGACGGCAAAGGTAACTGGTCTTCGTTTAAGCCTCTCGGATAACCCTTACCATCGATACGTTCGTGGTGTCCGCTGGCAATGTCAGGAATGTTCTTGAGATAAGATGGGTAAGGGAGCTTGTTGAGCATGGTGAAGGTTTGAATGATATGGTCGTTTATCATGAAGCGTTCTTCGTCGTTTAAGGTACCGCGACGTACTTTCAAATTGTGCAATTCACCTTGGTTGTACTTCACTTCACCTGGTTTGAGTACAAACGCTTCTTGCCACACATCGGCTGGGTTAAAGCCATTATCCCAAGGTATTTTATGTTCGGGTTTATCAGCAAGTAGTGGCTCCATCACTGGCAGCGTTTGGTCTTTGATTGTTGGATCAGCTTCACTCTTCTCAGAGGTATCTTGCTGCGTGTTAAATCTTTCTTTTTCAGACCAAGATAAACCTAGCTGATCGTCGAGTGTTCGTTTCCACTGGCGTTTGGCTATTTGGTCTAAGCGTTCTAGTTGCTCATCTGTCATCGACTCTCCACCGAGGTTACACTCGGCTATGAAGGCAAACTCTTCATCCAATTCCGACAAACTTTGCTCGAGAACTTTCAGTTGTTCTTCTTGAAGCGCTCCGTTCGCTATGGCTTTCCAGTAATCGGTTTCAGCCTGTTGTTTTAACAGTTCGAAACGCATTCGCACTTCATGGATTCGGTCGTAAATGGTTTCAAGTTTTGTAGCTTTGTCTACGACATATTCTGGCGTCGTCACTTTGCCACAATCGTGTAACCAAGCAGCCAGCATGAGTTCTTCCCATTGTTTATTATCAAGCGAGAACTGTGGGTAGTAACGGTCGTCGTCTATGGTGGCTTGGGTTAACCATTTGGTCAGTTCAGGAACTCGTTGGCAATGCCCGCCCGTGTATGGCGACTTGGTATCAATCGCTGAAGCAATCAATTCGATAAAGGCATTGAGCATGTCTTTCTGTTGCTGCATTTGGTCAATGTTGTCTTTGGCGATTTCAGCAAAGCTCAGTAGCTCCCTCAAAAATGCATGTTTGTCTGCCTGCATCTTAGTGATTGGTCTTTCATAGCCAATTGCAACAATGCCCACCAACAACTTTTCACGGTTCAATAGTGGGAAAAGGTACAGGTCAGAATTGAATATCGAATCTTGGTAATAGTTAAGAACATTGTCTTGTCGGTTAAGGTGGATGGTCTCGCCTGATTTAAGCTGACACAACAACCAAGGGGTATGCTTGATGAAGTCATTGATGTCGGCCTTGAAAGGAAGAATGGCGAGGTTCGCTGCCGTATCAAACACATCCTTTTCTTCAGATTGAGTAAACAGCACGATGGTTTCAGCTTTGGTAATTAGGTAGCTTTGATGGGCAATGTTCTTGGCTAATATCGAAAACTCCTGATTACCCGCGGTGTCCCGAAGTAAATTAATCAGATCATGAAGCGTGTGCTCCATCAGCTCAATGGAATGGGCGAGGTTAGCGACTTCTTTTATCATGCTCTTAGGGTAATGGGTTCTTCTGAAATCGAATCGAGCGATGTTGTCAGTAAGCTGCATGAGTGTATTGAGAGGTTGGGATAAGCGGTTGGCGACTAACCACACGATACCAAAACAGATAAACAACATACCAATCGCGACGGCAACTTGCTTATCACGCATCGAGATAAGATCAGAAAGCAGATCATTGTGTGGCGTTGCTTCGGCCAGATAAAGGGTGACGTCTTGAGTCAGCTCAACGGGCGTTAATGTTAATGCCCAAGTATTTAGGTTGTACTCAATGTTCTTTAGGTTGAGGTTAAATTTCTCTTCATCAGAAATAAGAGGGGCTAGAACAGACGACTTTAAGGCCGCCATTTGATCACGTTTAGGGATGTTGAATAGTTGTTGGCTTTGCTCGCTACCGGATCCTTTATTGTCGCCTACGTTACTGTTGGTGCGGTTGTTTTCACCTATGGGGCTTAAGTTGGGTATTGCTAAGTCCAGCTGATGTTGACCGAGCAGGTTAAAATGTTGGTCAAACAAAGCCAAGCGACTCTGTGGCGAATAAGCGAGCTGGCTTATCTGAGAGGATAAAGAGTCTAAAGTGAAATCAGCGCCAACCACATGATTACCTTCATAAGTTCGCCTTGATAGGGTAATGCCGTTCTTTTTAAGAAAGTAAAACAGGTACGGCTCAGAGAGTTTGATTGTTCCATCGGGTTTAGCGTTACGGAACCAAGGTCGGGTTGTAGGATTAAACTCACTCTCCTGTTGCACAATGCTCAATACCTTATGTGCGCCATCAAGGTAAGAGATAAGGTTCTCGCCCTTGAGGTTGATCGTGCTGACCATCATCGTGGCCTTGGCTGGTGCGTTGTTTTCAAGTCTTTGCTTGTTGGTGCTCAGTGGGCGGAAAATCCTAAACTCTCCATCATCAGACCCGTAAAACAGCGCAACTAAATTGGTATTTTGTTTGAATATGATGTCTATCGAGGCAATCCAAGACTCCTGCTCAGTAGACGAAGTTTGATGAGAAACAAACGGGCTCACAGCCATCACATTCAAGGTTGTGATAACGGGTGCGATGGCTTGCTTAAATACCGATTCCAGCTTATCGCGATGTTCATTACTGATTTCGCTCACCGTCCCTAACAACAACTCTTGTGAATGGCGATAGCTTATTGAGATAAGTACGGCACCAACAAGTGTTGTCAAAATTAGGAAAAGGCTAGTGATGTGGATACTCAGCGGATATCGTCTTCGTCTCATCAAACACTCCAGCTTGTTAACTGGTATAAGTATTGACGAACTTGGGTAGGTTGCAAAAAATTGGTGCAATTAAGGCGGCGCTGCGACTAAGTCGTGCTTACGATAGCTAAGTGAAATGAGAATAAAGCGTTATATTTAAGTGCTAATGGTCACTTGTGGTTGGTGGGGTTGCTCCGAGATGCTGGACAGGCTCGATGTGGGCAATACATATCTAGCGTTACTAATATTCCTGATTAGAAAAACAAGCATTCTGAGTGTTTTATTAATTAAAGATTATTATGTTAATATTGTCAGTTATTTTGCACATCTATAAAACATCTAGGTGCTGTATGTGTTGAGCCTAGAAGGAACAGTAATGACGTTAGAAGCTTATATTCTCAATGTAGGAATATACTCAATTTTCCCATTGTATTTTGCTACGTTAAAAAACCGTGTGCGTACAGCTGCATTTTATAACTATCTTAGTATCGTACTTTTAGTGGGAGGGCTTGCTGGTGCCGTTTATTCCTTTCCTTTATCCGAAGCTTTAAGTATTTCAGGCGGAAATATTGCTTATGGTGCCTTCATGATGAGCACCATAATGCTCATTATTATTGAGCGAGATTTTAGCACTTTTAAACACATGTTTCGGTTAGTAGTGGTTGTGGATTTAATTGCCTTTGTTGGCTTTAACTTTATGGCTTGGTTGCTGGAATCGGAATATGTGTTGAACCCTTTTGCTATCCCTTTCAGTATCTTTGACGTGTCGTTGAAAGTTCTTGTTCTTGGAGGGGTTTTGATTCTCCTCGAAATATTGTTATTGATGTTTATTTTTACACAGGTGAGTAAGTTCCTTTCCAACCTACCAGCGTTGGCATTCATCTATACGCTAGCATTTGTTTTTATCCTTTGTTTGGATGGAGCACTGTTTCCTCTTTTAGCTTTTGGCCTAAGCCCGCAGATCGTTCCTATCATATTCGGAAATATAATGGGTAAGTTGTTGATTGCGGCCTGCTATAGCGTCCCAATGCTGATCTTCTACTTTTTGTTTAGGGGGGATTTTGCCAAGTTTGTTAGTTCGCCACTATCCATAAAGGATTTGACTAAAGCTCCTAGAAAAGAGTTGCTGGCAACATTGTATCAATATGAGTTGCGTGATGAGCAGTTGCAGAGAGAAAAACAAGATCTTACAAAGATTGCACTTTTTGATGAGCTAACCTCACTTCCCAATAGACGTAAATTTAATCAAACGTTTGAGTCTGAATGGGCTAGATGTGAACGCGAAGGGCAAGCTTTAACCTTAGTGATCGGTGATATTGATTTTTTCAAGCAATATAATGATGCATATGGCCACCATCAAGGAGATGTTTGCCTTAAACAAGTCGCAAAGTTATGGAAGCAAATATTTAATCGTCCGTCAGACCTTGCTGCTCGCATAGGAGGCGAGGAGTTTGCCATTATATTGCCAAGCACATCTACAGAGCAAAGCATCGCTCGCCTTAATTCATTCTTAACGGTTTTGCACAGTCAACCGATTCCCCATCGTTCCTCACCCATTGCTTCTCATGTAACGATGAGCCTAGGGGTAGCGGAATGCGTTCCGACGAAAAGCACATCGCCAAATGATCTGTTTATGCTTGCTGATAAGCGCCTTTACAAAGCAAAGAATAGCGGGAGAAATCAGGTTATTGTCGATTGATTTAATGTTAACAATACTGAATGATGAACAGTATATAATTTCAAATCACTCAGCATCACATTAAGCAGGTGTCTGTTGGGCATTTTTGAAGAAGCTGTATTAGACCAACCCAACTTGAAATTGATTGACTAGACCACACGGTTAAGGCCTTGATTTATGGAACTAAAAGTAGATACCCACACCCACACATACGCAAGTGGTCATGCTTACAGCACGTTGATCGAGAATGCAAAATCGGCAAAACAAAACGGTTTAGCTATGTTTTGTACGACCGACCATTCCGAGTCTATGCCGGGCGCGCCACACTATTGGTTTTTCAGTAACCAGCGTGTGCTCCCTCGTTTTATTGAAGATGTCGCTATTATTCGAGGTGTCGAGTCAAACATCATGAACACACAGGGTGAAATCGACATTCATCCGAGTGTGGATAAGAACTTGGATTGGGTGATCGCGAGTTTTCATGAGCCAGTATTTCGCCCATCGGATGTTGCTACCCATACAGAAGCACTCCTGAATGTGATTAAAGACGGCCGAATTGATGCACTTGGTCATTTAGGAAACCCAAATTTTGATTTCGATTTTGAAGCTGTGATTCAATGTGCGGCGGAACATAACGTTGCGATCGAAATTAATAACACCACGCTTAAAGGCAATAGCCGCGTTGGCAGTGTTGATCGTTGTTACGAGATCGCAAGAATTGCTAAAGCGAAAGGTGCGTTTATTACGACAGGTAGCGATGCGCATTTCTGCTTAGATGTGGGCGGGTTGGATCTCGTGTCTTCACTACTTGATGAGGTGGGCGTGGATTCGAGCAAGGTTATTACCCATTCACCACAGCAATTCTTAGCCTTTTTGGCATTGCGTGGTCGTCAATCGATTACCGAGTTTTCGGTATTTGAGTGATGGTTTGCCCGGTACTTGTCAGTAATTAGCTAGCCAGTTTGCATTTCGACACAATCAATTTTTGTACCCGACGGATTTTTGTATACACTAGCCGAAAATAATAAAGTCGAAGTGCCACAATAATGATGGCGCTATCTTCAAAGACATCGCTTCACCTGGAGAAACAATGAAAACTCGCTCAATCCTTTTATCTGGCTTAATCGCTGCTTCGCTATTGTCTGGCAACGCTTTTGCTAATGTTGATCTTAAGAAAAACATGCAAGAAATGAAGCTTGCATTCAAACAAGCGGCAGAAGCTCAAAACATTGAAGAGATGCAAAAGCCTATCGTACGTATCGACACGCTAGTTGCTGAGCTCAAAACGGGTGTTTACCCAATTGAGAAAGAAGAACACTTCATGGAAGGTTTCAAAAAGATCAGTGCATCGATTGATAGCATTGAGAAGAAGCTAGACCAAGGTGAATTTGAATCTGCACAGCAAGAGCTTCGTACTATCGATGGCCTTCGTGAAGAGTATCACGAGAAGCGTAATCCAAGCATTTGGAGCAAGATCTTCGGTTAATTTGCTAATCAATTGAGTTTGCTAGATACGTAACAAAGAGCAAAGCCTCAAGATTCGATTTCTAAAGCGCTGTCTTACATTACTCTCATTAGAGGAAGATGTAAGGCGGCGTTTTTTTATTGTCTTTTTTCTAAACAGTTTACTGCTATTTTCTAGAAATTTTACTGCTAATAGATCCGTAACATTCTTTTGGCTCTTTGGTTGTAACCAGTTTTTAACTAAAAAGAGTGTGCGTTAGCTTCAATTTTTTAACCTGATGTTAATCTTTACGTTTACCTATATAACAAGTGCCTCATAATAAGGGAAATTTATAAAGATTAGGAATAATGCGCCGAACTTCGTTCAATTTCTCTATGTTACTTGCTACAGCATTAAGCTGGGTACTAGTGACATTAATGCCTGTTATCAATGCTCATGGTAATAGTGCGGGAGTATGGGCGTCGTTATGTACGGTCAACGGCTTTGAGCTGGTTCAAATTGAGGAAGGCGAGCCCAATACTCACAAAGGAAAGCCGTGTCCCTTTAGCCATTTTTCCACGTTTCACCAAGACGAACTTCCAACTACACTACTGACAACTCGACTGAGTTCTATTGTCTCAGACAGCTACGCTTTTTTGGCTCTAAGCGAACGCTACACGAGACAAGCCCCGCGCGGCCCTCCCTTTGATATTGCTTAAACCTAACCCACTAAAATAATTAAAAATAAAGTATTAAGTAAAGTTAAACATGCCCAGATTACTTTCTGATTTTTCAGAAGGTATGTTTGCGTGTGTCAAAGGAAATAATAATGTTGAGAAATGAATCTCAAAGCTCTGCGAAAGCACAAGCGACTTCGCAGTCTACAAGCAGTGCAACAACTGGTTCGGAAACCAATATAAAAAGAAAAGACCGCAATAAAACTCTCTACTTCCTCACTTGGCGCTGGCACTTCTATGCAGGGCTATTCGTTATCCCATTTATGTTGATGTTGAGTATTACTGGTTTGGTGATGCTGTTTGACGATGAAATCGAACTTGCTTTCCATCAAGACGCGATTGAAATTGCGGCATCGGGCGAACCGATCAGGGTGTCACAACAATTAGCTGCCGTACAAAATCAATACCCACAAGGTACGGTGACACAGTTTGTACCTAGCAAAGTCCCTGATCTTGCGAACCGATTTTCTGTATCACTTGAAGATGGCACTTCCGTTTTCGCCACGGTGAATCAATACACTGGCGAAGTGGTAGGAGAAATCCCGCGCAGCGACAGTCTGTATCAACTGGCGAATGACATTCACGGCACCTTGCTGATTGGTGATTGGGGTGATTACCTAATTGAAGTCGCAATAAGCTTGTCTATTCTGTTGCTCATCAGTGGTATTTACTTATGGTTACCGAGAGATAACGCGAGCCGCGCTGGTTTTCTTAAGCTTCGATATGGTTCAGGAACGCGTGTTTTAATACGTGATCTGCATGCGAACATCGGTGGAACACTATCATTCATTCTTCTGTTATTTATTCTATCGGGATTATCATGGACAGGTTTTTGGGGCGGTAAGTTAGTGCAAGCATGGAGTACTTTTCCTGCTCAAATGTGGGATGACATTCCTCTGTCTAACGAAACGCATGCTTCTTTAAATCACGGGTCTGAGGAGGAAATGCCTTGGAACCTAGAGCAAACTCCGCTGCCTTTGTCTCAAGATAAGCCAGCAGAACACGTCCACCAAGTAGAAGAAGCATCTGAAGCTCATGATCATTCTAAGATGGGCGAGGATCATTCTCAGCATGTTTTATCTGCGAGTAATTTCTCGATTGATGATGTGATAGCAAAAGCTC
The DNA here is from genome assembly GCF_030409755.1 of Vibrio lentus. Taxonomy (NCBI): domain Bacteria; kingdom Pseudomonadati; phylum Pseudomonadota; class Gammaproteobacteria; order Vibrionales; family Vibrionaceae; genus Vibrio; species Vibrio lentus. The sequence continues at coordinate 1,928,759 of NZ_JAUFQE010000001.1, forward strand.
AATCTCTTGGTTTTACGCAATATAAAGTCAATTTCCCGCGATCAGAAACGGGCGTTTACACCGTGGCTGCCAATACCATGGGCGGTGACATTATCGACCCAACCCAAGATCGCACGACTCACCTCGACCAATATTCAGGGCGCATTCTAGGAGAGGTGACGTGGCAAGATTACAATTTATTCGCCAAAACCTTAGCTGTCGGTATTTCTCTGCACCAAGGTGACATCAGCATCATCAACAAGCTTCTAAATGCGTTGTTCTGTTTGGCATTCGTTTTGGTATCAGTGACTGGTGGAGTAATGTGGTGGATGCGCAGACCTTCAGGCCAAAAAAAGTTGGGAACGCCACCTAAGTTTGGTGATGCAGGCTTATGGAAAGCGGGTTTGGTGACTGTGGTTATTATTTCGATATTGTTTCCACTCGCGGGTGCAACGATTGTGATTGCAATGCTATTGGACTGGTTACTGTTTTCACGCGTTGAGAAATTCAAGACGGCATTGAGTTAATTGACATGTAAACGGACTTTCTCGACTTGAGAAGGTCCGTTTTATTAATCAGGCGAGCGCTTATTCTGTGAGGAAGGCTTTAGATTTGATAAAGCTCTAACGGCAGGCCGTCTGGGTCTGCGAAAAACGTAAATGATTTCCCCGTAAACTCATCAACTCGAATTGGTTCAACTTCAATGCCTTGTTCTTCCAAATAGCTTTTGGCATGTTGAACGTCATCAACACAAAAAGCCAAATGTCTCAGCCCTTGAGCTTCTGGAAAGCTTGGTCTTTCAGGTGCGTCAGGGAAGCTGAATAATTCTATTTGAGCGCCATTAGGCAGTGCTAAGTCGAGCTTATACGACTGACGTGCTTCACGATAATTCTCCGCAATCACTTCAAGCTTTAAAACTTCCGTATAAAAGCGTTTAGAGACTTCGTAGTCTGAGCAAATAATGGCGGCGTGGTGTATTCCTTTCAGCATCAGTTTATTTCTCCTGCCAGTTTGTCACCCAAGTGTTCCATCGCGTAATCAATGAATACACGCAATCGGGCAGGCATGTACTTGGTTTGAGCAAACTGCATCGCGATAGCGCCATGGTAATTACTCTTGATGGTCCAATCTTCCAGTACTTGCACTACAGAACCTTCAGCCAATGCATCTTGAATTACGAAGTCATGGAAAATACCTACGCCAAGCCCTTCTTTAACACCTTTCAATCGCATCTGAGAGTGGTTCACAGCGTAACGTCCACTGACGGGGACTGTGTAAAACTCATCATCTTTAAGGAAGTCCCAAATGTGGTCTTTATCTGTTTCTGCAAGGTATAAGCAGTCGTGCTCAGAAAGCTCGGTAGGGTGGTGAGGGATTCCTTTGGCATCTAAATAGTCGGGGCTCGCACATAACACGAGGTTTGTTTTTCCGAGTTCTTTCAATACCAAACTCTCGTCAGGTTTGTCGGTAAGGCGAAACGCAATATCGATGCCTTGGCGCAATATGTCGATGTCACCATCGGCGGCTCTTAACTTGAGTTGAATCTCAGGGTACTGATTCAAGAATGGAACAACGAAAGGCTGTAGCACGGAGTTCAAGAAGGCTTCTGGCGCTGCTACCGTTATAGAGCCTGCAGGTTCAGTATGGTCAGAGGTAGACAGTTCAACCGCTTGTTGCGCCGCATTAATCATGACCACGCTTTGGTCGTAAACCAACTGGCCTGCTTGCGTGATGATCAATGTACGAGTGGTTCGCTCGAACAGCTTTACTGACAGCGCTTTTTCTAAACGTGTGATCAATTTACTCAACGCTGAAGGTGTAACGCCTAGCTGCTTTGCTGCAGCGGTAAAGCTACCTTCATTCACAACTAAGATAAACGAGGCGAGATCGGGAAGTAGGGCGATGAGTTTTGGGTTAATCATAAGTATCCAGTTAGACTAATTTCAACAGTGACCATAACCTTAATTGTGATTGATCTCTTCTGATTTGTGAATCAATTTCATTAATTGATACGCGCAATAGTAGCCGTGATGGAAGCCGTTCTTTTGTTGTTCCTATTTCATATTACCCAGTTATTCAAATCTCAAGTCAATATGGCGATTCCGTTGCTTCCAATTGGTTGTTAGATGCTTTTGTTATATGAATGTAAATACTTGTGGTTACTTGTTAAATTTAATTTAAACGGTGTTAGTATCCTCCCAACTTGTGCTGAATCGAATCAGCCATATTTCATCGTTCGAAGAGAACTTTTAACTTCGAGTTCGGAAGAGCAAAACATAGTCAGAGGTAAGTATTTTGCAACGTACTGATATCACTCCAACGCAATCTCCCGCGTTAGCCGCGTTAATTAATAACGATTATGAGCTTAATTTCCAAGAGTTTATGGACCAAATACAGCTGGCGAATAAACCTATGTCTCTGGCTTCCATTCGGTTCATATTGGATAACATCGAGCTGAGTAAAGAAGAGATCAAGTCGTTGGCGAGTTTTGATAAAGAAACATACTGCCGACAACGACTTTTCAAGAATGACCACTGTGAAGTTTTAATTTTGAGTTGGCTAAATGGGCAAAGAAGTAAAATACACGATCACTTGAATACGTCTTGTGGCGTGAAGGTTCTACATGGACAAGCAACGGAAACCTTGTTTGAAACGGCGGCTAATGGTCATATTTTTGCTTCTCAGTCGACTCATTTCCAAGAGGGAAGTGTGACCGTCAGTAAAGATAATGATATCCATCAGATATCGAATCTACAGGCCGGAGATGAACCGCTCATTACGTTACATGTGTATTCGCCCCCTTTAAGCCAATTTCATCTCTATCAGCTAGAGAGCGGTAAGTCGGAGCTGCTCGACATACAACAAGAGTGCTGGGCCTACGAGATTTAAAGTGCGTTAAACGGAGACAACTTTCTACTTAAATGGTCATGATAAGGCTAAAAGGAGGCGTAGAAAGTCTGTCGTTTAATTTTGCTTTAACGCTATGCATTATAAAATTTTATACTATTTATGAACTTCGCATATCCACGGTAGTCATAGGGCTCACAAATATAAAATAATGAGCTGGATAAATTATGACTAAACGTGGGTTAGTGTCTGTGGCATGTGCCACGCTGCTAGGTGGAGGTGCGTATTTCTATTTTCAAACTTCAACGCCTCCTGAAGCCTTTCCAACCCTAACGGTCTCCACAGGGACGATCGAAAAGCAGGCGGTTGCGGTGGGGTATATCGTTCCCGCTCACTCTGTGTCTATCAAATCTCAAATCGACGGGATCGTAGGTGAAATCTATGCCGGTGTTGGTGAGTACGTAACGCAAGGTCAGCCGCTTATTAAGGTTCGTCCTAACCCTACCCCGAAAGCGTTGACCGATGCCTCGACCGAATTGATGCGAAGTGAGGCGAACATTGAGTCAGCAAAACAACAACTCGCTAATCTGCAGAGTTTGGTCGAACAAGAAATCATTCCTAAGAACTACGACGAATATGTGACTGCACGTTCCAATGTGAAATCAGCACAGGCTGACGTTATGCAAAAACGTCAGAACCTCGAATTGATTCAAAGCGGGGAGTCGACAATTGGTAACTCTCGCCTAACCTCAACCATTTACGCTCCGATAGACGGTACGGTGTTGAATCGAAAAGTCGAGGTAGGAGAACCGATTATTTCTACTGAATCGAGTCAAGCGGCAACAGAAATGATGTCATTGGCCGATATGAACAGCCTGATTTTTAAGGGCAGTGTTAGTGAGCATGATGCAGCCCAACTTACTCCGGGGATGCCAGTAACACTGACCGTTGCACCTTACCCAAGTATCGAAATAGAAGGGGTACTGACTAAGATTGCGATTCAGTCTGAAAGTCTTAACGCAACAGCTGATAGTAGTTCGGGCAAAAGTTTTGATAACGGTTTTGAAGTCGAAGTTGGCGAGCTCAAAATACCTCAAGACGTCCGATTACGTTCAGGGTTCTCATCATCTGCTCAGATAATTCTAGTTAAATCAGAAAATGTACTCACTCTACCAGAGCGCGCACTGCAATTTGAAGGCGATAGCCCTAACGTATTAATCCCAGACAGCTCAGAACAAGGCTTCCACAAACAAGCGGTAAAACTGGGCCTATCTGATGGCATCAATGTCGAAGTCATCGAAGGTGTGGAGTTAGACGAAGCCGTCATCGATAACAGTATGATGGGGGCAGCACATGGTTAAGCCAGCGCTGTTTAGTTGTTCACAGCGATCAGATAAACCTCTGTTACCTCGTAAATCGCTCCTGTTGAGTGTAGGCAGCTTGCTATTAGCAACTGTGCTTAGCTGCCCTTCATATGCCATTTCTATTGAACAAGCATGGCAGCAAGCCAAACAGACGGATCCTGATTACGAGAAAGCCCGAATTGGTGTTCAACTCGGCGAGAGTTCGGTGGATCTAAGTCGCAGCTCTTTATTACCCGCTTTAAGCGCGAGCGCTTCAGCAGACTGGAGCGAAGACCGCAGTAGTTCAAATCGGTATGGTGCAGAGCTGTCTCAGGTTATTTGGGACAGTAGCCTTTGGTCTGAATTAGATAAAGCACAATCAGATTATCTGAAATCCCAACTGGAACTGGCTCAAGCACATAATGATTTGGCGGCTAAGTTACTTCTGGTTTATCTCGATATAGGCAGCGCTCAAGGTAACTTACAGCTCACCAACAGTAAGTTAGAGGAAGGCAGCAAACTGCTAAAAATCTTCGAAAAACGCTATCTAGCAGGCAAAGTGAAATCGATTGATGTGGAAGAGATGCGTGCTAATCAGTTGTCTGACAAAGCCAATATTCTGCGAGCAAAGGCAGAGTTAGAAAGTAAAAAGTCAGAGCTGGAAGCGCTGATAAACCAAGCTCCTGATTCGGTAGATCAAATTCGTACCGAGAACTTGGTTGAGCCTCCAATGCTGGTGGCTTCTCAGCAGCAGTGGCTTGAGCTAGCGAGAAATAATAGCCCTGAATTACTGGTTGCCATAAAAGGCGTTGAAGCGCGCGAGCTAGACAAAAAGTCTGCCCAAGGAGGTTATTACCCGACAGTTAAAGGGCAAGTGGGCTATAACGACAATGATCGGTTGGACAACGGTGAGTTTAACGCGGGTTTAACTCTTAGTGTTCCTATTGATTTAAATGGTTCAACACGCGCCAAAGTGGATCAAACTTCGCTTAACTTGTTGACGGCTAAGCAGGATTTACGAAAGGTTGAAATAGACATCAAGAAGCGAATTGATCAGAACTTTACTCAAGTGAAACTCAACTGGGAACGAGTGTTAATGGCGCATGATGTTGTAGCGTCTCGCGCAGAGGTGTTGAGTAGCAAAGAAAAGTTATACGACGCGGGTTTCCTAGAAGCCTCGGATGTTATTAATGCACATAACAGCTTATTTGATTCAAGGTTCCTTCTACAGACCAACTTATATGATTATTGGCGTCAGAGAATAGGCCTGCTTCAGACAACCGGTAAATTAGATGATGAAGCGATGGCGCTGATCTCTCAGGCGCTGCACCATGGTTAATCTTTTCCTTCAGACTTGGCAAACGTTATTGGCGCATCGGATGAAAAGTGCCTTGGCTATTATCGCAATTTCATGGGGCGTGCTGTCTGTTGTTGTTTTAATGGCGTTAGGAGAAGGCTTCTATCGTTATCAAACGAAGTCTTTCTCATTTTTGGTCAATGACACTCAGGTTGTGTTTCCCTCTAGTACGAGTAAACCTTGGCAGGGCTTGCCCTCAAGGCGCGAAATAAACCTTGAACAAGATAAAATTGAGCTGATTCAGCAGGCTGGTTTTGTTAAAGAGGCGTCTGCTGTTTACCTTAAAAGGGATGCCAGCGTGACGAACACTCAAGGGCATAATATTGGCAGTATGGTGAGTGGTGTTGCTCCCTCTTATTTTCCTATCTCACAAAATAAGTTGCAGCCTGGTTCACGAAATATTTCGGTGACGGATATGGAAAACCACACACGGGTGGTTGTATTGGGTGATCGAATTGCTCAAATGGGCGGAGTCGACATTGGCGATCATATTAAGATCAACGGTATTCCATTCTACGTAATAGGTGTGATGGTCGATAATGAAGGAGGGATCTCTTTCGGTGAGAGTCGACGAGTTTTTGTGCCCCAAACTACTTATCTTGATCTCTGGAACGATAAGCCATGGCAACTGCTATTAAAGCCTGTAGAAGCCATGGATTCCGCATCGTTTAGACGTAACATTGTTAATTTTTTTGCTAAACAGATGCACTTTGACCCTACTGATAAAGATGCGGTCTATCTGCCCGACTTTAGTGAGGGTGGAGACGTCATTACCGGTATCTTTCGTGGTATTCAAATATTCCTGACGGCCAGTGGCGCTATGACTATGGCGGTTGGTGCTTTGGGTGTGGCTAATATCATGTTTCTCTCTGTTACGGAAAGAACTCGAGAAATTGGCGTTCGGCTGGCGATTGGTGCAACACAGGGTTCCATCATGTCTCAGTTTATTCTTGAGGGGCTTATCTTAGTTACCTTAGGATCCATCGTGGGATTAATGGCGTCCTTTGGTACGGTTTATTTGCTTGGCTCGATGGCGTTACCAGAATGGATTGGATCACCTGTTATCACGTTAAGCTCGATTGGAATGGCGTTAACGGTGACACTGATTCTGGCGTTCTTAGCCTCTTACTTTCCTGCAAAACGGGCGTCTCGTCTAACTCCTGTTGACGCACTCAGTGCGAGGGCTTAATCATGCTATTACCGATGAGACAAATCTTTCAGGAAATGTCTGCAGAAAAGCTACGACTTGGGCTCACGATTCTGGCTGTTGCGTGGGCAACCTTGTGTATTTCAGCGATGCTATCGGTGGGAGAAGGCATTAGGCAAGGCGTGCTTAAAACGGCACAAAATGGCAATGGTAATTTAATTTATCTATCAGGGGGGATGGCTACGGTTGATTATGGATCTTTTCATCAGGGCAAGCCGCTGACTCTAACAGTAGAAGATACGAAAGTTGTAGAGGCTCTGCCTAACATCAAAGCAGCGGTGCCGACAGTTGTGTGGGATGAATCACTTACTGTTGGGGAGCGAGGGTCTTGGAAAAAAGCGTTAGCCGTAACGACTGAATTTCAGTCGGTGACGAATCTCAAGACACGTCCAGGAGGGCGTTGGTTTAATCCTCTAGACCAAAAGCAACAACGCAAAGTCATCGTGTTAGGTTACCTTTTAGCGGCCGATTTGTTTAACCCTAATAAAAGCTTTAGCTGGTTTGCTACTGTCAAATTAGAGGTTAATCCCGTGGGGAAAACAGTGAAAATTGGCAGCCAAGAGTTTACGGTGATTGGTGTACTAGAGAAAAACAGTGCCAAGGTCGAACAGGGAGATAGCATCAATTATTCGAGCTTTGTTCCTTTCTCTACATGGCAGCGTTTTAATATCAACGGAGATATCAGTGGTATCAACGTTCAACCTCAGCATGGTGTCGACAGAGTCAAACTTGCAGATACGATTCGTCAGGTTATTGCGCGCAAACATGGTGCCAGTGTCAGTGATGAGCAGGTCGTTCAGGTTGAGGATATGTTCCTCAAACAAAAAACGATGCAACAATTCTTAGTTGGTCTTCAGGGGTTCCTTGGTGTGATTGGTTTTATCACTTTGGCAGTGGCGGGCATAGGTATTGCTAACGTGATGTATGCAACGGTGAAACGCTCCACACGAGATATTGGCGTGAGAATGGCGGTCGGTGCTACTCCAGGGATGATTCGCATGCATTATCTGGTTCAGTCATTGATGACTATGATGATGGGCGGTTTATTGGGCTTAGTAATCACTTATACACTGATTGCTGTAATTCGCTCTTTAGAGCTTGAAGGCAACATGTTTTATGAGCGTCTTGGTAAACCTGTGCCTGAGCTTTCATGGTTGGTTGTCACCATTGTTGTTTTGACGTTGGTGGTTATTGGTGTCGCTGCGGCTTGGCTTCCGGCTAATCGTGCGGCGAAAGTGACTCCGATGGAGGCATTACAAAGTGAATGATGAGATCAAAGACAGCGGAGAAACCATGTCTAACAAATTCTTAGTGGAACTCTCAAATATCGGTAAACACTACTCAAACGGTGATACTGAAATACGTGCATTAGACGGTGTCGATCTCTCGATTGAGAAGGGAGAGTTTTTGTCTATTTTAGGCCCGTCAGGATCCGGTAAATCAACGCTGATGAATATGCTTGGTTGCCTTGATAAGCCGACGGAAGGGGAGTATCAGTTAGATGGAAAAAATGTTGCTGCGTTGAGTGCTAATGCTCTTGCTGGTATTCGGAATCAAAAAATTGGTTTTGTATTCCAGAGTTTTAATTTGCTTGAGTATGCATCTGCATTGGACAATGTTGCTCTGCCTCTCGTGTACTCAGGGATCAAAGCCAAAGAGCGTCGTAAGCGTGCGGCGGTATTACTTGAACAAGTAGGGTTGGGCGATCGACTTGACCATAAACCGAATCAGCTGTCTGGTGGTCAGAAACAGCGTGTCGCTATTGCTAGAGCTTTGGTTAATGATCCTCAGATTATATTAGCTGATGAGCCAACAGGGGCTCTGGATTCCAAGTCTGGCGCTGAGATAGAGGCTTTGTTTAATCAGCTTCATGCTGAGGGTCGAACATTGATTATCGTGACGCACGATAATTCGCTGGCTGAACGAACTAAGCGCATAGTGACGATCAAAGACGGTAAAGTATTGTCTGATCGCCAAGGGCAACATTGCTCAACCTAGAACCTAGAAAAAAGCAACTTTCGCTTAGAGCCACTTCCTCACGAAGTGGCTTTTTTCTTAAGTGTTTAACACTGATCTTGTACGGACGATATTGAGTGAACTACACTGATAAAAAAGCTAGGTAAGTAACAGATGAATAAAGAAAATTTCCCTATAGAGTTAAAACGACTTCGTGAATCAATCTCTATTTCACAGGAAGAGTTTGCAGAGTTGCTTTCCAATTCTCATAGAGCGTTTTTTGGTGTCAATCAGGTGATGGTCAGCCAGTGGGAAAGGGCAAAGACGTTGCCTAGTTTTGTTCGTCGTCTTGGTATCGCGAGTTTCTTTCAGGTCGATTACGATTTTTCCGTTGAAGAAATGGTACAGGTGAAAGCGGCAACCAAGAACGTGGAACGCCCATTCAGTATTGATATTGGTTATGACTATGAGGTGACGAGTGTTGAGTCATATAACATGGGAGCACTTCCAGCGAAAAGGCTTAAGTCGATTCAAGGAATGCATCTAAAAACCTATGGCAAAGATTTTATCGAGGTTTCTCAGCATCTGGGTGTGAAAAAAGAAGATATGCAGGTGCTTTGTTTTCTTTTCGAGGGAGTCATTATTGGTCATGTGGTGTATGACGGCTTAAGTAAGATGCTTTGCAGTGTTGGCGCGGTTAGCATTGTGATTCGTCGTAAGATCTTCGATTACATGGCGGATAATTTGTCTGATACTGAGTTTCGCTTTCCGACCCTTGACCCTGCTATGTGCCAGTTCTTGTATGACCTGTATTTAGAACCTTATATGAGCAAGCTCGGCATGCCGTTTTTCAAGGCAGATATCAAGAAAGTGGTGAAAAATCCTTTTTCTCAGAACATCCAAAATAAACACGATATCTACTTTAAGTACATCCGTTACCACGACCTTAAGCAGAAGAAGAAAAGTGTCGAGTTTGTTTTAAGCTCTAGTCTGTAAAGGCGCTCTACATGACCAATTTTAGGTCGGTTAAAGGCAGAGGTTTTGAGTACAAGAAGCCTTGATAGCGATCAAACCCTAGCTGGTGGATCATTTGACGTGTATCTGCGTCTTCAACGCCTTCCGCAACGGTTTCAATACCAGACTCTTTGCAGTATGCCAAAGTACGCTTAACTAAATCGGAGCTTGCGGGCTCAATACTATTCACAATCGATTTATCGAACTTTACTTCATCGACATTAAGGCTAATCACCTTATTCATGTCTGAATAACCGATACCAAAATCGTCGATAGAGATTCTGACGCCCAGAGACTTAAAGCGCTTTATCTGCTCACAAAGCTGCTCATCTAACTGATCATTTTCACTTAGCTCAAAGGTAAGCTGTTCTGCTTTGAAAGATGCATTCCAAAGTAATTCACGAACCTTTTCGACATTATCAGGGTTTGCTAGCACTTTCTTGCTGATGTTTACCGCCAAGCTTAGATGAACGGAAAGCGATTTGACCTCCGTTAGAGATTGCTCAAGCACACTAAAAAAGATTTCTTCTTCATAACCCAATGCAAACGCGCGATCAATAAACACGCCCGGAGAGAAAATCCCTTCTTCTGGAATATCTAAACGAAACAGCGCTTCAACTCCAGTCACCTTCTCGACACTAGGCTGCACCTTTGGCTGATAAAAGCAGGTGTACCAGTCGTTTTCGAAGGCTTCTTGTATGGTGTGGTCGGATAGGGTCATGTACTTGTTTCTCATCTTGTCTCATTTGCATAGCGGCGTAACGGTCGCACATTCTGAGAGAAGCGGAGAATCATCACTATATCGTTCTGAGATGAAAAATTGATATTCGATATGAAAGCGAAATTAGACACGAACGGAAGGGGATTTGACGTTAAAAAGAGCAGGTAAGACGCGTTTATGTGCCCTGTGTCACTGGGATGAACTATTATTCGTGCCTGTGATTCATTAATGTTTTTCCAACTAAAGGGATAATCGAGAAGGGGATGTTCAACTAGAATAGGGGTATAAGTTTTACAGTGTAAATGATCGAATTGAAATCGTTTACATCCCCTACATAATGCGGCGCGCGATGCTGCTGAATAATAATTAGGAAGGAATAGACAATGTCTTCTGCATTTTACCAACAGATTCAAACTCAAATCGAAGAAGTTAAAGAAGAAGGTCTTTACAAGTCTGAGCGCATTATCACTTCTGCTCAAAAAGCAGCGGTTTCTATCTCGACTGGTGAAGAAGTACTAAACTTCTGTGCAAACAACTACTTAGGCCTTGCAAACCACCCTGACCTTATCGAAGCTGCTAAAGACGGTATGGATCAACACGGTTTTGGTATGGCTTCTGTTCGTTTCATCTGTGGTACTCAAGACTCTCACAAAGAACTAGAGCAAAAGCTATCTACGTTCCTTGGTAAAGAAGACACTATCCTTTACACATCTTGTTTTGATGCAAACGCTGGCCTATTCGAAACAATCCTAGGCAAAGAAGACGCAATCATTTCTGATGCTCTAAACCACGCATCTATCATTGATGGTGTTCGTCTATGTAACGCAATGCGCTTCCGTTACTCGAACAACAACATGGAAGAGCTAGAGCAACAACTTATCGCAGCTAAAGAAGCGGGCGCTCGTCACACGCTTATCGTAACTGACGGTGTGTTCTCAATGGACGGCGTAGTCGCTAACCTTCCTGCTATCTGTGACCTTGCTGACAAGTACGGCGCACTAGTGATGGTTGATGACTCTCACGCAGTTGGCTTCATGGGCGAAAACGGCGCAGGTACTCACGAGTTCCATAACGTTGTTGACCGTATCGACATCATCACAGGTACGCTTGGTAAAGCAATGGGTGGCGCTTCAGGCGGTTACACTTCTGGTAAGAAAGAAGTGATCGACTGGTTACGTCAGCGTTCTCGTCCATACCTATTTTCTAACTCTGTTGCACCAGCAATCGTATCTGCGTCTATTCGCGTTCTAGATCTTCTAGCGGAATCTGGCGACTTACGTACTCAACTATGGGAAAACTCTGCCCACTTCCGTACTCGCATGGAAGCAGCTGGTTTCACTATGGGCGGAGCTGATCACGCAATCATCCCAATCATGCTGGGTGATGCAAAAGTAGCAGCTGAATTCGCAGAGCGCGCACTAGAGAAAGGCATCTACGTTGTAGGCTTCTCTTTCCCTGTAGTACCAAAAGGCCAAGCTCGTATCCGTACGCAAATGTCTGCAGCACACTCTCGTGAGCAACTGGATCGCGCAATTGATGCGTTCATCCAAGTTGGTAAAGACATGGCTATCATCTAATTTTAAACGGGTGCCTTTTGCATCCTTTGATTAGATAGAACAACACCCAATAGAACATATAGATTTTTGATTCTCGCCTTACAGTTAGGCGAGATGAACTGGATAACATTATGAAAATTAAAGCACTTTCTAAGCTTAAGCCTGAAGAAGGCATCTGGATGACCGAGGTTGAAAAACCTGAAATGGGTCATAATGATCTTCTTATCCGTATTAAGAAAACCGCAATTTGTGGTACTGACGTACATATCTACAACTGGGATGAGTGGTCACAAAACACAATTCCAGTACCTATGGTAGTAGGTCACGAATACGTGGGTGAAGTTGTTGGCATCGGCCAAGAGGTTCGTGGTTTTGAAATCGGCGACCGTGTATCTGGCGAAGGTCACATCACATGTGGTCACTGTCGTAACTGTCGTGGCGGCCGTACTCACCTTTGTCGTAACACAACTGGTGTTGGTGTAAACCGCACTGGTGCGTTCTCTGAGTTCCTTGTGATCCCTGCGTTCAACGCATTTAAGATCCCTGCAGAAATCTCTGACGATCTTGCATCAATCTTTGACCCGTTTGGTAACGCAGTACATACAGCGCTTTCTTTCGACCTAGTAGGCGAAGACGTGCTAATCACTGGTGCTGGTCCAATCGGTATCATGGCTGCTGCTGTTGCTAAGCACGTTGGTGCTCGTCACGTTGTAATCACTGATGTAAACGAATACCGCCTAGACCTTGCTCGTCAAATGGGTGTAACTCGCGCAGTAAACGTAATGGAAGAGAAGCTTGAAGACGTAATGGCTGATCTTGGCATGACTGAGGGCTTCGATGTAGGTCTAGAAATGTCTGGTAACCCATCTGCGTTCAACAGCATGCTGACTAACATGAACCACGGCGGTAAGATCTCTCTACTAGGCATTCCACCATCAGACATGGCAGTAGACTGGAACCAAGTAATCTTTAAAGGCTTGGTGATCAAAGGTATCTACGGTCGTGAGATGTTCGAAACTTGGTACAAGATGGCTTCTTTGATTCAATCAGGCCTAGATCTAACACCAATTATCACTCACCACTTTAAGGTTGATGACTTCCAAAAAGGCTTTGACGCTATGCGTAGCGGGCTTTCAGGCAAGGTAATCCTTGATTGGGAATAGTCTAAATTAGGCTCTGATTTGCAAAAGGCGACAGTGTAAATTGTCGCCTTTTTTACGTCTAAAACCGCTAAATAACGCTCTTTTACAGTGGCTGCCGCCATTTTGTCGCCACTAATTATCTAAAGGATTGAGGTGAACAGCCTGCATCAAATGTTCTGGGGCAAAATGAGAATACGCCATTGTCTGCTCGATTTTTGTGTGACCAAGAATACGCTGCAGCACTAAGATATCCCCTTTATTCATCATAAAATGCGAAGCAAAAGTATGCCGTAGAACATGGGTCGCTTGCCCATTCGGAACGTGCTCAGGCAAGGCTCTTTTTATGTAACGCCAAGCATCTTTGTAACTGGTGTTAAATATGTCATGGTCGCTCACCGCTATATCTAATATCTCTTGATACAAAGATGGTGAGATAGGCACACTGCGATTCCTTTTCCCTTTTGTCTCTGTGTAAGTCAATTTGAACTCGGTTATTTGAGTGCGAGTTAGAGTGAGTGCCTCACTGATTCGTGCACCAGTGGCCAAACAAATTTTCGCGATGACAATGATTTGCGGGATTGATACCTTGATAACTCGCTTGCAGTTCTGCAGTTCATCAAAGAACTCGTCGATTTGTGGCTTGGTTAGATAGGCAAGGTGCTTCTCACTGGTTTTGATCGGCTCGATTGCTTCAAGCGGGTTGGGATATTTCCACTGATTGTACTTAATCAGCTTCTTGAACATGCCCTTTAGATAAATCAGTTCATGGTTGTGTGTGGTTGGGGATATCTCGATGGATTTATTCTTGCCCCTATAGGGGACTCGACCTGCTCGATACGCCAGGTAGTCTCGTTCTTTAAACTGGCAGGCAATTGGGTTACCTAACTCTTCAATTGTTTTGGATATGAGATCTTTGGCTTGCTTGCCTGACTTTAGAGTATGGCCATGGATGGTCCACCAATTTTCCAAAAGCTCACTCATTCTTCGGTTATCCGGTTTAATACCCATCCAGGGCTTATCGTCAATCTCCTTCATCGTGTGAAGCTCAAAGGCTTTAGCTTCGCCTTTCGTAGCAAACTTCTTACGAACGCGTTTTCCTGCTCGTCCGTTTGGGTAGCATTCGCAGATCCAAGGTTTGATAGAACCATCTTTTAAATTGCGGATAGACATAATAAAGCCTAAAATAACTGTATATAAAAACAGTATAAGTCGAGCTAAAACGTAGAACAATGTTTTATATCGGACAAAAAGCACAGGTTAGACACCTTTCTCAAAGTGCTAAGAAAGTTAATAGGTCTTTGCTATGTATCATTCGATTCATGTGACTGCTGGTTACAGTCATTTCAAAATCAACAGTGATGGTCCAATTGGGGTTAGTAAGAAGAACCAAGGAGTGATTGATGCGCTTTTGAAGCTTGGTAACCGTTTTACGGCTCCATTTGGTGGGTTTATAGAAGCCGAAAACGAGATCGGCTTGAAGTGGGTGAAACTGGTCGATATTAAGTATCTGTGCACCGATGAGGAAGCCGAAACCATCGAGTACGTGATACAAAAAAACCATTATGTAGTGGGAACGTATCAAGATCGGAAGTTGTACATTTTATTGTTTGGTGGAGAGCCAAAACACCATCAGATAAAAGGCCTTGAACAAGATGGGAAAAACAATGTGTTTGGGTTGTTTTAGTTTTGCGGAAAAGTGGTGACGTTTAGCTCAATGTTTTATTCCATAAACTTGGAACAACGGCTAAACCTCCAACCTATAGTAGAATCAAGTGTTAGCAGCTCTTGTGATGATGTATTATGACAAGCTCGCTAGCTATTACCGATAGAATTAACAATTAAGAAAGGCTTCAATTTGTCACCTCAAAAACAACCAATCATATTTTCATTCTTCTCTGGTAGTGGATTTTTAGACTTAGGCTTTGAACGTTCAGGGTTTGATGTTCGTTTCGTCAATGAATTTCATAAACCATTTTTAGATGCTTATGAGCACTCTAGAGGTGTAATGGAATTACCAAAACCTAAGTATGGTCATTTCCTTGGAAGCATTGAAGACTTTGTCACTGGCGATAAAGCTGAAGAGCTAAGAGAGTATGTGGAAGATGCAAAAGCTGATTCATTGGTCGGGTTTATTGGTGGACCACCGTGCCCTGATTTCTCGGTAGCAGGGAAAAACAAAGGTTCTGAAGGCGAAAACGGTAAGCTAAGCCGCGTTTATATTGATGCGATTATCCAGAATAAGCCTGATTTCTTTTTGTTCGAGAACGTAAAAGGGCTTTGGAGAACCATAAAACACCGCGCGTTTTACGATGAAATGAAAGAACGATTAGAACAGGAAGGTTATATTCTTACTGACCGTTTAACCAACTGTATTGAATATGGAGTCCCTCAAGATAGGGATCGTATTTTACTTTTTGGTATTCATGAATCCCGTGCCGGTGGTATCGCAAGCAAAGAGCTAGAAACGCAGTTTAACTGGGAAGCCAAAGTTAAGTTCGATAGAACTGTCGTGCTTAATAAAGGTATGTGGCCTGGGCATGAAGAATATGAGCAAGACTCTAAGAAAGAGCTTCCTGAGTCGCTTTCTGAGTTTTACGAGTTGGCTGTTGAACACTGGTTTAAGAAGAATGACGTATACAACCACCCGAATTCGACGCATCACTTCAAGCCCAAGTCAATGCATCGATTTCAAACAATATTAGAAGGTGATGACAGTAAAAAGTCATTTAAACGTCTTCATAGGTGGCGTTATTCTCCTACAGCAGCATATGGAAACAATGAGGTTCACCTTCACCCGTATAAAGATAGGCGCCTAAGTGCTGCCGAATCGTTAGCTATTCAGTCGTTGCCAAAAGAGTTTTGTTTCCCATCGACAATGACTCTGTCCATGAGTTAGGGACTTTGTCGGAACTTCAATCAGCAGAACTTCGCGCAGTTCGTAAGAAAATAGATAACTATACAGCTTTATCTAATCAGATTATTGCGGATTCCCAAGCCTCAATCGTTCAGACGCTAAAGGCTGCCTTCGATGCTGTTACGAAAAAATATCCTGGAGATGTGATTGTTGAAGATGCTACTAAGGCTTTAAGTGAGTTAAGTAGTCTTAACCAACAAGTCACCGACGCAGTTGTGACTCTGGATGGAGCTATATATTCCAGCAAAAATGATGATACTTACGAGCAACCTGAACCTGATAAGTCGATAGATGAGTTAATTGATGATGAGTCATTAACGGGTATTGAAAACGACAACGACAAGGAAGCAAATGGTCCAATTCTTCAAGGAAAAACTAAGATTCGTCAGTTAACACCAGTTGTTTCATTGATTTATGACCGTTTAAGTTTTGGTGAAATTGAATTGCAGCCAGACTTTCAACGTAAAGATAGAGTTTGGCCTGAACCTAGGAAATCAAAGTTAATTGAGTCTATCCTAATGGGCTTGCCCTTACCTGTATTCTATTTTGCTGAAAAGCCTAATGGTGACTGGATAATTGTCGATGGTTTACAGCGAATTACCACTATATACGATTTTATGCGTGGTGAGTTTAAGCTTAATGGATTGGAAGTATTAGATGAACTCAATGGTACTAGTTTTAGTGAATTAGAACGAGCAGAGCAAAGGAAAATTCGTGAATATCCTTTGACAGCTCACCTGATTGATATGGCGACAGACAAAGACAATATTATTGTTGAACTTTTTCACCGAATTAACACTTATGGTGTGAAGTTGAGTGAGCAAGAAATTCGTTCTGCCCTTAATCAAGGTTCAAGTGTTAAGTTTTTAAGGTTCCTAGCTGCAACACCTGAGTTTAAATCAGCGACACATGGGAAAATCAAGTCTGATCGACAAAAAGACATGGAACTTTGTCTATCTGCGCTGTCGTTTATGCTGCGCGGTTATATGAGCTTCGATAATCAGTACAATAAGTATTTATCCGAAGCGATGGAAGGTATGAATGTGCATTCTTTGACATTAGCGAACGAAGAACTATTAGATGATGGAAGTGCTGAGCTACCTCTAGATAAAAATCCAGTTTACAGTTTGATTGCTAATAAGTTTAAGAATGGTTTGCAAATCTCAGAGCAAGTATTTGGCGATTATGCATTTAAAAAAGTGCCAGATAGCGCGAGGAAAATACCTTTAAGTAAGCCTCTATTTGAATTAATTGTGACTTATTTTTCTGAATTAAGTGAAGAGCAGGCGCAACAAGTTATGGCGCATGGCGATGAGTTGATCGATATGTTGTATGAAGCAATAGATCGAGACTCTTCGGATTACGCTGTCTGGGAATCGAAAAAATATGAAAAAGAAGGTCGAGGCTTCTTGTATTCAATTAGTCAATCAACTGGTAAGAATGTAACGGTTCGATTCCGTTTTGATTCATTTAGAGAGATCCTAAAACAGAGCACCGGTGTTGATGTAGAGCTATGTCCCATTTTATTAGGAGCTAACTAATCATGATTAAGTCTGTCGCTCTAGAAAATTTTAAGTGTTACAAAAATCGTGAATTTGATTTTTCTGCGCTAACCGTTTTTTGTGGAACTAATTCAGTGGGTAAAAGTACAGCTATTCAAGCACTTTCAATACCTCTGCAATCTCGATTTGAAAAAGTAGCCAAGTTGAATGGGTCATTGGTATCAGTAGGTTTTGGAAATGATGTTCACCATAAAGATAATACTGGGCAAGTTGGGCAAGATCTAAGTCTGTCTGTAAAAATTAACCTTGATGGACACATCCTCAATTGGGGATATCATGAATTAGATGATTCAAGCGATGAATTACATTTATTGAGCGGTTATACAGGTGAGTTACCTGAAAACTTCGAAAATCTAGTTTCAAACTTTCAATATTTACAGGCCGAGAGGTTAGGTCCGCAAAGTAGTTTTGACCTTATAGAAGGTAGCCGTTTTCATGAATATTGGTTAGGGGCAAAAGGAGAATTTACTTCAGAGGTACTTGCTAGGTCTCAAAAATATAAACGTCTTTATATAGGTGGTTCTAGTACTCCAGTAAAAAACAATCCAGATCCACGAATGCATGAATCAGAAGCTAGAGATGGATTACTTCGTCAAATTAATGCTTGGCTAAATGAAATTAGTCCCGGAATAGAATTAAATCCTGACTTAATCGAGGCGGCAGTAGCTTCAATTAATATCTTTGGACAGAACTATCGCAATTCAATAAAGCCTCAGAATGTAGGTTTTGGTATCAGTTATGTATTGGGCATAGTAACTGCGCTTCTCAGCACCCCAAAAGGTGGGTTGGTTATTATTGAGAATCCTGAAGCGCACCTGCACCCGAGAGGTCAAAGCTTTCTAGGGCGTCTGATTGCCTTGACAGCTCAAGCCGATGTTCAAGTGGTAGTTGAAACACACAGTGATCACTTACTCAATGGTATACGTGTGATCACTAGGCTTAAAGAAGACTTTGATCCAAAATTGTTTACGCCTTACTACATATCACAAGGCGAAGAGCAGAGTAATGTAGAGAAAATTACTATCACTAAAGATGGTAAATTGTCTAACTGGCCAGATGGCTTTTTTGATCAACAAGCTCAAGATATGTTCATGATCATGACAGGGCAAGAACAGTTTCCGCCTAAAAGGGATTGAACATGAAAGCTAACATTTGTTTTGTACCTCAAAGTTTTGATTTCTCGAAAGAGCAAGATGCTGTAGCTCTTTCGATTAAGGCGTCCTCAGATATAATTGAAAAATATTTTGAAGATGAAGGCTTTATTTCATTTGCCAAATCAAGTGATTTTGATGTTAATGCCGCCACTGAACTATTCAAGCAACCTGCACATTTAGATGCAGGTACTATTATGAGCCTACTCTATGATGCCAATATGGGAAGGGCTAGCACCATAAACGAGTTAGATTCTATACAGATAGTTCGCTTGGTTGATACCGATAGGCCTGAGCATGAAGGGGCATGGTTGTCTCTATATTCATCGGTTCCAAGTATTAGCTTAACTACACAACCGTTGCGTAATGTTGTCGATGAAGAGACTTTAGTTAAGTTTGGTTCTGATGTATTAGTACAGAATCCAAGGACTCATAAACAATATGCTGAAAGTTTTGTTCATCTATATAAGAATTTAATTTTTTTAGACTATCCTGAGCATGCAGTGAACAAGAGTTTCGACAGTATTCGAAAAATCGAGGGAGGCTACCAATCTTTTATTGATGGCATCACTGGTTGCCTCATGTTTATGGATCAGTACGAAATTACTCCTCATGACTCACAAAAGAACATTGACAATCTTAATGCAGAGTTGGATTTCCCTGTTACCCCTGAAGGTAAAGGTAAAAATAAAAGAAAAATAGCAGCTCTAAAGCGAGATTTTTTTATTGAACAGATCGAGTACAAAAATGTTAACTGTGAGTACCATTACAAGCTAGAACGAGTAGATGGTGCTAATGGAAACGGAACGTATCATTTCAATCGTATATATTTTGGCTTTTTTAATCGAATCGATCCTGATAAACCAAAAATTGCCATAGCGCATATAGGTGATAATTTATAAAAAAGAGCGGCATATCGCCGCTTTTTTATGCGAACTCACACTAATCACTAAACTTTTTCCATTTGCCTGACGCACATTCTTTTAGTATCAATCCAACATAAATAATAGTAAATGTAATCAGGACAATACCTTTTGTTTGAGAACTCACTGAAACGTGGCCGAAAAACATTGTACTGAGGTGGTTTAGTATTAAGCCAACCCAAATAAGGGTTGTGAAATCACTAAGGGCAATGGCAGTCCGGCTTACGGAGAACTTTCGTGAATTTAACCAATGTGACTTATGTTGTTGTGTATCTTCAGCGCGAAATAAGTCAATATTTCCTAGTTCTGATTCTAGTTTGGTTACCATTGTTTCCCAGTGCTCTTGCCAATATTTGCTACCGCGATTAACTAAGCTCCAGCACAAGGAGCAGATGAAGCCAAAACAAGCTGTCGCTAAAGCAAAATTATGTTTCGATTCAACGGTAAGAGAGCCATAACTGATGAATGCTGTCGCAATGAATCCCCAAAAGAATAAAGAGCGTTTCCAATAAAGGTCAATTTCAAAATTACGAGTCTCAATTGCGATTTTATAGGCCGCAAGTGTTGTTAGCTTTTCTTCCATTCCACTCACTTCTTCTCCATCACTAACGCAACTCTACCCACAACCCTCACTTCATCTTCTTCGACTGTTAGAGTCGAGCCGTTAAAGCTGATCGCTAGCTTCTTGCCTGGCAAACGCTGAATGTCGTTTAGCGATAGTAGGCCGTCCATATCTACTAAGTATGTGCCGCTTACTGCTTGGTGAATTTCTTTATCGATAATGAATGTAGTCCCATCGTGCTCGATGCCCATTACATTCAGAACCCCAAGTTTGTCTAAGTAGCTTTTATCAAAAGCTAGCGTTTCATTGCCAACAAGCTTGCCGTTTGAAAGTGAAAAGAGATCAACATCGAAGAGTCTTTTTACTTCGTTTTTCTTGGATGTATGGGTTTTCTTGTCATCAAACGGTTCACCTTCTCCCAAGGCTAGATATTTGATAGAAGCTCCAGTCCTCAAATGAAGTCTCACAATCACTTCGTAAGGGGTCAATCCTCTCTGGTGCCAAGTCGATATCGTGCCTTTTGACACACCTAAGCACTCACCAAGCGACTTAAAGTCACTTGTTTTTGTGACGATCTTCATCCTTTCTGTTACATCTCTACCGCCAATGTACTCAAAAGAGGGTGTTTGTTCTTGGTATTCACTCATAAAAAGTCTACATTTTCACTCAACGGTTAACCGCGAGGTGCAACTCGCTAGTCCGGTACAACACATTCAATAACATAATAGGATATCACTATGCTCTCATATCAAGTAGTCCTAAATACGCCTTTCATGACGTACGACCAATACTCTCAGTTCTCTGGAATGCCTAAGCGCACCATCATGGATTGGGTAGCCGATGGCCGCTTACCTATTAAAAAGAAAGACAAACCTAAAGATACCCCGCTAATCAATATGGTCATGTTGCTAGAAATGGCAACTCGTGAAACGATGGAGAGAATGGGTTAGTCGCTCATGCGTTTATCTTCCCCTATTTCGACCAAAGAGTTTTGTCCGTTTGGGGGTAAACATTCTTGGTTTGAGTTTCGTTGTCGTCTCGTTTGTCTTCAAGTGAGTATTGGTTATGAACGAAATTGACTCAATAGGCGAATTCTCTCGCACAAAACAAGGGGCCTTTAATGAAGCGTGTTGCGTGTTCGCTAGGTCAGAGAATATGGCTAGGCTAGCAGAGGCCATAGGGATGAGTCCGACCATGCTGCGGAATAAACTTAACCCTGAGCAGCCTCATGTCCTGAGTTGTGTTGAAGCCATCACTCTCGCCAAAGTGAGTGGCAATCATACCATCGTAAACAGCTTGCTTCTTGGGTTGGGGGTGGTCACCGCTCATATAGCATCTGATAGCACGGAAGACACCTTTGTTCAAAGCGCATTAGAGAACTCGATCTATTCGGGTGAATTGTCTCGAATGGCGTTGGAGTATGCAGGAAATCATCGCCTAACTCGCACTCAAAAACATAAGATTATTCATACCGCACACACCAGTATCAGCATTCAGGTAAAAATCATCAGGAGCCTGGAAAAACTGAATCAAGGTGGTTGTCTGCTTAAAGCCATAGAGGAGGCGGCAGACGCTAATGGTTTATTTTCTTCAAACATCAATTCGGAGCAATGATGTCTGTTACTCCGTGCGATAAGTCATGTCCTGAAACGTCTGGTTATGGATTGACGGAGGAAGATAAGCGTAGAGGCCTTAGGTATATCAGGCGTATTCGACGCGAGTTATGCGCTCGTCAACTTTCTTCATTATGGGTTGAGCAGGCGAGGTTAATGACCCAATTAAGGCGTTCGAACCATGTGTTTGAACAAGTACGACTGCGAATTCGTTTATTCGGCCTTGAGAAGCGAATACAAAGGATCAGACAACGTTGGCTTTGACGCATTTTAATTTTCCAGAGTTGCGTTATTGGTTTCTCAGAAGGTGAGCGTTATTTAGCCGAGGTCAGCTTTATGAATCATCATGTGTTTGCGGTCGTACAGGGTAAAGTTATTCAAACCAGTATTGAAGCAGTCTCCAATTTAGTCTTAAAAGGTAAAGAAGAGTGGCGTGATGCAGTCACTTGTCCTTCGAAAAGGTGTTCGATAAAAATTGACACCCGTGGCGGCTACGAAAGCTCGAAAGGCATGGCTTTGACCGGCTCTCGAATCTTGTCAGAGAGAGTCAATAGTACTGATTCAGTAACGGCGCTCAACGCTCAAGACAATCTCTCTTACTTTGTTTTTTCTAAAGGTGAGTATGGGCAAGGTGCACCGAGGGTGATGAGATGACGGCTCATTCTGAATACGCTGCGTCTTCATCCATTTCGTGTTTGAGTCGGCTACTTGAGGAAGCGCCTTATTTGTCGAGGTGCAGTGACAATAAAACCGCGATGCTCATCAGACCTCGAAACTATGCGGTCAGATGGCCGTATATGCAGGTTAATCGTAAAGAGATGCAGGCGTGGATGGTGTTTGACATCGATCATGACCATCGCTCTGTCCCCAACCCCTATATTTGGCAAGATGAAGGCTTGCCACCCCCTAATCTAATCGTTCGAAACCGCACCAGTAATAAAGCCCACCTTTTTTACGCTATTGTGCCGGTTTGCACCAGCGATCAAGCCCGATCCAAACCCATTCAGTACCTCAAAGCCATTTATCGCGCATTAGCCTTACGACTTGAGGCGGACTTAAGTTATTCAGGACCTGTTGCCAAAACGCCCTTTCATCCTTGGTGGCAGACAACTGAACTCCACCGCAGTGTCTATGAACTCAATGAGTTAGCGGATTCTCTTGAGCTGGAGACAACGCGGCCATGGCTTCGTCAAGATATTGATGTCTCTTATTCTCGAAACTGTACTTTATTCGAACACACTCGTCGATACGCGTATGACATCGTCGACGAAGAAAGAGAAAAGGGCAGTTATACGAACTTTAAACGCCGTGTCGAGAGTTTCGCTCATTACAAAAATACCGAGACTGCGGATAAGCCGCCTTTGAAGTGCAGTGAGGTGTTGGCGGTGGTGAAAAGTGTTTCTCGTTGGACCTGGGATAAATATTGTGCACGGTCAGACTGCCAGCGAGGTGTGATGAGATTGGATAGTGGATTAAGTTTACAGGAAAGGCAGCGTAGAGCGGCCAGAAGAACCCATAATCTTCGTCGGACGAAGACCACTCGCCGAATTATCCGCGCTTGTCAGTTTCTGTTACGCAAAAATCAGGAGCTCACGATTGGTTCGGTGGCACGTAATACGGACCTGTGTCGTCAGACCGTCAGTCGTTACGTCTATTTGTTTGAATGGGTCAAGTCTGCCTTATCCGAAAGTAGGCAAAATGGGCCAGAGCATCGTGGTAATTATGCTGTTCATCAGATATCTGCCCCTATAACGTTATACTGGGCGGAGTATGAAGTAGGGAAAAAGAAGGCGGTACTTGAGTCAGCTTTTCCTTGATTTGAATAATAATGAGTAACTATCGAGTCAAAATACGCTCTCTCGGTAAATTCAATAATGAGTTTGAGTCGACATAACCCCATTTAATGCGATTAATGTCTCAATTCGTGCAAATATGGATTTACACACCTCATATTGCTGTATATTTATACAGTAATGTGAGAGGGGGGAGTTATGTCTTTTAAAGATACAGAGACACTGTCAACAGGAATTGAATTCATTGTTGAAGCCGTGGCGGTGAAGACAAATGGTCAAGATCATTCAGCGTTAGGTTTATACCTGATCAGCTTACTGCTCGAAGATCAAAAGATTTCCCTTG
>NZ_JAUFQE010000003.1 GCF_030409755.1 Vibrio lentus
AAACCGTGTACCCATCGTAGTCACAATATTTTCAATTTTAGAACTCGACTTTGATTCTAGTCTTGAGGTTAGGTTAAACAACAGGTATTGGTTGGTGAGAAGCCTAATAACTTAATTCAACGCGGCTGGTGCCATCTTCTTTAGGTTTTTTACAGCCTTGATATTATCGATTAGTAACGGATGGATAACTTTTAATGAAAAGTGTATTACCTATGTAATACATTGACAGGGCGATGTGTGTTTATTATTGTGTATTACTCATGTATTACTCATGTATTACTCATGTATTACTCATGTATTACTCATGTATTACACATGTAATACATGAGGTGTCTACTATGAAAACAAAGATCATCAGCGCAGCGAACCAAAAAGGTGGCGTTGGAAAAACCACGACTCTTGTCAATTTAGGAGCTGAGCTTACACGAAAACGAAAAGTGTTAGTCATTGACCTTGATCCTCAAGGGAACTGCTCCAAAACGTTAACCGGACAACGTGATTTTAAGTTTGAAGAGACGGTTGCTGCTTTGTTTGATAAGCCTAAAGTTGTGTCCATTGTCGATTTAATTCAACCTGCAAAGCTTAATGGGAACTCTATTGAAAACCTCTATGTTGTTCCCGCTGATGTTCAGTTGTCACGTGTCATCGAAACATCACTGACAAAGATTAATCGTGAACGAATTTTAGAGAAGCAATTGGCAAAGTTAGGTGATACCTATGATTTCATTCTTCTTGATACTCCACCAAACTTATCCCTAACCACTCTTAACGCAATCCAGGCTTCAGATCTTATTTTGATCCCTGTTGATTCAGGTGCATTTTCACTGGACGGCATTAGTCCTTTACTCGAAGCTGTCTCTGAAATTAAGGATGACGAAGGCAACTATCTGATTCTGAGGAACGAGGTCGATTCAAGAAACGCTATTATTAATGAGTTCATTGATGAGGAATTGGAGGTAATACAAGATAAATTGCTACCAGTATCTGTCCGTCGTTCTGAGCATGTCGGACAAGCTAATGCCGTTTCTTCTCCTGTGCGATTTTATAAATCGGGTTCTCTTGTTAATAACGATTACCGAAAACTCGCTGCGTTTCTTTTAAATTTAATGTAATACATAGGTAATACACATGAGCAAGTTAAAGAAACGAGGAGCTATAACAGCTATCTCTAGTGACAAGAACGAGGGTTCAAGTAAGTCGAATGGAATTACGACTGTCAAAAAGAAGGTGACGACATCTTATAAGGTGCCTCCTCTGACTCTTAGAATGTCACTGACTGATAAAGAACGGATAACTGATTGGGTAGCAAATCTGCAAGAGCAGACAGAGAGAAATGTGTCTGCAGCAAAACTGTACCGAGCCTTGGCTTTATATCGAGACAAGATCGATGATGAAGATCTCATCGAGTTGATCAACAAAATGAATTAAACATGTATTACCTATGTAATACATGTTTATATAAAGGCTCGTTATAGACTTTAAGCGATGTCATAGGGCCTACCTCGGACTTAACTTCAAACACTGATGAACATGACACTTGAAGAGTCTTGTTACCTGTTCTGAGCCCATTTCCTTGTACAGACAAACACTTTAAACGTGTCTTTATCACGATTCTTATGTTGCCTTAGGCGGCGTTTTTCAAGGTAGGCGTCACCCTGCGGGCTAGGCCCTGACTGCCCTAAGAGTCTTAGCGCCTTGTCGTTCCCTCCTCGTTGATCTCTCTGTCTTTGAATAAGTTCGAATAAGGGCTTGTTTTCTTATGCGCCGATTTCTTTCACTCGCCTCATTTTCGGGCTCGCAGGCTGTTAACCGTGTCTCCCCACAACCTGTTTTTCAAGGGAGGCTTCGCCGCTGCGCGCCCTTGCAAAGCAGAACGATGTTGAGAGAGCGGACAGCCAAGCGGCTCCGAAAAGTGATACTCAAACAGAAAGGAAACTCTCATGGCGCAACAAAACTCAACCCCAACTCTCTCTAATTCAAATTCATCGACCAGCGTTTCGCCGCTGGGGCACGAAAGCTCACCAAAAAATGATATCTCTAGTCCTTTGGCGGTATTGAAGTTGCGCTATCAAGTCAAAAAGTGTCGTGATGAGGCGAAAAGAAAGTCTGATTTTGTTTCCAAAATCCAACGTTTGAAAATGTTCAGTCGTCGTCAGTCGCCAGAGCAACAGGCTGATATCACGGCGTTAAAAAAACAAGGGTTCGTTGACGCTATCAAGCAGCAGTTTCCGCAATTGGTGTCGCGTCGTTTTGCTTTCCATGAAATCCGTAACTTTTTCATCGAATTAAATGGCGCTGGTTTTGGTGAATGGTTTCTTCACGAACGAGTGGATCACATCATTATGTACACCACTTACGGGTCTGTGTTTCCAGCGTTGCGCTTTGTGACAATGGGGGAGGGAACGTTTAAGTGCTCAGGATTTTGTTTTGATGTGCGTTTTGGCGCTTAGGGGGTCACATGACAGTTCGTTCTACAGTATCCGCTGACATATCCATGCACGTGATTTGGGTGAATTCAACCGACTTTTACTCCACCGTAAAGGCCGTCAAGGTTCATGAGATTTTGGTGAATGAGTTTGGGTATACCGACTCTTTAATACTAGAGGAAGGCAACCGAGGGAGGGGGTGAGTATCAGTATGTGTGATAACACTACCACCATTAAGCAGATGCGAGAAGACTACGCCTACG
The DNA here is from genome assembly GCF_030409755.1 of Vibrio lentus. Taxonomy (NCBI): domain Bacteria; kingdom Pseudomonadati; phylum Pseudomonadota; class Gammaproteobacteria; order Vibrionales; family Vibrionaceae; genus Vibrio; species Vibrio lentus. The sequence continues at coordinate 2,690 of NZ_JAUFQE010000003.1, forward strand.
CGAAGAAAACGGAAAGGACGAGAGAAACCACCTCCGAGCATCGTGCATCGGCAAAGGTTTTGCTCTCTTCTCTGTATGACGACTGAAGTCTTCTTATTGTGTAATGTCATCAAACACTCATAAGAGAAGGTCATTAGTGTGTCTGGATTTTGTTTCGATATTCTAGTCGTTCGCGGCATTCAAGCGGGACGATTTTTTAGACGAGCAACGCCCTGTTCAGTCCTGTACTAAGTGGTCAACGTTATCGAGTGAGCACGTTTAGGCTCTTTTGTGACAAATATGAGCGCGTCGTCGGAGGGGGAGTCCTTGGTTGAGGGGGATGCGAACATTCGGTGTGCAATCATCCAATCAAGTAAACCGAGAAAAACGCTCGTCACGAGCAGGCATTAATATTGAGTGGCGCAAGTCGAGTAACCAGCAGGGCGCCCTTTTGGTGGGGAAGGGATCTTTCTAACTGGGCGACGTGCTTTGGGTTGAGGTACTGGCTTAGGCTGTCCTTTGGCATGTTGACGCGGCTTCCTTTAAACCGTCCCATTTGAGAACCCTCGCGCTAGGGAGGCTTCGCCGCTGCGCGCCCTTGCGCTACAGAACCTGCAACTGGGTACGGACAGTCAGACGCTCACCAAGACCGAAAGGAAATACCATGTCAGCACGTGTTCAATACTCAAATGTTTCGTTATTCACATTAGAAGAAAAGGGCATCCTTGACCAGGCCGCAAGTATTCTCAAATCCAAACTGTTTATTTCAGAACAAACACCATTAACCTCGCCTGAATTGGTGAAATCGTTCTGCCAAACGTCTTTGGCCGCTTGTGAGTCTGAAGTGTTTGGGATTATCTTCCTCGATAATCAACATCGAGTGTTGCGCACCAAAGAGATGTTCTACGGTACCGTTAATGCCGCTTCGGTCTATCCGCGTGAAGTCGTGAAAGCGTCGCTGGCCACGAACGCGAGTGCGGTTATTCTCTATCATAACCACCCAAGTGGTGCGCCAAGAAGCGCATATGTAAAACGCAATGTAATTGCTTGATTTCAAGGAGTAATCAATGATTAGAAACGCATGCAACTTCCATTAGGCTGGCTGTTGTGTGAAGCCGTTTTGACAATGTGGCTGACATTTCCCCTACGAAATGGAGAGCTGCTAATCAGAGTCTTGCTAAGACTACGAAAGAAACTGATGTTTGACGCCTCGAAGGTTGGACTGTCTGTTATGAAGGTAGGGACAAGACAGAGTCACTGGATCTCCACCTATGACGGGGGGAGAAATCTCGCTTGGATAGAGACTGAACGCTCCTACAGAGATACGAGTTCAAGTCTCCCAGTGACGAGCACGGCGACGAGCCGTGCAAGGGGTACAGTCAGAGTCTAAGGCAAGATGGTGACGTTACATATGTGAACTTGGGAACTTTCTATTGTTATCTTGGCAACAAGATCTGGGAGCCTGAACCTACATGCAATTAGAAAGGGCGGAGCCTTCGTAGTAGTCCGAGGTTAGGAAAGCTAATCACATGGCGAAGGGAGGCAGTTTGACAAAACGTTTGTAAAAGTGAATTAAGCAGGAGAACAACGGTAATGTTGCTTTCAACGATCGCCCAAAAACAACAAACACTTGCAAAGAAAGCAACTGAGAATCCAGAGTATAAATTTAATCGTTTATACGATCTTCTTCATTGGGAGACATGGATACATCAGGCTGCTATTAATGTGTTATCTAGGCCAGGAAGTAGGACAGATGGCGTAGATGGTAAAACTCGCGACTACTTTAAACAAACCTATGAAAGACAACTGTCTTTGATCATAGAACAGTTAAAGTCAGGGAATTACCGTCCACTACCTGTAAAGAGGGTCTATATACCAAAGCCGAATGGAACCAAACGTCCTCTCGGTATTCCGGCTTTACGAGATCGTATTGTTCAGGAAGGTATAAGAATGGCACTCGATCCTATATACGAAACGGATTTTCATCCCTATTCCTTTGGGTTTAGGAAAAGTCGATGCACTATGGATGCGATTGCAGTGTTGATGCCCTTAGCTAACTCCATATCAAAACATTTCTATGTTATTGAGGGGGACTTAAAAAGCTACTTCGACACTGTTAATCATCGAATATTACTCAAATTGTTAAAAAAGCGGATAGCAGATAGGAAACTCATCTCTCTGCTCCATCGCTTTCTTCGTGCCGGTGTCATGGAAAAGCAGCTATTTGCTCAAACTCGTGAAGGGGTACCGCAAGGGGGGATCATTTCCCCACTGCTAGCAAATCTATACTTGAACGAATTTGATCAATGGGCAGCGAAGAAATGGCAGCTATCTCAATCAGAAAGACAAAATACGAGGAAAGCGGGTCGCGGTAATTATACCATGGTTCGCTATGCCGATGATTTTGTTGTCGTATCAAATGATGGGATAGCTGGAGTAAGGCAAGCTAAAGCTGAAATTAAGGAATTTCTGGAGGAAGAGCTAAAACTTACTCTTTCTGAGGAGAAAACTTTAATTACACACGTTAACAAAGGATACGACTTTTTGGGGTTCTATATTAAACGGAACTACTCGGAAGGACGATGGGTGGTACACTTGCGCCCCTCAATGAAAAGTGTGAAGCGTGTGAAAGCTAAGCTTAAAAGTCTTACTACACGAAACCAAACTTTATATGATGAAGTTACGAAGATGAAACAAATAAATCAAGTAGTTAGAGGGTGGTGTGAATATTATAAACATACATCTTTACTCAGTGATTTAGAAGCGATCAGTCGCTATGCGTGGCACAGATACCACAAGTGGTTACTGGCAAAATACAAAGGAAGTAGAAAGGTGCAACTCATCAAGGACAAAACATGCACAATCATGAAACGTCAACGATGGGTAGCGAATACATTCGGTATTCAAGTACATCAATGGCTGCCATCAGCAAAAGAGCTCAATCGTTCTCGTTATTGGAATCGTGGCAGAAATGGATTTGAACATCCCTATCTAGTCGCGTCCAGTAACGAAATCCAACCACCACTAGGACTTAAAGGTCCAGAGCCTTCGATATATCTAACAGCACGGATGAGCCGTGAAGATAATAGAGAGTATCCAAAGGACTGGCACTATAGACGACTAAAGGTACTAAAGCGAGATAGCTTTGCATGTGTGATATGCAAAGAACAAAATGACATCCAAGTTCATCACCGTAGAGGCGTTAAATCGTGGGCGGTAAAAGACTTGGTAACATTATGTCGAAAGCATCACATGATGGAACACAAGAAACTGCGAGTTGATGATTGTCAAATGGAGAGCCGGATGCGGGGAAACTCGCACGTCCGGTTCGGAGAGAGGAGTGAGTAAAACCGCCAGCTGTGAAGCTGGTATGGCGTACTTGCCCCTACTCTACGCGACGCCACCCCAAGTCAAGCTGACCGACGCATTACCCGTCAACTGACGGATGCGTTGGCATTGGTTGATATCCGAGTACTGGACCACTTTGTGGTTTCATTTGAGTGTGTGGTGTCTTTTGCTGAGCGAGGCTGGATTTAAAAAAGCGGCTTATGGCCGCTGATTGAAATAGGGTAGGAGACTACCCTTTAACAAATTTGTGGACAAGAAACGCGTTAGAGTTTAAGGTCTAACACGCTCGATATAGATTAGAAGAAGTATCTTGAAACCTTAAACGCTTGTATGCATTTTCAAACACTAAGCTTTCCCACTAATTCTGCGAAAGACTCTTCAATTGTTTGGCCCGCAGTGTCGATTTGAATCACCTTATCGCCCCACGGTTCGTAGTAACGATTTTGAACCTGTTGCCAGGTAGGCTGGTTTAGGTTGGTCACTTCGCTTTTTCGAGTGTGATTACCGAGGGAGGTTGACGGTCTAAATACCGAAGGATTCTGTCGTTGCTTTATTCATAGTAGTCCACTATTGCAGATTAGTTTCTATTCGATAATTGATTCCTCGGCACGTGCCTCCCGTAACTCTCTTGTATTCAGCTTTTCTTCAAGCCAGATGTTCCTTACTGTTGAGTGACTAATCGAGATGTTAAAGCGCTTCCTCATCTCACCACTTATCCTAATAGAGGTTAGGTGAGGCGATTTTAGTGTTAATGAGATGACGATATTTCGAGTCTTTTCATCGATGCGATTATTGTTGTGTGATTGACCATACAGACGTTTCAAAGCAAGTGGGCCATGGGCTTCAAGTAATTGACGGTTGTTGTGAATGCTTTTGACAGAACAACCGCTTTGTCGAGCCGCTTCTCTCACATTGCCTAACTTATTGGCAAGCTCTATGACATCGAGCTTTTTCTGAACTTCTTCTCCGTATTCTTTCCTAGAGCTAGGCTCAGTAAGCTCTTTAATCGATAACTCTCGGTCGGCAAAATAAGCCGTAAAACCCCCATCAAGTTGCTTACGTAATTCGACTTGTTGACTCACGATAGAGTGCCGTAACGGGGAGGTGATTTGATACATTGCGTTGGCGTAACTGAAGGTATGATCTCGACGGATTTTTCGATATTCTTTTTGAATACATATCGCGTCAATGTTCAGGTACTTCGGAACGGGTGTATGCTCAGAGCGCATTAATTTGGCGTTAACTGTGAGGGTCGTTGCCCAATACTCAGGGATGAAGGTGTTTTGTAGGTAGTTATTTGCACTGATCATATCAGTAACCCCAGCCAACCTTAACTCAGGGACTAGACGATCTTGGAACGTATCAAAGGCACGTTCGATGCGACCCTTGCCTTGAGGCGAATTGGCAAAAATAATTTCTATACCCAGCTCTTCACAGGCTCGTTGCATCTGGGAGAAGTGGCAACGTTTTGGTCCACCGAAGATGCCAGCTCTATCGACATAAAGAGTCTTAAAAAGCCCTTTTTTCTCGATATAAGTTTTCATTACTTTGAGGCATCCTTCGGTGGTTTCTGAAGGGAAAAACTCCGCATGAACCTCACTGGTTGCATCATCAATCATGGCGATAAGACAAGATTTTTTATCACCGAACCAAAGGTGTGGACTGCCGTCCATTTGCAGCATTAAGCCTTCGGCCTCCATACGCTCACGTCGTCTTCTTACCTTAGAACGTCGATGTTTGGCTCGTTTTACATGATGGATTTCATGTGCCCAGGTACGAAGCGTCTCCCGCTTTACTTTGATGCCTTCAAATACCTCTAACATGTCGGCGAGATGAAGCATGTTAAAGTCGTAATACTTGGCCTTTATAAGAGCTTGAACTTGCTGCTTTAAGGTAATGGGTATTTTATTAGCGGGTGTCCTTCCTGTGTTGCCATGAACCACAAATCGGATACCATCAGAGCGATATCGCCTGAGATAACGTTCAATGGTTCTGCGAGACTTATTGAGGAGCTTAGAGGCATTAGTAATTGATATTTTACCGAGAGCAACTTTCGCGATGATATCCACGGTAAGCTGAGATTGAGTATCCATAACGATCATCCTATACACCCCTGACTAATTCGTAGCACTAGTCAAAGGATTACGTAAAAATAGAGACCGTCAATTTCCCTCGGTAATTAAGCGAATGACAAAGTCGCTTGGTAGTTACGATACGACAGAATCGCTTGGTGATCACACACTTCGCTTTTTCGAGTGTTAACTCGATGCTTATGTTCTTTGGCATTTGAACACCGAACTTCAATATTTACAAACTTAGCACCTACACTTTCCGCAACTTCTTGCCACTCGTGTCGCGTTAGTTCGACTGGGTTGCATGAATCAGAAATTGCACTTAGCCCAAGAGCTAGATTTTCTCTGATAATTCTGTAACTTAACCTGTAACCTTCGCCTTCAACCTTGAAATTACAAAGTTCTCTAATCCCTTGCTCTACTGTGTCGATACGAGCATACATTGCACCTGTTCTATGCGAAAGCAACTTAGCAAGTGTTGATTTTCCAGAAGCCGGAAGCCCTGAAAATATGTATAAAGTCGGGGTACTCAATTTATCTCCTTTCCTGCATATAACGCTAATTAGACGGCTCACAGCCGCTTTAACCCTCACATAATGTCGTGTTTCTCTTACTAGCTCAATTCACAATCAATAATTTAGTAACAACGCAAGGGAGTTAGACTACTAAGAAATGCATAATTTCTAGATGAGTTGAAATCGGAAAATTTACTGTAAGGCCAACTAACATTAACAGGATATGAATGAGCATTTACTCTTAATAATTTTGGAGAATTTCTGAGGTAGAACGTGCCACGGGTAAAAATTTGGCCTGTGATTGTCGGATAGGCGGCACCTGTTGCCAGGTGCCTCCCTCCTCAGAACCGTACGTGCAACTTTCACTGCATACGGCTCAAGCCTCCACAAAGGCACCGTTAAGCACCCAGTAAATAAATTACCTTTGCGATACACACTTAAAGCTTTAAAACTACCCAATGGTCACTCAGTGAATAAGAAACCACGGTTCGTTGTCAGAAGACGCACTAATTTCATTCGAAATCATCATTTGCTTTTCTTCTTTAATAAAGTTCTTCAAGCTATCTCGCAACGGGAGACCAGCTAGAAGTCAGCTCGCTTTCGCGCCAGATATAAACCTGTATCCCCTTCATTACAAAGGGACATTCGCTTTCTCTAGCCTCCTTTACCTGCATACCTATCGGCAACCCTCACAGGTCGCTTTCCCATAGGGAGGTATACAGGCTTACCCTGTTCCGTATGTTGCGTAAAAATGTCAACTTAGATGCCCACTATAGTGCGAAGAGTACGCTGATCACGAAAGAGTAATGTCCAATCTCTTTCCGACTCTCATTGCCATTTTGGCTACAGCGTATTAACCACTTCCGCTGCTTCATCGTATAACGCACCTTACATGGATTCACATTACATTCATCATATTGACTCCCTAGCACTCACCCGAGCTGTGGTTCTCAGGAGGAACATCTTCTCACGATTCCGTTCCCACTCAGCTAACGACTGAGTTTCGTTACATTGTCGGTTCCGCTGCTTTATTCAGGAACCTAGGGTCATCTGGTGATACAGATGGTTCACTCTTGTCGTGGTGAACAACGCTTCATACGACTTCAGGTCGCACGGACATTTCCGAGTTACAGATTTTGTTTAATTAGTGATTAACGGATTGCCTAGTATATCGCTAAAGCCGCCAATTTAGTGGCCAAATTATATTGACCACTCTGGATATACCTCCAGGCAACATATAAGACCTTTCTTTAGTTACCCACACCACCTACTTTCTCTGCTGGTGTTTCAGGCGTTATTGGAGGCCACTCTTGGAATGTCGCTAAGTGTTGTTGAATAGCAGCTTGAGCAGGACCAAACGCCCACATTTTTTCTCCCATCCACTTCAAGTACATACCTGACTCTTCTGCAGCTCTCTCATAAGGGTCACGACGTAGATTGAAGAGTAACGGCGCATTCAATTCATCTTTCGGACCACCCCATCCACGATTTTGCACAATGAAGTGAGCCTTCCAATCACCTACGCGAACGGCTTGTAGCTTATCTCGTTCATAATAGTAAATTTCATTACGATTCGATTCGCCTTTTTCCGTCAGCATGTCGACTTGATTGTAACCATCGAGGTGCGCTTTAAAGCCATCGTGACCTTTGAGCATTTTCTCTTTTAAATCTGTTGGACCACCCGCAGCTGCAACCAATGTTGGTAGCCAATCCATACCATCGAAGATGCCATTACCGACACTACCCGCAGGGATTTTACCCGGCCAGCTAACCAGGGCAGGGGCTCTAACTCCACCTTCCCACGTTGTACCTTTCTCTCCGTGGAATGGTGTCATGCCACCATCTGGCCACGTCATGATTTCAGGGCCGTTGTCGGACGTGAAAATAATAATAGTATTATCGGCGATGCCAAGTTCATCTATTTTCGCCAACATTTCACCGACATGATCATCAAGATCTTTCATCACGACTTCTTGAAGTCCCCAACCATTTTGGCCAAGCATCGCTTCATATTCAGGAGAAAGGTGCGTCCATACATGACCTCGTGATGGACAGTACCAAGTAAAAAATGGCTTCTCCGCTTCTACGGCTCGTTCAATGAAGTTGATCGCATGTTTGTTTACTTCATCATCCAATGTTCTCATACGCTCGATATTAAGCGCACCGTCGTCTTCAATGCTTTGGCCACCTTTACCATCAGATTTAGAGTAAATCACATTTCGAGGAGCAAACGCATTTAACGATCCGTCTTTCGGCCAATCTGGGTCTTCGGTGTATTCCATTGCGTTTAAGTGATACAACCAGCCCCAATATTCATCAAACCCATGCATCGTTGGCAAATACTCGTCTCGGTCACCCAAATGATTTTTGCCAAATTGACCAGTCACATAGCCCATGGTTTTTAATACCTCGGGAAGTGTTGGTGTATCTGCGCTTAAACCCACAGGACCACCCGGCAGTCCAACCGTATGCATTCCGGTTCTAACTGGTAATTGCCCGGTTAAGAAAGCAGAACGACCGGCGGTACAAGATGGCTGCGCATAGTAGTCTGTCAGAAGCATTCCCTTCTCAGCAATACTATCGATGTTTGGTGTTTGGCTACTCATCACGCCATTGTGATAAGCGCTCAGGTTTGAGATCCCAATATCATCGGTGAAAATGACGAAGATATTGGGTTGTTCTTGTGCCGACCATGCCGATAGCGAAAAGCTACTCAACACGCTCAAGGTAAGAAGGTGAAAAATCCCTTTCATAGAATGTCCTTATATTGTTTCAGATTGTTCTTTGTGAATCATTTTTATTCCGATCAAACCAAAGCCAAGCTCCAAGATTAGATAGACAAAAAGCAGCCAGTGCGGCATGCCATCTAATACTAAGCTGATAACTCGGCCTGCAGCCAAACCCAGCATGAAAACCACCAAACTATAAAGCGCTGGCAGTCGATACTTTTTTATCAATGCGCCACAAACCCAAAATAAAGCCAGTGCCAAATACAGCCCCATCACTGCTCGAAAAATATGAGTCACGTTGATAGAACTAGCATCGATTCCGAAAAGATAATCCATAGAAATCATGGGGGCGTAGCCGTAAGACAACGCAATAGGCGTTAAGCCTAAAACCGCGACGAACAAGAAAACACTTTGTAAATTCATATTCCTACTTTTTAAAAAACATAGTCTACAATCAGAAATATACAAGTTGCATATATAGAAAATGGCTAATTAATACATACATTTATAGTGTGTACTCTTCAAACCGGAGCAGGAGATCAATATGGCTAAATGGCGTTACCTACTCGCATTAACATTGGCTGCAAGTTCAACCGTAAATGCTCAGGAAGCAAGCGCACAAGCGGATACAAAAAAGTGGCAACATAGCTTCGAAATTTACGCGCTCGCACTCAACATCCGCGGAGACAGCACCATTGATGATTTGTCTGCAGATGTCGATGTTGATCCTTCATTCATCATGGATCATCTTGATATGACCGCAATGGTGCGCTTTGAGGGTATCTATGACAATCAGTGGGGATATTACATTGACTACAGCTTCATGAAGCTAAGCGGAAAAACAAATTCAGTGTTAGGTAGTAACCTAGAGGTATTGAAAGGTAATCTTGATATCCGACAAGGTGTTTTAGATGTGAAGGGTTTTAAGCGCTACCAATACGATTTTGGCACAATTGATTATCTGTTTGGGCTTCGTTGGTGGGATAACGACATCGATGCCAAGCTTTACGGTTCAGGTGGCAAGCTAAGTGCAGATCGATCACTCGATGAAGATTGGGTTGACTATCAAATAGGTATGAGATGGATAACGCAGATCAATAAGGATTGGAAGTTTCACGCAACTATTGATGCAGGGCTTGGTAGTGATACCGACTTTACCTCATCTCTGTTAACTGGCGTGCGATACCAGATAAACAGTTGGTCTGACTTAAATGTTGCCTACAAATCGACATGGGTTGATTACGAAAACAGAGGGACTTTTCAGTACGACACAGCGTCACAAGGCTTCCTAATCGGCTGGGCTGTATATTTTTAATCCACCTTACCATAAGACGTTACGCGTCAATTACTTTGTCTCCAGTGACTCAGGGGGGATACTCCAATGTGGTCGTTCTGGGAAGTAACCTTGACGTCTTCAACACTCATGATAGCTCGAACCAAATAGACAGGACAAAGCATTAGCGGTATTTTTTCAAATTTAATTGAGCATATATACCTAATAACTCGTTTGATAATAAGCGACTGCACAATTGAGTAACAATTTGGAGATTTGGAGGAAACAATTCGTTTCCCACAAATTATAGTTATATATGTAAATACAGGGCTAAGAAAGAATGGGGCACTTTCGCTCTAGAAAGTGCCACGGGTAAAAATTCAACCTGCGAAGCTTTTGGACAAAAAACGCGTTAGATCAAAAACTCTAATCCAATTAACTGATATTAGAAAAAACATCTTGAAACCTTAAAGCCCAGAGGTTGATACGGCGACGTTGAACAATGAGTCTTAGACCTCTAATCAGTCACGTTAGCATGGGTGAAGCCTGAAAGTAATAGACTTAGAGGACGTATGAATAATAATCAAAAAAAGTCTGGTGAGTGTGTTATCTTGGTTGTTCTCCCTACCGCTTAGTAGGGGCTTCTTTTCTTTTCCGAACTCGCATCTCGGCACTCCTTAGTTGCCCTCCTAAGCCTCATAGCAGGCTTTAATTATGTCTATTTCAACCCAAAAGTTAAGAAACATCTTCAAACTCACTAGAATTGAAAATTTCAAAACCAACTACGATGTAACCCATATCGCTCCTTGGCTACCACTTGCTCAGAAAGTGAAACCTGTCATCCCTTCGGCAATTATATATTGCGAAGGTAATTTCGGTGAAATTGATGGTAAAACCGCTAATGGGCTAGTGAGGCATTCATTAAGCTATCGTATTCTATCGGTTATTGATAGTGTGTCTGCCGGCTTAGATGCTGGAGAAGTACTTGATAACAAAGCCAATGGAATACCGATCCTTGCCAATGCTGAAGAAGCTATCATTCACGCGGAAAGTATTCCCGATTACTTCATTTTTGGCATTGCGCCATCAAGTGGTTTTTTATCTGACTTAGATAAAAGCATCATTTTAAATGCCATGTCACTAGGAATGAACATCGTAAATGGCTTACATGAATTCCTAACCGATGATCCTCTATTTTTAGAAGCTAGCTTAAAGAATAACGTTCGAATATTCGATACTCGCAAACCTAAAAATAAAGGCGATCTGAAAACGTTTAGCGGGAAAATACACAACGTTAAATGTCCGAGAATTGCTGTCATGGGGACGGATTGCGCGCTAGGAAAACGAACAACAGCGACAATATTGGCGAATGAACTGATTAAAAAAGGCCTTAACGTCGTTCTGATTGCCACTGGTCAAACAGGCATTATGCAAGGCGCACAATACTGCGTTGCACTCGATGCTGTTCCTTCACAATTTTGTGCCGGTGAGTTGGAATCTGTCATTGTACAGGCCTATGAAAAAGAAAATCCGGATCTGATAATTATTGAAGGGCAAGGAGCTTTAAGTCACCCTGCGTTTTCAACCAGCGCTTTTATCTTACGTGGCAGTTGTCCAACGGGTGTGATATTGCAACATGCTCCTAAACGTTTATATCGTAGTGATTTTCCTGATTGCCCAATGCCTTCGATTGCCTCAGAAATAAATCTTATCGAAACGTTTTCTAATACCGATGTTATTGGACTAACACTGAATCATGAAGATATGTCTTTAGATGAAACCTGTCGTGCGATAGACAGTTACACTACCGAATTTGGTCTACCGGTTACTGATGTCTTGTCACAGCCTGTTGAGCATCTACTACACATCGTATCGTCAGCCTTCCCTATAATAGCAAGTAAACTGGCCGAAAAAGGGTGAACTACCCTAGGTTACACATCGATTGTGGGAAAGTTCACCATAACGCTCAGCACCTGATTACTCAGCTCTCACTGAAAAACATATCCGTTACGCCTGTAACAAAAGCCTTCCTCGGCCACCCTATCATCGCACAAGTTCTTATTGATGCTGGCGCAAAAATGTTAGCCGATTCAAGAATCGAAAATCTTCAAAAGATGACTGAATCTGGCATTGCTATCCCTAAAATGCTGATACGTACACCCATGCTCAGTCAAGTGGCGAGCGTAATAAAATACAGTGATATGAGTTTAAACTCTGAAGTTGAAGTGATTCAGGGGCTTTCACATGCAGCGGAACAACAAAATTGCTGTCACGATATTATTATTATGGTTGAGCTTGGCGATCTAAGAGAAGGTGTGATGCCTAATTATGTGATTGATTTTATCCGTGAGATTGTTTCTTTACCGAACATCACGATAAAAGGAATTGGTACGAATTTAGCCTGTCGGTATGGTGTCGCTCCAGATGAGCAAAATATGAATGTTCTTTCTGATCTTGCCGATGGAATTGAAGCTACATTTGGGATCAGTCTAGAAATTATTTCAGGGGGTAATTCTGCTTCAGTTAACTGGGCTCTTCAGAGAACAGGCTTAACTCGAGTAAATAACCTTCGTATAGGAGAAGCCATTTTTTTAGGCTGTGAGCCTTTAGAGCAGGAAAATATCAAAGGCTTACATACGGATGCGGTTTCTTTGACCGCTGAAGTGATTGAATCCAAGACTAAACCGACTTTGCCTTGGGGGATTCGGGGGTTAAATGCTTTTGGTGAAAAAGAAAGCCTTCAAGATAGAGGGGAGGTCTCACAAGCTATTGTAGCATTAGGCCGCCAAGATGTTTGTGTCAGCGGGCTTAAGGCTCCGAATGGGATTAAGATCATGTCTTCAACCAGTGATCATCTTGTCCTTGAATCCTCACGAAAACCACTATTTGTAGGGGAAAAAGTCACATTCGGTTTAGATTACAGTGCGCTCTTATCTTCTATGTCTTCACGTTATATCAATAAATATTTTAAGGCACCTAAAGGGAGAAGAAAGCAAGAAGGAACGCATAATGCTACGAACAGCAGTAATTATTTCCGTCAGTGTCATGCTTAACGGTTGTCAGATAAGCCCAATGAAATCTAGTGGGCTTGCCGATTATAGAGCGACGGTTATCTCAAGCCAACTGCCACAAGAGTTAGGCTTAATCACACTCGTAAATGCACAGTCAGAAGGCAATAGTGTCACTCTTGTTTTCGTAAAAAAGAAAACGTTGAATATGGACAGCTTAGTAGAAAAAGTCGCCGTTAGTTTTTGTGACAACATCGAAATAAGGCCACTATTAGAGAGTGGGATCTCTTATCGAATCATTACCTTAGGAAAAAATGAGAAAGTAGAAAGCCTTAACGTCATTTCTCTAGCTAACTGCTCTAATTGAATGCTCAGCAGTCGAATGGATAAAAGCCAATACGAGTTGTTCAATGTACTCAATGACATTATTTTATTGAAGTTTGACCGTCTTACGCCTTGGGAAAAAAACTTTATCACGGACCTACACCACAAAGCTTTAACTAAGCAGGTCATTTCAACTAAACAAGAACAACTTGTGTTGAAAATCTCAATGAAAGCTTACAAGTCAAAGAAAAAAAACGCACATTCCAAGATTTAATTTAAGACTGTGTATACCTAATCTGTTCAAGGTCCTCTAAACCTTGGACAGATTAGTAGTATTTGCACTTAAAGTATTGAAAATAATCAAGTGTAGAGGTGAATGGGTAACAACTTTCAGCGTAATGGCAATTGAAACACCTAAGTATTTAGGTTCCTTTTCGATTAACACTCAGTACCTTCTGAAAGCAACAATGCATCTTCTAATTCAACCCCAAGATAGCGGATTGTATTATCTACCTTGGTATGACCAAGTAGTAGCTGCACCGCTCGGATATTTTTCGTTTTTGCGTAGACTAACGTCGCTTTTGTTCGCCTCATCGAGTGAGTGCCATACAAGTTAGGATCCAACCCCAGATTAGAAGCCCATCTCCTCACTAAGTATCGATAGTACGAATAGCTAATCGGTTGTTGCTTTCGCCTTTGGCTTGGGAAAATAAAATTGCTGTCATGTAGCGAAGCCATCAAAATCCATTTCATTAGACTCTGCTGAGTTCTTGTCGTTATCTCAAATTGAACTTCAATATCTGTTTTGCGCTGGATATGCTTAACGCGGTTAAATATCCTATCTTGCGAAGATACATCGCAAACTCTGAGAACGAGCAAATCACTTGCTCTAAGTTTGCTATCAATAGCTAAGTTGAGCAACGCAAGCTGCATCAAATTATTTTCAATTTCTAATCTGGTTCTGATCCGTCAAATTTCCTCAAGCCGAAAAGGCTTTTTGACGCCACTTCGTTTCGTTTTGTTGAAAACTACCATGATGACCTCCTTTTTAATTTGGTCATCACGCTTGTAGTTGGAAGGAAATGGACAGAACTGAGTTTGAAGCTTAGGACGAAACCTACCCATCAAAGAGTTTACCATCTCCCAAGTAGCAGAACGACACCACTTCAAATGATGCCGTTCGTGATAGAAAATGGACAAAAGCTTTCATCCTAGACCGATAGTCTTGGATTCAACCTATTCAGAATTTTCATCAGATTATTCAACTCCATGCATTAGGTGATATCTGGTAGAGTTTGTAGGTAACTCTGCCATACTGTTCATCAGTACTGTTAAATACGGGCTTGTGTTCACTAATTGCGTAAAGGAACAGAAGGAAAAGAGGCGAAATGAGCACTCCTACTTTGTACATATTTTCAGGTCTTCCAGCTTCAGGAAAATCTACACTGGCTAAGTTACTTGCTAGCCGTACAGGCGCAATGTATGTGCGTATCGACACCTTCGAGCAGGGGCTTAGAGATCTATGTAGTTTCAAAGTTGAAGGGGAGGGGTACAGATTAAGTTACCGAATAATTAGAGATAATTTGGCTCTCGGGATTAGCTCTATTTCAGACTCTTGTAATCCAATAGAGCTAACACGACACGAATGGCAAGATGTTGCAAAAAGTACAGGGGCTAATTTCGTTAATATCGAGGTTGTGTGCTCAGATCTCACTGAGCACGAGCACAGAGTTAAGACACGAGATAATGAAATTGAGAACCTAAATCTACCAAATTGGCAACAGGTACAGAATCGCCACTACGACAAGTGGAAAACAGATGTCATCAAGATTGACACAGCGGGTCATACTATCGATGCGTCTTTTGCTGAGCTAGTAGAAAAACTCTGTGTGTAAACAGTTTCGGTTTCTTTGCATGACTGCATAACAATACAAGCGATGATTTTAGAGCGGTATGCCATTTTTGACCGAAAATGGGAGAAATCGCTCACCGAATCTTTACTTCCGTTCGCTCGGGCAGTGCCGATAAATCAGGGACGAAATTTATCGGCCCTAAATCGAGCTGGCACGTTTTGGGGCAAAAGTGAGTCAGTGACTTTACTAAATTAGTATTTGATGAATTACTTCAAATATGGAAAAGTCGCTTAACTCAGTATCCATTATTGATGGTGCAGATCATATTGGATCACTACCACAGTAGTCGAACGGCACTCGTAAAAGTGATGACAATCTTCATGAATCGTTTAGCCCTAAACGGCTAATTCTCACCTATTAGCCATAAATGGCTAAATTTGTATTATTAGCCATAAACGGCTAAACTGGCATCTACATAAAAGAAGGAGTTTTAATGTGGAGCTTACCTCTAAACCTATCGCAGTGATCAGCGGCGATATTGTCAACTCAACCAAGCTAACATCTGAACAGTTTGAACAACTTCTTAAACGAATCAAAGACATACAGAGACTAATCACCGAAGGAAATTCATCAAATGCGCACAGTATTGAGCGTGGCGATGAATTTCAGACCGTGGTGCATGATATTGAAAGCGCTCTGAGATACACCATCATTTATCGTATTGGCATTAAAGCGCTTGGCAAAGGGTTTGATAGTCGCATTA
This sequence comes from Vibrio lentus, assembly GCF_030409755.1. Lineage (NCBI taxonomy): Bacteria > Pseudomonadati > Pseudomonadota > Gammaproteobacteria > Vibrionales > Vibrionaceae > Vibrio > Vibrio lentus. The sequence continues at coordinate 18,554 of NZ_JAUFQE010000003.1, forward strand.
GCCTTGCTATTGCCTCTAATGCCGATTTGCGTGAGTCTGTTTCTGAATCGATGGGTGAAGCATTTGTTCTTTCTGGGCGTGGACTAAAAGCCTTAAAAAGCGACAGGTTGTTATTTAACTCTGACCGTTTCGAACTCACAGAACACTTTGACTTACTCTTTAAGTACCTCGATAGACAACTAACGGAATTAACCTCGCGCCAATGTGAAGTTATGCTTCCGATGCTTCGAACCAATGAAGGTTTGTCTATTAGTGAGTTAGCAGAAAAGCTCGATGTTGCTACTGCCACTGCCAGTAAGTCTCTTAAAGCTTCAGGTTGGCCGCTAATCAGTGAGCTAAATTGGCGATTCATAAACCAAGTGACGGGACTCAAGTATGTTTAATTTTTTGATGTTCTAATACCGTTCTTGATGATTCACATCATCTGTGATTTTTACCTCCAGCCAAACCAATGGGTAGAAGCAAAGAAAAAATACACTTACCGTTCAACTGAACTGTACTTTCACTCACTATTACACGGCGTCGCGTTGTTAGTTCCTGCTATTGCGTTAGGTATTGACTGGCGCTCAACTACTTGTTTGGTAGTTATCATAGCGGTAAGTCATTTTATTATCGATTTGTGGAAAGTAAAAGCACGAAATGGTGGTAAGTTTTCCTATTTTATTATTGACCAGACTTTGCATGTCTCAGTGCTAATAGCCATTGCCTTTCACATTGCAGATGGTGTAACGATCGATGCCGTACTACAAGATGAGAAGTTCTCAGATGGTGTTATGGTGGTCTTTGCTTACTTACTAATTCTCAAGCCAACTTCGATTGTGATTGGCAGCGTCTTAAGGAAGTTTCCAATATCAGATAAAGATACTACTAGTATTAGTGGTCTTATCGCAGGTGGTGAGTTGATCGGTTATTTAGAGCGAGTGTTAATACTGACCTTTACGCTTGTGGGGAGCTATGCAGCGGTGGGTTTCGTATTGGCGGCTAAGTCAATATTTAGGTTTGGTGAGTTGAATAGATCAGATGACCGAAGCATGACTGAGTATGTGCTGATTGGTTCCTTGATATCGGTGGTGATCACAACACTGGTAGGTACCTTAATATCACTTGGTTTAGATGTGAAAATTAAATGACCAAAAAGGTATTCGGCAGTTTATTACTAGATAAGCTCGAATTTTACGGGATAACGATCAATTACAGGGAAGAAAGTTACCCTTCTAATGTAGTGGATTAGCAGATTTGGTTACATAGTTAGAGCTCTAGACATAAGAACAAGTAGGTCAAAATTGGCGGCTGCATTCTGTGATAGCTAGCTGCCGAAACGCATAATGGGGCAAAGATTACTTAGAGTAAATGAACTAAATTGATGTGTAGAAAGAAACCAACGTGGTGCAGAATTTTTATCCTAGTACTGATTTGACTTATTTAGTGTTAAGGTAACGGTATGAAAAAGACCACGCCAACGCCACATGATGCGCTCTTTAAGCAGTTTCTCACTCATCCTGAAACCGCTAAGGACTTATTGGATATTCACCTACCTGCTGAGCTGCGTGAAATCTGTGATTTGACGACCTTAAAGCTCGAATCAGGCAGCTTTATTGAAGAAAGTTTACGGCCTTATTATTCGGATGTTCTTTATTCTCTCACAACGTCTCAGGGGGAAGGGTACGTCTACGCGTTAATCGAGCACCAGAGTCGACCAGATAAACACATGGCGTTCAGACTGATGCGTTACGCTATCGCTGCCATGCAACAGCATATTGAAGCGGGTCATGAGCACTTACCCTTGGTGATACCTTTGCAGTTTTACCATGGCCAAGTCTCGCCTTATCCCTATAAAATGAATTGTTTAAAAGGGTTCGCTAACCCTGACAAGGCTAAAGCACTTTATACTCAAGATTTTCCATTGGTCGATGTCACGGTCATCTCCGATGATGAGATAATGCAGCATCGCCGCATCGCGTTACTTGAGCTTGTACAAAAGCACGCAAGGCATCGTGATATCATGGATTTCTTTGAGCCTCTGGTCACATTGCTCTTAACCGATTACACTACAGATAAGCAAGTACAGTCATTGATGAGCTACCTACTCCAAGTGGGTGAAACGAATAACCTAGAAGCGTTAATTACGTCACTGGTCTCATCAGTACCGAAACACGAGGAAACACTTATGACTATTGCAGAACAATTGCGCCAACAAGGCGAGCAACGTGGCCGCCAAGAAGGTATACAATTAGGTGAGGAAAAAGGTCGCCAAGAAGCACTCAAGGAGATGGCGCGTAAGATGCTGCTTAATGGTCTAGATCAACAAACCATTATGGATGTCACGGGATTGAATACAGACGAACTAGCACAACTTTCTCATTAGCCGCTCAAGCATAAAGGGTTGTGTTGATAAAATCTGCCTGGAGACAAAGCTACATCGTTTATGGCTAACCGTGGGCTTCTAACTGGCATACCTAGAGCTATAATTTTGTTCATAGTTTTGACATTTACTATCATTTCACCTATTTGAGCGTTGTAATATCTCAAACTCGCTTTAGCGCTTTTCCGCTTTATTTATTGAGTAACTCTCTTCCCAACGCCTTGCATTCTTTCGAGGTGCTCTCAATGAGGTAAAACCTTTCTTTTTCAGAACCTCATGGCGCAACAAAACTGACTTCCACACTCATGGTTTCGAGTATATCGACATGAACAGCTAAGTGTAGCTTTTGCTATGTTCTGCGTTTCTTTGCATCAATCTTTTTCACTTTTCACTCTCCCTGACCAAAAAGGTGGGGGCTAATTGAGTTAATGGCTAGACGGCGAATCGCCCTTTAGATTTATTGCTATATTTGACTTGAACCGCCTTCGAACGCTTACCTTTGAAAATTGAGTACGGACGGTTCTTTTTCTAACGCCAATCAACCTATAAAGTACGCATTAAACTTAAATATTGGGCGTTCTCCCTTCGGTCGGCTCATTCTGTCGCTTCACTCCTCTCGCGATAACTTATGGCACTGTTATCGAGCAAGCTCGATGTGACATTAAGTTACGGCGAACAATCACCCAACGCCTCCGCTACTGCGTAGCTGCGCATCGTCGTGCCTCCTTATTGCCTTTCACTGGCTTCAATTAAGGTCGAGTAAGGGCTTGTTTTCTTATGTGCCGATTTTCCTTTCGACTCGCATCACTGGATGGCGCTCGCAGACTGTTCACCATCCTCAATCAGAACCTTCTCTGCAAGGGTTAATAAACGCTGCGCGCCCCTGCAGAGAAGAACCCTGTTTGAGATCTGGACAGCCAAGCGGCTCCATAAAAGTGATACTCAAACAGAAAGGAAACTTGTCATGGCACAACAAAACTCAACCCCAACTCTCTCTACATTGACGCTCAGCGACCAGCGTTTCGGCGCTGGGCTCGAAAGCTCACCAAAAAATGATATCTCTTTACTGCCTATTCCTCAGCGTACAGAGGGAGAAGATCACGGCTTTTCTCTTACGCCGTGTAGCGACATTACCTTAGCTGAACTCAAAATCGCGGGATTTACTTTGCGTGATTCTAAGTTCTACCCATCCACTCAGGCTGAGGTTGAGAAAAGTATCTTGCACCACTTTAAAATAGGGGACTTAACTGACAATTTTATTGTTAAGGATGTATCAACCCCTTCGAGATCCCTCTTTTCGTTTCACCGTTGCCCGTTTTAATTACTGGGATGTTTTTGTATTAACGTCAGGAGTAAGTCATGAAATATCTCTCTCACTATATTCAAGCCAAACAAACGCAAGCATTTAATGAGGCGCTGACGGATCCCCTCATAATTTCCCTAGTCCTGCGTTGTGTGTGAGCCTTTGATATTCGAACATTCCCCATTGATATTGGGATTCATTAATTTGATATCGCCGATGATTTCGTACCTCTCTCCCTAGACGAGGTATGGATAGAACTCGGCGGTGTTTAATGCTGTTGGCTTGGAAGTCAAAATGCCATTTGGCTTGTACTGCAATTAGGCCATTCCACCACATCAAGATTTCAGCGAGCAACGCAATAAGAAGCAGGATATCTAATCGCTTAGTACAGCGAGTTCTGTTGTGACGAAGTGCGATCCCATAGGCGGTACTCTTTAGATCGCGGAAGGCTTCTTCTATCTGCATACGCTTGGCGTACAGATTGGTAATTTGTACTTCATTTAAGATATGTCGAGGGACATTAGTCGCGAGTAGCCACGGCTCCTTTGCACTGCGTTGATAGAGATGTGTAGCGGAGTGTTTTTGGCTGGTTCTACTATGGCGCTGGGCTTTTCGGCCTTTTTCTAATCCCTTATAAACATAGGCTTCACAAGATATCGGTGATCTCTTTGCTAATAAGCAGTTGCCAAGATATTTGGGTTTATGGACAGCGTTTGGATAAAAGGTTTTATTTGAGACCCAAGGTTTTTGAGGTTGTTTGATTGATACTTCACCTCGGACACGACCTAACCAAAACCAACCTTTCTCCTGAACTTGGCGGAACCAAGTATTTCTAAAACCCGCATCAGAAACGATGATCGGACTGATTTTATTCGGCAAAATACTCTGCAATTTATCGAGGAATGTTTGGTGACTTTTCGGTGAATTGTATTGGCCATACTCAAAAACTTGTTCAAAGATTGTGACGGCTCGACCATCAAGTGCAACGGATGCTCTTAACGTCATATAACGAAGTTGTTCACGAACATCAGACCAATCCACAAGGATCACAGGGCATGGGTTAGCGCCCGTTATTAAGTAGGCATGCCATTTATAAATAAGGTCTTTTTCACGATGTAGTTGGCGATTTCCAAGCAGTCTATCAACGCGTTTGATCGCATGTTTTACCGTGGTATTAGTTTCTAGTTTGCGACCTAGTTTAGTCAGCGTTAAGTCTGAGCCGTCAAGTACACTTTTTGTAGCAAGTATCAGAGAACTAACGCGTTTTTTGTGAATGGAGGGGCATTGGTTTTGTATGGTTTGTTGTAGAATCTGAATGTCGCGCATTATTAACCCACTTGTTCGAAATGTGTGTTCAGCGATATTCATTAGATCAAAGACGGCGATGCACGTCTACCTCATTGTTTTTAAGCCTGATTATGAGGGGATTCGCAAGAATGAGGCGGGGGCGTTCTTTGCTTTTTCTAATAAGCAGTTCGATGAAGCAAAAAAAGAGGGCGTGAAATATGCGTCGTTAGGTATGGGTTTAATTTGCCCTGTTGATAATGCGAAGCAATTAATGACCCGTTTAGATTCTATTGCTCAAGAAGGGATCGCCGAAGACATCGAAGAGAATGGTAAAAAAGCGATCATTCGCCGTGAGCTATTCAATCACGAGTGTTTCTATACCAATGACATTTGTGATTGTGTCGAAAAGCTCGAAGGGTATGGCATTTCTTACGATGAAGTGTATGAGGTATTTAATCACATTCGTAAAACGGAAGACGTTTATTAAACGCTAAAAGTAAAGCGCCTTGATATTTGCTGTATCAAATATCAAGGAAAATTCAATTTAAATACAGGGGTAAATAAAATGAACATTAAAAATGTTATATCAGGTAACGAAGAAACAAAAGAAAAAAATTATGTTTGTACGGCTGTGCCGTTTGATCTTGGCAAAGTTGTTTGTACACAAGGCATTACTGAACTGCTAAATAACAATATTGGTGTGAATTTACCGATTTACTTACATCGTCACCAAAATGGTGATTGGGGAAATGTCTGTGTTGAAGATAAACTTACCAATGACGAAGCCACCAAGACAGGCGAGCGGGTTTTATCCAGTTACACCATTTGTAATGAACAAGTCTGGATAATTACCGAGCGTGATCGTAGTTGCACTACGATTTTACTCCCTAATGAATATTGATGACGTCAATTCACGCGATATAATGGAGTTCCTTTGGACTCCATTTTTTAGCTTATGAAAAAACTAATCTTATTATTGTCGGTATTTCCAAGTGTCGGGTATTCGTTTTGTTTTGATGAAGCAGGACAATATTATAATGTTGATCCAGATCTGCTGCGATCGATAGCTCAAGTTGAAAGCAGTCTTGATCCTAATGCTTATAACGAAAACAAAAATAAAAAAGGTCAAGTAACCAGTCGTGATTTTGGACTCATGCAAATTAACTCTAGTTGGTTTCCTCGACTGGCTGAATTTAATGTCAATGAAACCAATGTCTACGAACCTTGTTTTAATGTTTCATTAGGTGCGTGGGTATTAAACTCTAACTTTGCCAGCCATGGTTATAACTGGAATAGCGTAGGCGCTTATAATGCAGGATTTCTTAAACGTACCGAAAGCGCCAGAAAAATATACATCAAAAAAGTTCAAAAAGTCTATTATCAGTCGCCATTAAAATAACCTTTCTCGCACCATAACGGTGCAGCGCTAGTTGTGTCACGATCTTCTTTTTCCGTTTTACATTCCTTCCCTAATGGTCTCAATCACCCTAGATTCAATCGCCAACGGTTCGGCTTTTGAGCTCGACGTCCCTAAAACACACCCCAAGAAAACAAACTAGATGCAGACTCATTGGAGGTCATTGTTACCACTTGGGAATCATCCAGACAACACTAATGGCAACCGCAACCTACAGTGATACCACTTCCTCCGATGTGAGTGATTCCGTCACTTGGACGTCGGATGATCTGAGTACCGCGACAGTAACGCCGACAGGAAGCCTGTCTGGCGTCAACGTCGGCCAAACAACGATAACCGCCACTAAAGATGGCGTCACCAGTAACACAGTGAGCGTGGAGGTCAGCGCTGCGGTCATCACCGCGATTTCGGTCACACCGCCTTCGGTTTCTGTGGCAAAAGGTCAACAGACAACACTAATGGCAACCGCAACCTACAGTGATACCACTTCCTCCGATGTGAGTGATTCCGTCACTTGGACGTCGGATGATCTGAGTACCGCGACAGTAACGCCGACAGGAAGCCTGTCTGGCGTCAACGTCGGCCAAACAACGATAACCGCCACTAAAGATGGCGTCACCAGTAACACAGTGAGCGTGGAGGTCAGCGCTGCGGTCATCACCGCGATTTCGGTCACACCGCCTTCGGTTTCTGTGGCAAAAGGTCAACTGACACCACTAATGGCAACCGCAACCTACAGTGATACCACTTCCTCCGATGTGAGTGATTCCGTCACTTGGACGTCGGATGATCTGAGTACCGCGACAGTAACGCCGACAGGCTTCCTGTCTGGCGTCAACGTCGGCCAAACAACGATAACCGCCACTAAAGATGGCGTCACCAGTAACACAGTGAGCGTGGAGGTATATAGATGTACGTCCGTCGGTGCTTCATGTATTGATCTATTCGATACTGGGAATGGGAAGTTGTTTACCAATTCACCCTCAAAATTATTTTTATTCTCCATTGGAGGAAGTGCAAATAATGGTTTTACGCAAGAAATTGGAACTTCTGGGCCTGCTGGAGATTTCTTTTGGTTCTCTTGGGATAATGCAAATAGATTATGTAGTACATATAGTAATGAGGATTTAGCAGGACGCACCAACTGGCGTTTGGCAACAAAAAATGAGTTAAAATTGCTCTTCAATACATACGGCAATATGTTCAACGCGCGCGGCTGGCCAGTCAGGTTAAATTACTGGTCAAGTGAGAGTAGAGGTCCTGGCTTTTTTAATATAGACCTCAGGAATGGCGGCGAAGGGTTGAGTCTGGGAGAAGAAGAGTTGTACGCGTCCTGCGTCTCAGTTCCCTAACGTTTAACGTATGAGTTTTTGATATTCCAACTTATAACCACCTACTTTGCAGGTGGTTATCTTTTTCATAGATGTGCGGTCAGCTGTATCTAAAAGGATATCGCTGCAATCTTGAACGCCTGCGCAACTGCGCCTCGTCGTTACCTTTTACTGATTTCAATTAAGTTCGAGTAAGGGCTTGCTGTTTTATGTGTTGATTTCCCTTTTGATTCGCATCATTTGATGGTGCTCGCAGGCTGTTAACCTTCCTCAAACAGAAAGGAAACTCCTTATAGCACAACAACATACAACTCCAACTCTCTCTAAATCGAATTTCAGCGACCAGTGTTTCGCCGCTGGCCATGAAAGCTCACCAAAAAATGATATCTATTTGGGCGCTCGTCGTTGAATAAGGCAAGCTCCGTGATGTTTTTAGTTGAGCGTCTCACTAACCCGCTCGTGAGTATAACCGTAATCTAAAGCCCAGCGATGGAGATCTTCAATCGACATAGGTTTGGCGTAGTAGTAACCTTGATGTTGAAATACGCCTCTTAATAAAAGCCCTTTAGCTTCGAGTTTATTTTCAACTCCTTCCGCTACTAGATTGAGTTCTAATTGTTTAGCCATCTCAATATACCCATCGAGAACAGCGGACTTTCCTTCATCAATGGAGCGTGTAAACATTTTGTCTATTTTGATAGTGTCAATATCGAAATAATGCAAATAGGAGTTTCCGCCATAACCGGTACCTGCATCATCAAGGCTTATTTTAAGCCCTAATGTTTTGAGCAAGGCGATACGCTGACTGGCAAACGCTAAATTTTCAATCGGTTGGCGTTCTGTTAATTCAAGCGTCAGTTTTGAGTAGTCGTGCTGAAACCGCTTTAAATAGTGGTAAAAATCGTCATTTTGTAGGTGCAGAGGCGTGATGTTGACACTGCAATAAAACTCGGTGTTTTGACTCATCAAAGGCGATAAGTCGCGGTAAATGGTTGTAATGAGATTTTCTGTTGTTGAAATGATCTCCCCACTTTGCTCTAGATAATGGATGAACTTGCTTGGTTCTATGACACGGCCATCAGAGGGAAGCCATCGGAGTAAAGCTTCGACACCGAGCATTTTACCTGTTTGTGCGTCGACGATGGGTTGATAATAGGGGAAAAACTGGGCGTCTCGAACCGCTTTTTGAAGAGCAATTTCTTTTTTTGCGTGCCAATAGGAAACACATAACCAAAGAATGGTGAGTGAAATCATAAAGAGTAAAGTGGTAACCGGCCACAAGTTTTGCTTAAACTTCGAGAGTACTCGTGAGGTAGAGACGGAGGATTCAAAGGTAAGAGGCAGATAGTTTGAAGCAACTGAGTTCGAGTACAGGCGATCGGCCTTGGGCAAACTGCCTATTTCAAGGATAGTGTAATTTTCTTTTGGTAAAGATAAACGAATAGAGCGTTGATGGTCTAAATCATTTTCAAGGAAAAGGTATTCCGTGCGTAATGGAAAGAGGAAGCCATATTGTCCATTCGAACCGTATAGATAGGGGGGATGTTTTGGGGTTGTAGAGAGAGAATAAATCGCTAAACGCCACATTTCTCCTTTTAATTGTGTATTGAGTAAGTTCTTAAAATTACGTTGTTCAAATTGTTCAACACCGAAAGGAGAGCAATAGGTATAGGGCTTCTGCTTATCAAGATTAACGATGGGTATCGACATAAGTAGATGCGACACATAAAGCTTCTCTAACTGTTCGATAGTGTCAGTGGAGCATTCACCGCTAGCGACGCTGGCTTCAGAAAGAGTGGGTTTTTCAAGCCCATATTTAATCGCAACAGAAACGATTTGATCGAGGTAGTCGACGTCATTCTTAATTTCATTATGAACTTGATAAAGACTGGTGGCTAATGAAGCCAATAAGCTAAACAACAGGGCCAATAACATAACACCAGTTTTATAGACCCATTGAGGGTGGGGACTGAATAAGCGGTTTAACCAAGGGTGTCTGGAGCGCATGCTTAACTCTTTATAATTATAAATCCAACGGATTGTGTTGAGTTGTCAAATGTTATTATGCGGTTTAATTAATGTTTCTTTCTATAAGAAATCCTTGATCTTAAAAGGCAAATTATAAAAGTGGAAAGCTGATCACTTTTTGTTAGGAAGTTTTAATTTTTAGGCTCTAAATCAAGCCTTAAAGAAAACACTGACCGTAATCTTGGGCCGCATTAAACATATGGCTTAAATGTAAGGCTTTCTTTGTTAAAGGATCATATTTATGGCAAGCAAAACAGCCCCTATCTTCTTTAGGGTGCACTAAAGCAAACCATTGAGGGTTTTGGACATAGGTCTCCATTGTACTGTTTGATAATAACTTCGAACCCCCTATTTCATTTTTCCAAGTGGGAGGCACCTCTCCTTTATTTAAATCACTCTCGTTTGAGACTGTCCAAGATGTACCCACCAGGAAGTAGTTAGACCAAACAGATTTGCGTGATTGGTAATAATCTGACATTGCCTCGTTAAGCGCTTTTATATCTTTCGCTACTTCAGTTTTCGTTAAAACACCAACCCCATAGGGTGTTTCTCTACAGACTTGGGTAGGTTTACCAGGGAAGTAAGTATTCACTTTCTGAAAGGACATTGGATTGAAAAATGTCCAATTACCTGATTTTTCAAAATTTGATAGGTTAGGAACATCAGCACAATCAGGAGCGTTTTCCTTGTGTTCAAATGTGGTCCAAATGAATTCAGGATGATTCCTTGTTTTTCGTACTACATGAATCCCAACCAAGCCCATTAGAACATTACTCCTTACTACCCCGTTGATCTCAACATCTCTATGAATAGTGAAAAATTTTTCAGGGTTGTCGTTATTAGATATTAATTTCCATGAGGTTTTTACTTCAGTGGAGCCTGGGGATATTTCAAACGGTGTTTTCCCACTGTCAATCTCGGCGACACATTGGCTATTGTTTAATCCGTGTTTGACGATGTCATTGTAGAATTTTTTATTGACACTTTGTTGATAGAAGACCGGATTGCTTTCTTGATCGTTCAATGGGAAATTAGAGCCGGCTTGAAGGATCTCACTTTGTACTAATCCTTGATCACCTTTATTGTCCCAACTATCGGGTATCTCTTTAAATATTCTGTCTTTCGGCATCATATTCAAGAATAAATCCGGTGTCTTGTCACTGGTATAATAAGCAAAAGATTGCCAGGCAAACTGCATAAAACTGCAATTAATATCGGATTTACTAGTTTCTGTAGGCTCTTGAGGTAAGGAAGGGTAGTCAATCCAAGAGGAGTTGCCAGTACAGTCAGAGGCTTCTAACGCTAACGATTTTTTATCTCTAATCTTATTTTCGTAAGAGTCATTCGATTGCAAAGCTTCCCCTCTAATTTCTGTGGAATAACAATGTATTGGTGAGAGGAAAAATAAGGGAACTATTATTTTCTTTAAATAACCCATGACAACAATTCTCATTCGTATTTGTGTGAGTGGCCAAACTACAATAGTTACAAATAAAACGAATCTAAATTAGTTAATAATTTAGTGTGACTCTGGAACGGCGTGTCTTCTCTGGAATTTTTTGTCTCAATCCTGTCTACGTTCATGGGTGAGGCAAGCTGATTGTAAGAACTATGCTCTATACAATATGCAACGTTATTAAACGTTTGACACTGATCTCCCACATCCTAAACCCGACACTGGCAAAATCCAGTGTCGGGTTTAGGGCCCCGCTTTTGTATAGGGCACATTAGTGTCAGCTTCTGCTGGCCTTTTTTATGTGCGGCTTCGGCACACCTGAACATAGTCGTTTTACTTAAAAAACGTACTATCAGCATTATGGTGGGCAGGGCGAGGCAGCTTCGGCTAGCCGTTCCTATGCGCGGTAGTCCTAACCTTGTTCAGTTCACCACCCGAAGTTTAGGACCTTCTTGTGGTGATTTAATTAAGTCGCATAGGAGGCCATCATGCCTAATCTAACTATCGTTAATAAAGACATCCGCACACTTGATAATTTGTACTCGTTAAATGATTTACATAAAGCAAGTGGTGGACACAGTCGACATCGTCCAAGTATTTTTATTAAGAATCAGCAAACTCAAGAACTGGTTAATGAAATTGAGCAAAGCAGTAATTCCTGCTTTGCTGTAAACACCAAACGTGGCGGTAGTAATGCGGGGACTTGGGTATGCAAAGAACTTGTTTATTCTTATGCAATGTGGGTTAGCCCTAAGTTCCATCTAAATGTCATTCGTGCGTTCGACAGTATGCCCACAGCTGCAGCTCTTCCAGCTCCAACCGTTCCGCAAGACCTCTCCTTAAACGACTTAATTTTTGAGTTGGCGAAGGCGAAAAACGTAACAACGCAAGCTGTACATGCGATTCAAGGTACACTTCACCAAAGCATCAATTGACTTACTTTTCCTCATTTAACTATGTGGCCAAATTTACTAACTCATTACACGTAACCCGACAACACCGTTGTCAGAATCACAAGTAAGGGTTTTGTTCTCAGAGTTCAACAGGATCAGGTTCTTTGAGCGAGATGAAAAAGCCAAGATTTCGTTGGGCAGAATGAAACATTGGTATACATATTCTATGGTCTCGATGAAGCGTAGCCTACATAACGAAAATGAAGGGCTTCAAGTCATTTTCTCTAATTTTATAAAAGCGGTTGGGGCCTTTCATGATTGGGGAGGTGATACGTTCAATCATGAAAACTCATTTAACAAAGTCATGACCTTACCACCAAATATGCGAAAGTGGACATCATATTTATCGCGAAAACGGATACCGATAAGGCTAAGTGTAATTCGCAAGCTAATTATTTGCTGTTTGGAGGAAAAGTAGGTCACTTCGGAGTCTAAGAAGTTTATATATTGACGAACTTCACGGAAGAGAGCTTTGAAGAGAGTTTCCTTAGCAGAAAATAATATAGAGAGAAGCATAGAACGTGGTAAGGGAGCCGATTTTAGAAGCTCATTTTCCTTAGGACTCATGAGTAGCGGCTCTATGTCATTGCACAGGTGTTCACTCATAATGTTCTCAATGTCTAATCCGACAATAACATCCTTTTTTTTATTCTTAACTAACGAAATAGCAATCGAGTCGGTATGAGAAATGGCGCCAATGATCTCCTTAGGCCAAACCGGTTCTCGGAACCTGCCAATAGGGATATCAACATTTCTAGAAAATTGAATAGCTCTTAGTGCATCTCGAGCGGCTAATCTACCTGCAAGAAACTCTGCTTGACGTTTTGTGACAGAAGTTTCAATAGATTTTGGAATTGCTACTTCTTGCTGAGCATAATCTGATATAGAAAAAAGTTTGATATCATAATGCCTTACTTGGATGGTTTCGCTTCCAATGTCATATGTCTCCTTATGAGAGGCAAAATTCATAAATCTCTGTCCATTTCACGTTTTAAAATGTGCTTTCTGAGTCCATACTCGAAGCACGACACTTAGTATTGATATGGCTTGTTTCCTTTGACACGCGGTGCGATGACCCTAACAAGCGATGATGATACCTCACGGAACTACGGTAGAACTCAGCAGAGTTGATAATACTAATTTGTTGGTCTTCCCGCTGGGTAATAACGGGAGTGAGTCGACCAGAAAGTACTGATATGGAAGGGCAACGCTTGGTAACGACTTCGCCAACATGACTGCTAGTTCTTCCTGGCAGTCAGCGCCATCGTGTGTTTTGTAAAACAGACATAGACGTTGATCTTGGCAAATGGCACTACATTGAGCCACATTGGCGTGGTTTAAGCTAAGGTTTTCTATTTCGGATAGCTCGATTCGATGTCCGCGGATTTTGACCTGATTGTCGATTCGGGAGACGTAAACGAAATGCCCATCCTCCATTTTTTGGGCGAGGTCTCCGGTCAGGTAGACCTGTTGTTTTTCACATCCGGAAAGGGTGAGTTTGACAAACGATTGAGCGGTTTTGGACTCATCGTACAAATACCCCATGGCCAAACCGGAACCGGCGATGGCCAACTCGCCTTCCTGCCCGAGGAGAGTGATCGGATGGCAGGTGCTCGGATCGACGAGGTAGAAGTCTTCGCTTGGAAGGGGACGCCCGATGGGCACGGTATTACCTTGGCGACGGCCCGCGCGTAATGTGTCTGGCGTCACTCGGAAGCATGAGCTCCATATGGTTGTCTCGGTGGGACCATACATGTTGTACAAATCAAACCCCATCTCGACCAGCTCTGTCGCCAGATTAACGGGTAGCGTTTCACCTCCGCTCAACAGTACGGTCCCCTGAGGAAAGGTAAGCCCAATCCCGGTGATACAGGAGAGCGCCGACGGTGTGGCTTGCAGATGGGTGATGCCCTTCGTTGCCACGGTATCGTGGAGTTCAAACGGGGAGAGAAAGAGGTTAGTTTTGGACAAATATAAGGCCCCAGAGACCGTCAACGGCAGAAACAGCTCGATCAAGGAAATATCAAACGATAATGTGGTGTTCGCCAGAAATGTCATCTCGCTTGAGAGATCCAATTCAGTGGTAAGATCGTTCAGTGTGGCGAATAAGGCTTGATGGCTGATCATCACGCCTTTCGGCACACCGGTAGAGCCTGATGTGAACAGTAGGTAGGCCAGAGCGTCAGGGCTGGATGACGCGGCCCCGACAGGAGGGCGCTCTGCGGCGCGCGTGAGGTCGGCGGGTGAGACCAGCAATCCATGTGACTGAAGGCTCTGAGTGAACGCGTCGTCGATGTCGGTGATGACGAGACTCAGTCGGTAGCTGCGGGCAATGGTTGTCAGTTTCTCGGACGGGTCGCCGGGATTGAGCGGCACATAGGTCAATCCCGCCTTCCAGATACCTAAGATCATCGGCAATAAGAATATATTTCGTTGGCAATAAACCCCTATTAGGCAGAGCTCGTCGGTTCGTGGAACAGCTAATAAATGGCTGGCGACTACATCGGCGATGTGGGCCACTTCTTGGTACGTATACGTGCTGTCACCGTCGGTGATGCAGACGTTGTGGGGAAAACGACAAACACTGTCATCAAAGGTTTCGATAACCGTTAGCATGGTACGTCCTCCAGAGCGCTGTCGACCAGCGACCTGAGGACTGGGTAGGTCGGTGCTTGTTGAAAGGCAGTGAACGAAAAGCGAATGTTGAACGTTTGGCAAACCGCACCGAGCATTCTGACCATGGACAGTGAGTTACCGCCGCTGTTGATGAAGTCAACGTCTGGACTGAACTGTTCGCTTTGCGTATGGGTCAGCCAGAGCGATTGAAGGGTAGTGTCTACTTGAGGATGATGCATAGGGCCTCCTTATTGGCGGATTCAAGTGCCGAGATCTCTTGGTTTATCTGGATAGCGATGCTGAAGTTTAGGTAGTCTTCAAGTGCGATTTGGTAGAAATCGTCAATCAGAGCGGACACAGACGTGATGGCCCCCGTTAGATCCTTGAGCGTCATTGGGGCATCGTCGGTGAACAAGGCTACCATTCGTTGAAGCAAGGCCTGAGACGCCGTGCTCAGTGGCCCATTGCGGTGCAGATGTTGCGCTTTCTTGACCCATTTGGGGCCGGTGAAACACAAGCCATTCATGGCCAAAAATGAGGAAGCAATCCTGAACACCACGCTGCGGAGCATCGAAAGGCAGAAAGGACCATTGTCCCTCGCGTGTAGGGCATCGTTAAATTCTTGCAGAGCCAAAGTACAGTGACGAATGGCGCTAAAGAGCTCCAAATCGCCGGATTGGAGATGATCGAACTCTAGCTGACCTTGCAGTTGCCAGCCATTCTTGAGAATCGACAACACTTTGAACTCGAGGTCACTCATGTGCAGATTGCCGCTGGCTAGTCCTGCGACAAGACCGGTGATGGCGTCAAGATTGACGAGGGTAATGTCAATTTCGTGCCCGTTCACTTCACTGAAGAACTCCGCGACCATCACGCCGCCTCCAGCGCTTTGCTGCCACATGACCCCGTCGTCAGGGTAGTAGCGGTGAGTGCCAGTGACGATAAGATCAATATCGGAGACTGGCGTTGCAGAGCCTTGTGGGATAGAACCGACCAAGAAAATGTGCTCACTCTCGATGCCGGAAACGGCGTCGATGTACTCTTTGAGCTCGAGTCCGGTGAGTTGGACAAAAGCGCTGAGAAACTCGTCGGGAGAAGCAGGATGAAGAAGGTGCGTGGTGTCCATAATGTGTCCGTTGTTAAGCAAAGAGGGCAGTGGCGATTTGAGTTTCCAAATCTTTAATTGTCCAGTGAAGTTGTCCTTTCATTCGTGGATTCCGAGTGAAAAAGTGGCCGTTGGCCTCGATTAGTTGTCGGCATTCAGCAATTCTCTTGGCGTAGTTTTCGGTATTGGTCTGTCGTTCATTGCTGTGGTCGAGGATATTGACCAATAAATCGGGGATATGAAGCGGTAGGTAGCCGTGCGACAGGGCTCGGATAAAGAGCTCGGTGTCCTCGATATAGCGGTATTGGTCGTCAAACAGCCCCGTGTGACTCAGACACTCTTTTTTAAACGTAACCCCAAACCCGGTACCGATACTCAAGAACTCATCGAGCAGCGCCTGGTCATCGTCCTCAGAAATGGTTGGTGCGTAGACGCGAGTCACTTGCTCCCCGTTGAAGAACTTGGCACCGGTCCAACTCATGCCAATCTGGCTGTCGGTGGGCGCTAACGCACGCCAGGTTTTGCGCAGAAACTCAGGGTGACAGTGGTCGTCGTCGTCGAGAAAAGAGATGTAGTGTCCTTTTGCTGCTTGAATACCGAGATTACGTGCAAAAGCAGGTCCCCGCTCAAGGCATGAATTGATGACAGACACTCGCTGATCACTGAAGGTGTGCGGCACAATCGGTACGCTGTGGTCGTTTACGATAATGATCTCAAAGTCAGCCATGGTTTGCTTCAAGACACTCTCGACGGAAGCCTTTAGGAGCGACAGACGATTGTAAGTTGGGATGATTACTGAAAAATTCGGCATGGGGTCCTCAATCACTGGGGGTTTCAGAGCATGGGGTTACGATGGAAGCCAATTCCGTCGCCATGTTTTGTTGAATACGGTGAAGAAAAGGGATGATCTGCAGCGCCGTCTTATTTTGCTTGGCATAATCAAGCTGGATAGTGAGGGAAGACGCAGAAAGGATCACCCCAATCCCCAAGGCGTAAATTCGCTGTGACTGATCGCCGAAGTTGGGTAAGCCCGTGGGAGTCGGTACCTCAGCCACTAAACCTTGATAATCAAATTGATTTTTTCCGCGATCTATGATGTTTAACACCCTATTGGCGGGTGCGGATGCCGGCATCTGGCGCGGATCCAGCAACATCGCCTTGTCGATTTCTTGGCGATTCACTTGAGCGGTTGCGTTCAAGTCGGCCTGCGCGATCAAAGACAGCTGGCAGGTTTGAGATAGCCAGCCCACAATCTCTTGCTGCTGCTGCTGACGGCGGCCCGAGCAAACCAGTTCAAACTCGAACTCGGGTTGGCCAAACGTGTCATAATAGGCCATCGCCAGCACCGACATCAGCGTCTCTTCGAGTCCCAGCCCCAAGCTAATTGCAAGCTTTAGCTCGTAATCAGGAGAGTGAAATCGAAAGCTGACGGCGCGTGTTTCGGTCTCCTGATTGAGTCCAGCCATCATTGGCTTAGATGCCTGGCTATGAGGGGACCGCGGTTGAGAGCAGAGTGAGAAATTCTGCTGGAGATGGCGAATGAAAGAGCTTCGGGTGATCTCAGGGTGACGCGGCCGATCATGCTTCAGTTGGGCTAAACGATGAAAGAGCTCGTTGGTCAATAAAATCATGCTTTGTCTGTCGGCAACGGTATGGTGAATGAGAAAGCAGAAACGGCTGATGGAGGCGTTGTTTGTTGTGAAGGCGATAAACAATACAGGCGAGCTGAGTTGACCAAAGGAGGCTCTGATCTGTGCCAGCGCCTGATGGTGTGCTTCGTCGGTGTGCTCCGACACAGGAATGACCTCAAAACATCGGCTAAGTATGGCTGGTCGGGTGTGGGCGGTGTAGTAACGACCATCGTCACTGATGGTAAGTGTCAATCCATCGTTGTTGTTCACGATGGCCTCAATGACCTCACCCATGGCCGATAGGGCGACGGGCGTCGATAAGTGGTAGATCGGTGAGGCCAGCAGCCATTGATCCAGATCAGACACTTGTTGAGTGAGGAGGTGCCATTGTGTGGGATTAGTCGCAATCCGTTCAGATAACATGAAATATTCCGTTTACAATTCGTTGATGAGTTGTGAGATATCGCAGTCCAAACTATGAAACTTCGATAGATAGAAATCCAAACTTGTCCCCAGTTCATCGACTGTGGCGTGCTTGTGTTCTAGGTAACGCTTTATGCCTTCTGTACCACACAAGTGAGCGGCGGCCAGAACCCCAGACCAACTGAGGAGCGGGGTTGCCTGGATCATGGATTGCAACTTGCTGAGACCAAAATGCTCAAGGAGCACGGCTAAATGGAACTGTTGTGAGGACTTGAGTATCGCATTCTGAGCCGATGGCGTGGTCAGCGTTGAAAAGTCGGTGACGCCCTCCTTACCCGTGAACACGCCTTGCCACTCGTTAACATGTGTCACACGCAAGGGCCCATAGGGTCCCTGATGAAGGCGTCGAGTCGTGCCCTTTGACCAGAGCTGCTCGTTCGCGAGGTACGAGTAGTGCTGGGGGCGCGCGGTACTCTCGCCCGCAACGGCCACTCGTTTAGGTTTGTAGTAGCCCAATGTCATCATAAGCTCTTCGCCAAACTGGTAACCGACAAATCCCCAGGGGTTGATAGCCTGATACGCCAGCGCTTGGAAAGAGTGCTGATCGCTGCCCAGAAAGGCTTGCTCTATTCCTAGGTTGTGGAAAAACTCCTGAACTGTGATAGTGGCCTTCATCGGTGTCCCGGTTTGCCAATGTCGGTGTAAGCAACCGGGCCTGGCACACCGGATATGTTGGATAACCGGTCGGTGAAAGTGCTTGCGATAGGATTCATATTGCGTTGAGTTTACACCAGACTCAAAAGACAACAGGTGCTTGTTGAACTCATTCTCCATGATATTTCTCTCTCAAGTGCTTCATGTTGTCATGCCAAATTTTGGCGTTCAGCTTGACTTGTTTTAGGTAGCTGGCAAAGTCTTCAACATCGTTGACGAGCGTAATACCTCGGGAGACATTGAGCAGCAACCCTTGCCCCTCACGGGTCATGCCAGATAGAATCACGCCCTCCAAATCGCCTCCTTGGGCACCGAATCCCGGAACCAAGAACGTAGTGTTGGGGTGTGCTTGTCTCAGCTGGGCCAGTTCCTCAGGGCTGGTTGCCCCCACGACGAACAAGGTTTGTGCTTCGTCAAACTTGGCTAACACCGCGTTGGCGATCGATTGGTATAGTTTTTCACCATTGGCGAGTAACAGAGCTTGAAAGTCTTTCGAGCCGGGGTTAGAGGTTTTGACCAACACTACACAACCTCGGTCCTGGTAATCGTAGTAGGGGGCGAGAGTCTCCAGTCCCATGTAAGGATTGAGTGTGACCGCATCGACGTCATAGCGTTCGTAAGATTCGAGCGCATAGTTGCTGGCCGTCGAGCCAATATCGCCTCGTTTCGAGTCCAGGATCACCGGAATGGTCGGGTACTTAGATTTAATGTAAGCGATGGTTTGTTGCAGCTGTTTTTCCTGTCCGATGGCCGCATAGTGGGCAAACTGGGGTTTGTAGGCCGCGGCATAATGATGGGTCGCATCAATGATGGCTTTGTTGTAGGTAAATATATCATCGCGAAAACCGTAATAACTCAGGATTGCCTTGTCCGGATCGAGGCCTATGCACAGAAAGGACTGTTGTTGTTGGATACGGTTGGATAGCTTTTCGTTAAATCTCATGTTGGATGTGGTCCAATGCTAGGTTTAATAGTTTCGCTTTCGTCATGGTGCCATCTAGGGTGGAATACTGAGGGGGGAAGACGTCCAGTAGCGTCTGCCTGACCGACTCCATAAACTCGATGTTTTTTTCTTCGAATTTGGCCGTGCTGCCGTCCCTCGCGCGCACTCGTTCGCACGCGACTGACGCAGGCAGATCGGTCAGGAAAGCGAAATCTTCTTCCATCACTTGAGCGTTGATTGCTTTGACAAAATCGATGTCCACCCCGCGGTGTTTGAAATACGCCAGAGCAGAATACACATACCGGTTACAGAGCACCCAGGTGCCCGATTCTAGGGCTGGTAAAATGACTTTTTCGATGTGCTCTAATCGGTCGTAAGCGGACAGTAACGCCATCGCTTCCATGCTGATCCCACGAACACCTGTATCCAGGTAGGCGCGGACATGATGGTCATTGCGATACCGATCGGAAGGTTGTTTGGTTTGGAGAACGTCGATTCCTTGCTCCTGCAAGCAATGGGCAAGACCCTCCTCAAGGGTTGTTTTTCCTGAGCCGTCGATCCCGCAGATGACTATTAGCTTCCCTCTGTTATTCACTCGTAAGTTCCTTTGTGGCTTGGGTTAGGAGATCAATTTGTTGTTCGACTGATAGGGCCGTTCTGGGGACGGATTGGCGTGCCTCGCTGTGAAAAATCACTCGCGTACTTGGCTTGGTTGGGGCACCGGTGATCATCAAGGTGATGGTCGCCTGATTGGTTTTTCCGGAATGAAACGTGTTTTTGTGGCAGTAATGAAAGGTACCCGTATTGACCATGTACTGGGAATGGGCCATCAGGCGTGTTGAGCCAAGGTTAGTCTTAGTTTTGACCAGTCCAGAGCTCGCATCGGACACCTCATAAAGCGTCATGTCCTGAGACGAGTCCAAGTCGGTGGCCGTCTCCCAGTTGGTAAATGTCATGCTGCCACTGATGATGCAAGAGACGAAGTGCCAGCGGTGATTATGGATATTGGTGTCCTGCGAGCCAGCTGGCCAGAAGTGCAGTCTGATCTGCAATTCCGTTTGGCTATCTTTGAACAGAGAAATCTTGAAAAAACCATTCTCGTGCACAAGACAACTTCCAGTCGGATATTGACTTTGTTTAACATGTTCTACCGTCGAATTTAATAATTCACTTGGCGTGATTTTAGATATTAGATTGGAAATTTTTAACCAGAATGGAGAAGATGGGTTATTTATTTCATGCTCTGACTTTTTATGTCTTATTTCTTCAATAAGATTAGTTAGTATATTTGTCATGTATTTGTGGTCACCATTTTTTTAATACAGCTAAGAGGGGTTAAATATAATAGATCAATATAAAAACCTTAAGCAATAATTAATAATTTAATCAAGATAATTATTAATTATTAATTATTAATTAATTTTTCTGTCAACCTTTATCATAGATTGTTAATTATATTTTTAATGTTGTGTAATAGTATAATAACCACAACCAAATAGTTAAATAAAATTTGGTTGTGGTGTTGTTGAAAGAGTTTGTATTAGTGTCTTTTTAAGGCTAGTTAATGATTGTAAGGTAATAAAATGTTAGATGGACAAGGTATCTGTTATATGGACAACGCATCCACATCTTATCCCAAGCCTAATTTGGTTCATGAACGGATCAGTTTTCATACCAAGTATGGCTGCGGAAGCTTCAACCGTAGTGCGTTTGATGTTACGGATCAGGCTAATTCTATTCCTGACGTTACTCGCGGTTTACTGTCCGATTTAATAAAATGTAAACCCGAAGAAATATATTTTACGTCAGGTGCGACAGAATCACTGAATTACCTTATATTTGGTTTTCTGAATAAAGGTGATCACGTCATTATTTCTCCCTGTGAACATAATTCTGTTACTCGACCACTTAATTTTCTGAAAGAAGAACGAGATATTTCAGTAACGACTTGTCACGCCTCTCTACAGTCAGGTTTTGACACTCAGCAAATAAGTGAACTGCTCCAGAAAAATACCCGGCTTGTTATTATTAACCATGTGTCAAATGTGCTAGGCATTGAATCTCCGCTCGCTGAAATCGGTGTCATAGCTAAACATCACCCCGAGATCATTTTTGCTGTCGATGCATCTCAGTCTATTGGCAGTATTCCTATCGATGTCAGTCAAAGCCACATAGATTTTCTCGCTTTTCCCGGGCATAAGTCCTTGCTCGGTTCATCGGGTATCGGTGGGTTCTATCTCTCGCACCAGTGCAAATCAAGGTTGAAACCCATTAAGTTCGGTGGGACGGGGATAAAAAGTATTGAACCTGTGATGGTCGAAGAGGGGCCGCACAAATTTGAAGTGGGCACGCCAAATATGTTGGGGATTGTGGGTCTGCGTGGTGCTCTGGAGCATTTGTCCGCGAAAGGCATCCGGGCAATTGAAGACCACATTAAATCGCTGACCCGCTATTTGATCGACAGATTGGAGGGCATGGACCACGTCGTGACTTACCTGCCCGGATCGTGCACGCCCCATGGGGTGGTGACGATAAACGTCCCACCCTTGTCACCCAAAGATCTCTCTTTGATTCTGCTGCAGGATTTCAACATCATAACCAGAGACGGGTTTCATTGTGCGGTCAGCGCCCACAAAATCGCCAACAGCTATCCGCAAGGCAGTGTCAGGATCAGCATAGGAACCATGACCACCACTGAGGATGTCGACTATTTCTGCGACAGTCTCGAATTAATCAAGTAAGGAGTTGCAATGAGAGTACCTGCCAAGAAATGGCCTAGGAAAACGGGCATTATGTTTGCCGTGGATGTGAAATCGAAAGCCGAAGCGTTTCGTATTTTAGATCTGATCAGTGATGATGTGGATGTGATCAAGTTTAACTACCCGCTGATTCTTAAAGAGGGGCTCAGCGTGATCACCGACATCAAAGCGCGCTACGGCATTCCTGTCTTTGCGGACATCAAGATTGCCGATGTCCCGGTCACCAACGACAGAATAATCCGATTGGCCGCCGAGGCGGGTGCCGATGGGGTCATGGCGCACGGCTTTATCGGGGTGGACGCCATTCAGTCAATGCAGCAGGCCGCCCCAGAGACCAAAATTTTCCTGATCACTCAACTGACCAACCCGGGCGGACTGGATTTTTCGGCCTCTTTTACCCAAGACTTTGCGGAAATGGCAAGAGGTTTGGGACTCGACGGCGTCCAAGCGCCGGGTAACCGCCCAGAAGTGGTTGCACAAGTGAGAGATCTCGTGGGGCCGGGTCTGACCATTGTCTGTTGTGGTGTTGGGGCGCAAGGCGGTAAATACGGCCATGCGATCGCGGCCGGGGCGGACTTTGAGATCATTGGTCGTGCGATTTATCAAGCCGAAGATCCCGTGGAGACAGTCAAACACATCAAAGCCGCAACCCAGCAAGCGCTCAAAACCTACGAAGCTAAGACGTTGTCTTTGGCCTAAAAAAAGAGTGCCAGTTGGCGATCCGTTATTGGTGAGGAAAAAACGTGAACATTGATAATCCAATCAGTCATCTCGCTGAGCAAAAACAGATTGTGCTTCATGAATATTGTGCTGAACAATCCAGCCTGGCGACCAAAATGCATCTAGAGGGGACGGTCCGATTAGCTCAGTTAAAGGACCGGATGGTTACTTTTGGTTATCATCCGGTCCATTTTACTCGTCTCAAACGACTGCAAGTGCTAGTTGATGGCATTTCATTTCATGTCAATGAAAGCGGCGTGATCAACGCCAATAGCATCTCCTCTCCAGACGTCTTTCTAACCGTGATGACAAAAGTGGGTGAGATGATTTCCCCCTGCATTGAACCCAAAGTCGTGGCCTTTTGATACGCACGTCGTTCAATAAAATCAACCATCCGACGGCGTTCGACATGATGGTCTTCCCCTTGATTGTTCAGGGGGTATTGACCGCGTCACTGTCATACTTTGACCTGTTACTACTAGCCAAACTCGGCACAGAAGAAGTGTCTGCTGTCGCCTTATCTGGCGGGATTCTGATGGTGCTGCTGTCGATTCAGATCGGTTTTGCGCAATCAGTGATCGCGTTGAAAGGCGAAGAGGATGCCGCCAACGTTAACGCTTTTTATCTGGCCTTATCGATGGCAACCCTGCTTTCGGTATTGATGGGTTTCTCGCTGTGGCTGAACATCGAGGTGATTGTCGACGCAGTGGTGAGTAAACCGGCTCTCAACACACTGGTCTCGACCTATCTATCGTGGCTCGTATTCTCTCTCCCCGTGACCCAAATGACCCTATGTTGTGGTTTTTTTCTGCGCAGTTATGGCAAAACCAAGGTCACATTAACGGGTTTTTTGATTGAAGTGCCCATCAATGTACTAGTGTCCTATTGGCTGATCTATCCTTCGACGATGGGGATTGAAGGTGCCGCTCTCGGGAGTCTGATTGCCCGCTTTGTCCGGTTGCTCTGGATGGGCTTTCATACGGTCAAACATATTCACGCACGACAAGGTCAGACAACTGCGTCCATTGACCGGCGAGTGATACTGAAAAAAATATCGGGTCTGTTTGGCACGTCCTTTGCCAGTAGTGTTGGGGGGAGCGCGGCGTCGGTATTTCTTTATGCACATCTGGCCCGCCTGCCAAGCGAGACATTTGCGGGGTATTCAATGATCATGAGCATTCAGGGCATGGCCTTAACGGTAATGAATGCGGTGGCATCAATGATTGCTGTCATGGCTAAAATGGACATTAAAAACGACCCTATGTCTGTCGTAGTGTCCTATTCTCATGAGATTGACTACTTTCTCCGCGTGTCTATGGTGTTCTTTTTCTTCGCTTCTATCATTAGTGTATCGGTGTCAGGTATAGCTCTGGATCTGATGCTGAGCAGTACTTTAATCATGGTTTCGTTAGATCTGGGGATGAAATCACTCAGTAGCTATTTTTCTGTGTCTTATCTCAAGGTGTTTGGCTTTCATCGTGTAGCGGTGACATATGAAGTGCTCGGCAGGTGTTTTTTGCAGTCGTCGATGGTTTGGCTGCTAGTGGTCGTCGATATCCGACAGATTATTGGGTATGTCATGGCCGTGGTAGTCGCAGAAACACTAACGTTGTGCTTACTAAGAAGAGCTTTTGAGCAAAGGAAGATAGAGGCTCGCTCACGTTATCAAGGTGGTAGATTTAACCGTTAAGATAGCACCCCAGTCTAACGCGTCGAAAGACATTGGTAAGAATGTGTGCTAACACACTAAATGCAATGATCTGCACCATTAATACTGGACACCAAATTAAGGGACTTTCCATATCTGTAGTTATTCATGAATTGCTAATATTCAAAATTCAGTAACTGATTTTTGTCCAGCACCTTACTGGCGGGACGACGTAACTCAGAAATGCCCCATTATTGGTTTCGCCAAAAAAGCCTACGTTATCGGTCGAGTGAATTTTGACCAAATATAACTAATCTGACACCCAAAACTCACAAAGTACGAAAAATGGGGGTCATTGTGCTGTTCTTGACCCAAATGAACACGCTGATTTTTGCCCTATAAATCGCTCTGAAATCGTTATAAATTTTTAAGACAGTATGGAATTATATCGCTTGATTAAGCGTCTAAAATCTTCGCTAAGAGCGTTTGACGTGCTTTAAGGGCTGTTTCTGATAGCAAACCCACAGATTTTACATAATAGGAATAATAAACACCGACTTTTGTAGGCACGCGTTGCGAATCACTCTTGAACAATTTGTTTGGCTTTGAGCCAAATGGACCCTACAACTTTCAGCAACCACTCAGGGTTGTCTAACGCTACATCATGCCCATCTATTTCATTAACTATTACCCGAGCACCCCACTTCTTAGCCATCGCTTGAGTGGCATTAGAATTCACAAGCCCATCATTTAACGAAGCAACAAAATGTAGTTCACATTGTGGCCTCGAGACTACGAACCCAGTAGCAGCTCTCAATTGTCGCCAAAAATTTGCAACACTTATCGGATATTTTTGACCGTGGTTCGCCCACTCGTTGACTGTCTTTCGATTAAATGGTTGGTTCGAAACCATCTGATAAATCGCACCTTCTCGACTCAACGACGACGAAAACAAAGCTTTCACAATTCTTAAATAGTTTCGTGGCAATAGTCTTTCGTAAAAAGGGCTAAAGTCCTTTGCCGTTGTATTAACGCAAATGACTGACTCGACCTCCTGTGGGTATAATTCTGCCCATTTAAGACCTACCATCCCTCCCATTGAAACAGCTAAGATAAGAACTTTCCCTTGACGATTGCGTTGATTTCTAACACTTTCTACCATTCCTGAAATGGTATTTGGAGATATTTCCGAAGACAAATAGCCATTGCCGGGAATATCAATACAACTAATTGGGCAATCAGGAAAAATAGTGGATAAACGCTCCGTGAAATTACCCCAATGATAACTTCCTCGAAATAAACCTCTTAGTAATATTATTTCAGTAGTCATACCAAAAACCTCTCGGAATCCTAACGCTTTCTCTACGGCGAACGGCCGTATTTACACGTTTATTTATGCCTATTTAATCTTTCATGGTCAATTTGAAATCAAAGACTTAAACCGATTTTTGAATGTTAGATGGCTGCATGTCGCTTAATGTGAGGAACTTAATTTAACGTAACGTCACTTAGTACGCACCTAACATAAACCAATACTTTTGCTAGTGTGATGTTACTCATCGCACTAGCTCTTCACAAGTAAATTTGCCATACCTGTAGTTATTGATGATTTTCTAATTTAGCAAAAGCACTGGCAAGGTTTTGTCCAAAAGCTTGCTAGACGATACTGATGTATCGTTATACTTTTCTATGAGGTGTTGAATTGCTTGTATTTGGTAATCCCTGCTAACAAGCCTCTCATTATAGGAAGTTACTTGCCGGGATCGTCAGCACCTTACTGCGTGCTTCGATTCACTTGTTTGTTAAGTTGATACTTCAAATATTCAGGTAGAGAGCAAACGCTCCCGAAGGAGCGATCGTAATCATACTAGATTGAGTCTGTGGTTGGACTCTATTTCATCAAGGAACGATGGTTCGACACCTACGTCTCTTGCTATTTCTCGCCATGTTGTCACGGTGGCATGAACCTCACTTAAAATAGCTTCTGCCTCACCTTGTAGTGATGGAGGTACGACTCCTAGTAAGTCTTGTTTGGTAAAATTGTCTCGCTTACCGTTGATCGACATTTGATGGCTCTCTACCCAAGGCGATCCGGGTTTGTAGCTATATGCTAGATCGAATGCTGGCGCGAGTTCCCACTTGTTCGTACTATTGATAACGAATCCCCAGTTTTTTGTGTGGTCATCGTGGTTGCGGGCAATCACGTTAAAGGCCATGCGTCTAAACACTTCAAGTGCTGATAGTCGATCAAGTCTCAGTGAGCGCAATAGGGTGAAGAGTTCCTCATAACTGTAACCGCCAGGTTGTTTGAAATCTGCGTGATCCATAGCGCATAAAGATTGATAATGCACTTTTTCGTTTCCAACGCGGTCAAATCGTTTTGTCATGAAGTGAGCACGCCCGTTTTCTTTTAATAATTCACAATGTGAGATATTGATGCCGGCTTTTTTGGCCATTAAGTAATAGGCATATTCCATTAAGCCGAAGCCTTTAGGATCACCAAATACCTCACTAGTGGATGAGCGTTCGACAACGCCATCAAACTTTAATAGGAAGTGTTCGAAGCCTTTGGGAGCATTTACCTGACCTGAGCGTATTTGCGTGCGATCTGAGTTGACTGCGATAACCGCTTTAGCTCTAGCACCGCCAGCTGAGGTGCCGACTTGAAGGATGCCAGTTAAGGCTTGCTCCGCTTCCTGCTCATTGATGATGGTTTCATCTAGGTTGTTTCTTTCGTCAAGGACGAGTTGTGCCATTGCTACAAGTGAGTCGAGTTTAATTGATTCATCTTGTTTTTTATTCGTGTCAGCTAATGCGGGTGTGTACTCAAGAGCTCCCATACCTCGTGAACCGGTATAGAGCAGTCTTTCCAATGCACTGAAAGATTGTGGGTCTCGGCCCTGGCGTGCAAGCCAGGCATTGATTACGGCATTACCAAAGTCATCGGGTAGAGTATCTGCGAAGGCTGCAGGTAGGCCTTTATAGGTTGGATAATTCAGAGTGGGAAAACTAAACGCGCCAGCCTCAAGAGGGAGTCTTTGTGAAATGGCAAACCCAGTTTTTAGCCACTCATCGAAGTATTCAAAGCTAACGATTCCGGTCGTAGTATCTTCAGCTAGAGCGCCGACATCTTTACCGAATATACTGACTTTTGCTGTGTCGTATTTCTTGCCTACCAATCTAAGTCCTCCTCTTTAGGTTGTTGTGGCGTTGAGGCCAGCTTTACCCTTTGGCGTACTTTCCCTTTCATTTTGAGAAGTTGTACTGGGCTAATTCCAGGGTCTGGTAGGAAAGATTCAATGCCTTCCAATGAATCTAACACTCTGAGTACCTTGATGACGTTTATTAGGGTTGATCTACCCTCTATCATATTTTGGTATGTTGACCGGCTGATTCCGGCCTTTTTAGCTAACTGTGCTTGAGTAAGTGACGAACGGTGATCGAGTCTTCGTCTTTCGATTCGACGGCCAAGTTCACTGATCAGTGCTTCATCTGACATTGCGTATATATTCGACTTCATCATAATGACCTAAAATTCAATCGTTAAGTAATTTTAATATAGATTATGACTTAAAAAGCAGTCATTACACAGCAATGATAACAAAAAATATCAGAGCATGTAATGCCTTTAAAAACGGTCATAGTGAGCATTTATAACACGTAGTGAACGTAAAAAAAGGCATTAAGAGTGCGATTGGTGTTTATTATGCA
The DNA here is from genome assembly GCF_030409755.1 of Vibrio lentus. Taxonomy (NCBI): domain Bacteria; kingdom Pseudomonadati; phylum Pseudomonadota; class Gammaproteobacteria; order Vibrionales; family Vibrionaceae; genus Vibrio; species Vibrio lentus. The sequence goes on from NZ_JAUFQE010000003.1 coordinate 46,961, forward strand.
AGAAAAAGCCCCGCATGCGAGGCTATTAATCTTAATCTATTAGGGTGCCGTTTGGTGATTCGTCGTAATAGAGAACTCTGAGTAGCTTGTGCTTCTATCTGACTTAACTTGTTTTCCCGCCCGATAGTTGTGTCCTAACCTTCACATAAGTCGCTTTGTAACACAGTTATGTCCGTGCGACCTGAAGTCGTATGAAGCGTTGTTCACCGCTTAACGAGTGAACCGTCTGTATCACCAGATGAACCTACGAGCCTGAATAAAGCAGCGGCTCGGACAATGTAACGAAACTTGGCCGTTGGGCTGAGTGGGAAAAGAATCGTGAGAGGACGTTCCTCCTGAAAACCACAATTCGGGTAAGTGCTAGGGAGTCAGTATGATGAACGTATGTGAATCCATTCAAGGTGCGTTATATGATGAAGCAGCGGAAGTGGTTAATACGCTGTGGCCAAAAGGCAATGAGAGTTGGAAAGAGGTTGGACAGTACTTTTTCGTGGTCGCCGCACTCTCCGCACTATAGTGGGCATCTAACCTGACATTGCGCGACATACGGAACAGGGTAAGCCTGTATCACTCCCTTTGGGAAAGCCTTTGTGGCCGATAGTGATGCAGGTATAGGAGGTCGGAAAAAGCGAAAGCTACATTGTAATGATGCAGATACAGACTTATGTCTGATCACGAAAGTGAGCCCACTTCCGACTGGTCTCCCATTGCGAGAGAATTTGAAGAACTTTATTCAAGGAGAAAAGCAAATGATGGTCTCGAAAGAGATTAGTGCATCTTCTGACGGCGCTCAATGGCAGTCCATCGACTGGAAATCCGTTGAAGCGCACGTATTAAAGCTTCAAATGCGTATCGCAAAAGCAACTAGAGAAAAGAAATACGGTAAGGTGAAGTCTTTACAGTGGCTCTTGACTCATTCTCGTTCAGCCAAGCTTCTTGCGGTTAAACGAGTCTCTCAGAATAAAGGCAGTAAAACGTCTGGAATAGACGGTGTTATCTGGAACACAGATGCACGCCGTATGAAAGCAGTCAATCAACTGAGTCGCAAGGCTTACTCTGCAAAACCACTCAAACGTATCTACATTCCCAAAAAGAACGGTAAGCTCAGGCCATTAGGCATTCCATGCATGATTGATAGAGCGCAACAAGCTCTATACCTTCTTGCATTAGAGCCTGTGTCCGAAACGTTTGCCGACCTCAATAGCTATGGGTTTAGGCCAAATCGCAGCACGGCTGACGCGGTCAGTCAGTGCTTCAAATGTTTGGCTCTAAAGCGATCAGCGAAATGGGTTCTTGAGGGAGATATTAAAGCTTGCTTCGACAAAATCGGGCATGAATGGCTTATGAACAATATCACGGTAGATAAACGTATGTTAGAGCAATGGTTAAAGTCTGGCTATGTGGATAAGGGACTGTTCTACGATACCGATGAGGGTACACCTCAAGGTGGAATAATCTCTCCAACTTTGATGCTAATAACTCTCGCGGGAATAGAGCAACAAATAAAATCTACAGCCCTGAAAAAGGGTGCTAGGGCCAACTTTATCGGTTACGCGGATGATTTCGTGGTCACCTGCTCTTCAAAGGAGGTGCTAGTGAATGATATCAAACCGTTGATTGCTGACTTTCTGGCAGAAAGAGGGTTAACCCTCTCCGAAGAGAAAACGAAGATCACTCATATTGATGATGGCTTTGACTTTCTGGGCTTCAATCATAGGAAGTACAAAGGGAAATTGCTCATTAAACCGAGTAAATCCAACACGTTGTTATTCTTGAGAAATCTAAGAGAACTCATTAAAAAGCACGCAACCATCCCTGTTAATGACCTTATCAAATTGATAAATCCGAAACTCAGAGGATGGGCGAGTTACTATCGCCACTGTGTTGCCAAACAAGTATTCGGGTATGTCGGCCACAAAGTATTCCAAGCGCTATGGCACTGGGCAGTTAGACGTCATCCAACTAAGTCCAAAGACTGGATTGTTCACAAGTATTTTCTTAATCGTAAAGGCCAGTGGCAATTTCACGGTTGGCAGAAAATCATGAACATGGACTGTCACTTCAATCTGTTCCAAATAGCGAAAGTGCCCATCGAGCGACACGTAAAAATCAGGAGTGCAGCGACCCCTTTTGATCCTCAATACCAAGAATACTTGGCGAAGAGAAAACCCAAAAGGCTAGCCCGCAACTCTTGGAAAGAACCTGTCCCGACTGCGTTATAAGTTGCTGGGTATCAATGATGCCTTAGTGGAGGCTTGAGCCGTATGCAGTGAAAGTTGCACGTACGGTTCTTAGAGGGGCGGCACTTGGTAACAAGTGTCGTCTACTCGACAGAGGTGTTCTGGCGGGGGGGGGGAACACGAAAATGCCCCAAAGTGAGCCAGAGAGGGATGAACTCAGATTCAAACTCAGGAACTTGTCTTACTTTTCCTCATGCCTAAAGTTCTAACTTACTAGACCACTAGAGACTGATCTTCAAACACAATTACGCACGAATACGTTGTTAAAGTGTTTTTAAGCTATTGAATAGTCGATAACTAAATGGAAGTTCTTCAGTGATAACGTGCCTTGAATTGGAAGCAATGTGTGTTTGCACGGTTTGCACCTGAAAAATCGGATTTATACTGCATTATATTCTTATTTTTCATTTGGTTAAGTGATGTTCTTGGGATGCAGTGAAAGTGTGAATTCGTGCCTGCACGATATTAAAATGTTAGGCGATTTGAGGAAAGTATGGAAGCAGTAATATATCAAGAAAGGCTCAGCGACTTTAAAGAAATTGAAAAGCTTTTGATTGAGTCAAAAGTTTTGCTCAATCCCTATGGAATTGATTCTGACCATGCATATAAACTTGAAAATTATTTATTGAACAGTAACCAAAAGGTTAGCTGTTTGCTTGATAGAAATATCGTCTCATATTTAATTGACTTGGTTAAAGGTATTAATTTGTCGCCAGACTTTGAAGCAAGCCGTTGTCATAGGCTGACCGCCGCTCTTCAAGCCTTTTTCAATGCTTCAAACATAAAATCTGAACCGGGTCTTTCATATCATGAATACATTGAGAACTCTTCTGTCGAACGTGCAGATGAAGAGCTAAGCTATTTCCGTTCAGCAGATAATTTGGATGCAAATTTATATTTGGATATTGCCTTAAATAACATTAACTCTATCCCCTCTGAAGTTGCTCCTCGCTATCAAACAGGCGAGTTGGCTAACTTTGATACAGAATGCCGTGTCAAAGCTTTTGAGTTCAATATAGTCGTCATCAAAAAGGGGCTGAGCATTCGTTCTAAGTGCAAAAACGATTATGAAGCTGTGAAGTTATTATTAGAATGGATGTTTGAGGAGTATGTGTTTTGTGCTCCTGCATTTTTCTTCATGGCGATATATTTTAGTGGCGAGAAAGTTCCTAAAATGCTCAAGTCTAACTCAATGAAAAGCGTCAGGAATGCTGGTTGGGATTTAGCACTACTTCAGCACTGGCTAACATTAGCTAACAAAGATCCTGAACAGTTGTGGCTACTGGCTAGTATGGACAAAGCTGTTGCCAAAACAGCAAATATGATGCTTCCTCGCTCTACTGAAGAGCCAGAAGATTACTTTGACAGGCTTGAACAGACATTCTCTACTATGTGGGGGAAGAAATATGGTCATGGGAGTAAACTTTTCCAAAGGTTTCGTTATTGGCAAGAAAATGCGAACAGCCCTAAAAGAAAAACTAACCTTCCAGAAAATAGGACATCTGAGTATATGCTGACTTTGAGAGAGTCAGTGCACGAGGAGTATCTGCGTGCAACAATCGCCTAACAATAAATTCAAGCAGATTCGTAACGCTCAGCATTTTTGCTTTGAATCAGCTTAAGTGTTTACGGCACAATGGTTTAGGTGGGTGGTAGCGTTACTCACTACTTAATTTGGCGTTATGTCTCAAGGATGGAGAGCAATGCAAGGATACAAAGTAAGCACAAACAATGAAGGCCTCGACTTTGAGTTTATCTATAAATTTATTTCACGTAGTTATTGGGCTTCTGAGATTCCAAGAGAAACTTTGAAAAAGGCGATATCAAACTCTTTTTTGTTTTGGTGTTTTTACTGACACTGGCGATCAAGTTGGCTTTGCTCGACTCATAACAGATAGAGCTACATTCGCTTACCTTGCGGATGTGTTTATTGACGATCGTCATAGAGGGAGAGGTCTGAGCAAGTTGTTAGTGCAAACGATAGTCGAACACGCTGATGTAAAAGGACTCCGTAGGATGGTTTTGGCCACTAGGGATGCTCACGGGCTCTATGCTCAATTCGGTTTTAGACCAGTAGAAAATCCAGAGATATTAATGCAAATCTGGCAACCGAATGTCTATCGTGACCAAGAGGCATAACAAATAAGGATTAAGGTGTTGCGTAGCCAACACTAAATCCCGAGTGTTGAACAAGCCTGAAGCCACTTTATTAAGCAAATTATTCGATGATGGTCGAGGGACATTGCGCCTTGAACTGGTCTATTAACGCATGGCACCAAGTTAGTGACTTTCCATACTTGTAGTTATTCATGAATTGCTAATTTAGCAAAACCACTAACACAGAAATGCTCAAAAATGTTTCAGGACCACTTAGAGGTTGCACAACGAGCCAAAGAAGAAGGCTACCATAAGGCAGCCTTTTTTGTTTGTATGCGAAAGTGTTAGTGCTATTCCCCCGGGGCCCGGATGATAATAGGCTGTTAAGTATCGGTGACGCTATTAATCAAATTAGTTGCGAGTGCTCTTAAACAGATGAGTGCAACAGTTAACGCTTTTCCATTACTAACGCAACTCTACCTACAACCCTTACTTCATCTTCTTCGATTGTTAGAGTCGAACCGTTAAAGCTGATAGCTAGTTTTTTGCCTGGTAAACGTTGAATTTCATTTAGAGACAACAGCCCATCCATGTCTACTAGGTACGTACCGCTTACTGCTTGATGGGATTCTTTATTTATAAGGAACGTAGTAGTTCCATCTTTAATTGCCATCACATTGATAACGCCAAGCTCGTCTAGGAGAGCTTTATCGAATGCAAGTATCCCTTTCCCAACCAATTTACCGTCATCAATAGAGAAGCAGTCTATATCGAAGAGAGTCTTCGATCGATAGATTGTGATGATAAAAGGAAAAGGCTGGTAGTACCACTTGGTAAATCGCGTCAAACACATCTTGATATGGGTTGGAAGTGCCCTGCTTTTTAGATTTGGTTGTGTTAGCTAATTGGGTGAACTTGATAGTGATAGTTCTTCAACTCTTCACTTGTTTGGCACAACTCAAATGTGAAATAAGGCTGGGTGACTAAGCACTGAGTGAACCTGTCTAATTCATTCGTATGTATAAACAGCGAAATGGGTGCAATCTGACGGTTTTCATTATCGAAGCAGTTATCGATATGTGCTCTGTCGATATAAACAACGTCCATTTCCTGTTTAGGGGTCTCTTCAATAAGTTTTGTTTCTAATCCGCTCTTCTCAAAGCGTTCTAACAAGGCATAAAGCTTATCAACGTCGTTTTGACTTTCTATCGCTGAATATTGAGATAAAACGCTTTCTAAGTGTTTTTCGATTGAGCCAAACTTATTCTTCATCAAACAAACCGTTTTAAGCTTTTTCTTGATAATGCTATATCGAGCTTGTTTGATTTTTGGCTTCAAGAAGTCAATGATGATCTTGTTTCGTTGCTCTTCTTTAACAAAGTGACTGGCAATGTTTACTTTGAAGTAAAGGTGAAGAAGAGTGTTTTCGAAGGTCGACTTAAGAAGTTGATGGTATGAATGTTCTGACATTGTTCACATGGACTATTTATTGGTGAGGGTATCTTATCATGAAAATAGCAAGGCTCTATGGCAGAAAGCAAAGTGACGTAACTTGCTAGTTGTTCGTTGTAATGCTTAAACCGTGTACCCATCGTAGTCACAATATTTTCAATTTTAGGACTCGACTTTGATTCTAGTCTTGAGGTTAGGTTAAACAACAGGTATTGGTTGGTGAGAAGCCTAATAACTTAATTCAACGCGGCTGGTGCCATCTTCTTTAGGTTTTTTACAGCCTTGATATTATCGATTAGTAACGGATGGATAACTTTTAATGAAAAGTGTATTACCTATGTAATACATTGACAGGGCTATGTGCGGTTATTATTGTGTATTACACATGTAATACATGAGGTGTCTACTATGAAAACAAAGATCATCAGCGCAGCGAACCAAAAAGGTGGCGTTGGAAAAACCACGACTCTTGTCAATTTAGGAGCTGAGCTTACACGAAAACGAAAAGTGTTAGTCATTGACCTTGATCCTCAAGGGAACTGCTCCAAAACGTTAACCGGACAACGTGATTTTAAGTTTGAAGAGACGGTTGCTGCTTTGTTTGATAAGCCTAAAGTTGTGTCCATTGTCGATTTAATTCAACCTGCAAAGCTTAATGGGAACTCCATTGAAAACCTCTATGTTGTTCCTGCTGATGTTCAGTTGTCACGTGTCATCGAAACATCACTGACAAAGATTAATCGTGAACGAATTTTAGAGAAGCAATTGGCAAAGTTAGGTGATACCTATGATTTCATTCTTCTTGATACCCCACCAAACTTATCCCTAACGACTCTCAACGCAATCCAGGCCTCAGACCTTATTTTGATCCCTATTGATTCAGGTGCATTTTCATTGGACGGCATTAGCCCTTTACTCGAAGCTGTCTCTGAAATTAAGGAGGATGAAGGTAATTATCTGATCCTGAGGAACGAGGTCGACTCAAGAAACACTATTATCAATGAGTTCATTGATGAGGAATTGGAGGTAGTACAAGATAAATTGTTACCAGTATCTGTCCGTCGTTCTGAGCATGTCGGCCAAGCTAATGCCGTTTCTTCTCCTGTGCGCTTTTATAAATCGGGCTCTCTTGTTAATAACGATTACCGAAAACTCGCTGCGTTTCTTTTAAATTTAATGTTATACATAGGTAATACACATGAGTAAGTTAAAGACACGAGGAGCGATAACAGTTATCTCCACTCACAAGAACGAAGGCTCAAGTAAGTCGACTGGAATTACGACTGTCAAAAAGAAAGTGACGACATCTTATAAGGTGCCTCCTCTGACTCTTAGAATGTCACTGACTGATAAAGAACGGATAACTGATTGGGTAGCAAATCTGCAAGAGCAGACAGAGAGAAATGTGTCTGCAGCAAAACTGTACCGAGCCTTGGCTTTATATCGAGACAAGATCGATGATGAAGATCTCATTGAGTTGATCAACAAAATGAATTAAACATGTATTACATATGTATTACATGTCTTATCTAAAGGCTCGTTATAGACTTTAAGCGATGTCATAGGGCCTACCTCGGACTTAACTTCAAACATTGATGAACATGACACTTGAAGAGTCTTGTTACCTGTTCTGAGCCTCATTTCCTTGTAAAGACAAACACTTTAAACGTGTCTTTATCACGATTCTTATGTTGCCTTAAGGGGCACCCTGCGGGCTAGGCCCTGACTGTCCTAAGAGCCTTAGCGCCTTGTCGTTCCCTCCTCGTTGATCTCTCTGTCTTTGAATAAGTTCGAATAAGGGCTTGTTTTCTTATGCGCCGATTTCTTTCACTCGCCTCATTTTCGGGTTCGCAGGCTGTTAACCGTCTCTCCCCACAACCTGTTTTTCAAGGGAGGCTTCGCCGCTGCGCGCCCTTGCAAAGCAGAACGATGTTGAGAGAGCGGACAGCCAAGCGGCTCCGAAAAGTGATACTCAAACAGAAAGGAAACTCTCATGGCGCAACAAAACTCAACCCCAACTCTCTCTAATTCAAATTCATCGACCAGCGTTTCGCCGCTGGGGCACGAAAGCTCACCAAAAAATGATATCTCTAGTCCTTTGGCAGTATTGAAGTTGCGCTATCAAGTCAAAAAGTGTCGTGATGAGGTGAAAAGTAAGTCTGATTTTGTCTCCAAAATCCAGCGTTTGAAAATGTTCAGTCGTCGTCAGTCGCCAGAGCAACTGGCTGATATCGCCGCGTTAAAAGACCAAGGGTTCGTTGACGCTATCAAGCAGCAGTTTCCGCAATTGGTGTCGCGTCGTTTTGCTTTCCATGAAATCCGTGACTTTTTCATCGAATTAAATGGCGCTGGCTTTGGTGAATGGTTTCTTCACGAGCGAGTGGATCACATCATTATGTACACCACTTACGGGTCTGTGTTTCCAGCGTTGCGCTTTGTGACAACGGGGGAGGGAACGTTTAAGTGCTCAGGATTTTGTTTCGATGTGCGTTTTGGCGCTTAGGGGGTCACATGACAGTTCGTTCTACGGTATCCGCTGACATATCCATGTACGTGATTTGGGTGAATTCAACCGACTTTTACTCCACCGTAAAGGCCGTCAAGGTTCATGAGATTTTGGTGAATGAGTTTGGGTATACCGACTCGTTAATACTAGAGGAAGGCAACCGAGGGAAGGGGGTGAGTATCAGTGTGTGTGATAACACTACCACCATTAAGCAGATGCGAGAAGACTACGCCTACGCCAAGAAAACGGAAAGGACGATAGAAACCACCTCCGAGCATCGCGAGTCGGCAAAGGCTTTACTCTCTTCTCTGTATGACGACTGAAGCCTGCTTATTGTGTAACGTCATCAAACACTCATAAGAGAAGGTCATTAGTGTGTCTGGATTTTGTTTCGATATTCTAGCCGTTCGCGGCATTCAAACGGGTTGTGTTTTTCGACGAGCAACGCCTTGTTCGGCCCTGTACTAAGTGGTCAACGTTATCGAGTGTGTGAGCACGTTTAGGTTCTTTTATGACAAATATGAGCACGTCGTCAGAGGGGGAGTCCTTGGTTGAGGGGGATGCGAACATTCGGTGTGCAATCATCCAGTCAAGTAAACCGAGAAAAACGCTCGTCACGAGCCGGCATTAATATCGAGTGGCGCAAGTCGAGTAACCAGCAGGGCGCCCTCTTGGTGGGGAAGGGACCTTTCTAACTGGGCGACGTGCTTTGGGTTGAGGTACTGGCTTAGGCTGTCCTTTTGGCTTGCTGTCGCGACTTCCTTTAAACCGTCCCATTTGAGAACCCTCGCGCTAGGGAGGCTTCGCCGCTGCGCGCCCTTGCGCTACAGAACCTGCAACTGGGTACGGACAGTCAGACGCTCACCAAGACCGAAAGGAAATACCATGTCAGCACTTGTTCAATACTCAAATGTTTCGTTATTCACATCAGAAGAAAAGGGCATCCTTGACCAGGCCGCAAGCATTCTCAAATCCAAACTGTTTATTTCAGAACAAACGCCATTAACCTCGCCTGAATTGGTGAAATCGTTCTGCCAAACGTCCTTGGCCGCTTGTGAGTCTGAAGTGTTTGGGATTATCTTCCTCGATAATCAACATCGAGTGTTGCGCACCAAAGAGATGTTCTACGGTACCGTTAATGCCGCTTCGGTCTATCCGCGTGAAGTCGTGAAAGCGTCGCTGGCCACGAACGCGAGTGCCGTTATTCTCTATCATAATCACCCGAGTGGTGCGCCAAGAAGCGCATATGTAAAACGCAATGTAATTGCTTGATTTCAAGGAGTAATCAATGATTAGAAACGCATGCAACTTCCATTAGGCTGGCTGTTGTGTGAAGCCGTTTTGACAATGTGGCTGACATTTCCCCTACGAAATGGAGAGCTGCTAATCAGAGTCTTGCTAAGACTACGAAAGAAACTGATGTTTGACGCCTCGAAGGTTGGACTGTCTGTTATGAAGGTAGGGACAAGACAGAGTCACTGGATCTCCACCTATGACGGGGGGAGAAATCTCGCTTGGATAGAGACTGAACGCTCCTACAGAGATACGAGTTCAAGTCTCCCAGTGACGAGCACGGCGACGAGCCGTGCAAGGGGTACAGTCAGAGTCTAAGGCAAGATGGTGACGTTACATATGTGAACTTGGGAACTTTCTATTGTTATCTTGGCAACAAGATCTGGGAGCCTGAACCTACATGCAATTAGAAAGGGCGGAGCCTTCGTAGTAGTCCGAGGTTAGGAAAGCTAATCACATGGCGAAGGGAGGCAGTTTGACAAAACGTTTGTAAAAGTGAATTAAGCAGGAGAACAACGGTAATGTTGCTTTCAACGATCGCCCAAAAACAACAAACACTTGCAAAGAAAGCAACTGAGAATCCAGAGTATAAATTTAATCGTTTATACGATCTTCTTCATTGGGAGACATGGATACATCAGGCTGCTATTAATGTGTTATCTAGGCCAGGAAGTAGGACAGATGGCGTAGATGGTAAAACTCGCGACTACTTTAAACAAACCTATGAAAGACAACTGTCTTTGATCATAGAACAGTTAAAGTCAGGGAATTACCGTCCACTACCTGTAAAGAGGGTCTATATACCAAAGCCGAATGGAACCAAACGTCCTCTCGGTATTCCGGCTTTACGAGATCGTATTGTTCAGGAAGGTATAAGAATGGCACTCGATCCTATATACGAAACGGATTTTCATCCCTATTCCTTTGGGTTTAGGAAAAGTCGATGCACTATGGATGCGATTGCAGTGTTGATGCCCTTAGCTAACTCCATATCAAAACATTTCTATGTTATTGAGGGGGACTTAAAAAGCTACTTCGACACTGTTAATCATCGAATATTACTCAAATTGTTAAAAAAGCGGATAGCAGATAGGAAACTCATCTCTCTGCTCCATCGCTTTCTTCGTGCCGGTGTCATGGAAAAGCAGCTATTTGCTCAAACTCGTGAAGGGGTACCGCAAGGGGGGATCATTTCCCCACTGCTAGCAAATCTATACTTGAACGAATTTGATCAATGGGCAGCGAAGAAATGGCAGCTATCTCAATCAGAAAGACAAAATACGAGGAAAGCGGGTCGCGGTAATTATACCATGGTTCGCTATGCCGATGATTTTGTTGTCGTATCAAATGATGGGATAGCTGGAGTAAGGCAAGCTAAAGCTGAAATTAAGGAATTTCTGGAGGAAGAGCTAAAACTTACTCTTTCTGAGGAGAAAACTTTAATTACACACGTTAACAAAGGATACGACTTTTTGGGGTTCTATATTAAACGGAACTACTCGGAAGGACGATGGGTGGTACACTTGCGCCCCTCAATGAAAAGTGTGAAGCGTGTGAAAGCTAAGCTTAAAAGTCTTACTACACGAAACCAAACTTTATATGATGAAGTTACGAAGATGAAACAAATAAATCAAGTAGTTAGAGGGTGGTGTGAATATTATAAACATACATCTTTACTCAGTGATTTAGAAGCGATCAGTCGCTATGCGTGGCACAGATACCACAAGTGGTTACTGGCAAAATACAAAGGAAGTAGAAAGGTGCAACTCATCAAGGACAAAACATGCACAATCATGAAACGTCAACGATGGGTAGCGAATACATTCGGTATTCAAGTACATCAATGGCTGCCATCAGCAAAAGAGCTCAATCGTTCTCGTTATTGGAATCGTGGCAGAAATGGATTTGAACATCCCTATCTAGTCGCGTCCAGTAACGAAATCCAACCACCACTAGGACTTAAAGGTCCAGAGCCTTCGATATATCTAACAGCACGGATGAGCCGTGAAGATAATAGAGAGTATCCAAAGGACTGGCACTATAGACGACTAAAGGTACTAAAGCGAGATAGCTTTGCATGTGTGATATGCAAAGAACAAAATGACATCCAAGTTCATCACCGTAGAGGCGTTAAATCGTGGGCGGTAAAAGACTTGGTAACATTATGTCGAAAGCATCACATGATGGAACACAAGAAACTGCGAGTTGATGATTGTCAAATGGAGAGCCGGATGCGGGGAAACTCGCACGTCCGGTTCGGAGAGAGGAGTGAGTAAAACCGCCAGCTGTGAAGCTGGTATGGCGTACTTGCCCCTACTCTACGCGACGCCACCCCAAGTCAAGCCGACCGACGCATTACCCGTCAACTGACGGATGCGTTGGCATTGGTTGATATCCGAGTACTGGACCACTTTGTGGTTTCATTTGAGTGTGTGGTGTCTTTTTCTGAGCGAGGCTGGATTTAAAAAAGCGGCTTATGGCCGCTGATTGAAATAGGGTAGGAGACTACCCTTCAACACATTTTTGGACAATTCCTTGCCAGTGGCTTTCCTAAATTAGCATCTCACGGATAATTTCAGGTATTACAAACCTTCAATCAAGTGGCCAAATTCACTCAGCCACTACACACGGATAAGAATTCAACCTGTGGCGATTTTGGACAAAAGCACGTTAGAACAAAGACTCTAACGTAATGTACTAAGATTAGAAAAAGTATCTTGACGCCATAGTCTCTTGTTATAACTATTCTTGACGACTGTACACTTCATCAAACTCATTCTGGTTTAACGATAGCACTGAGATAGATTTGAGTAAGCCTTTTACACTGAGAATTATTAATACACTTGGTAGAACTGCATATGAGACTGAAAAGTGACAGATCATGGTCAATACTCCAACTGTCATTGAAGTAACACCAAGTAACGGTAACATTAGAAACAAACCAGATTTAACCAGTTTTGCTGTTACTCTAGGTATTCTTTGACCACATATACATACTAAAGTAGCAATCATATTCGCCACTAACGAGATGGCAAACATAAAGCCTGATACATCAAGAAAACTCGAAAAATTTTCTGGTTTCCCAACACTAAAAAGAGCCAAGAAAAAGGCAAAACTAGCAGCAAAACACCCAGAATGAATCCAAGTCATATAGCTCAAAAATCGTTTTGAATAGAAGAACTTCCTATAAAACTTTAAATGATAATCCACATTCTGCATATTGAACCTTACTGAATTGTAGCCGCGTTAAGTGGTGAGCAACGCTACCACCTAACCTAAAATATTGTGCCGTAAACACTAAAGCTGAATCAAACCGAAAATGCCAAGCGTTGGGAATCCGTCTTAAACGCTTGTATGCCATTTTCAGGCATAAAAAAAGCACCGCTATTGCGATGCTTAATATCTGAATTTATCTATGCTTTGGCAGGTCCGGCGAGACGTCCATAAGCAGATTTAGGAGCCTTTACCTTCAAAGCTTTACCAAACGATGATTTACTTTTAGAAGCGTGAGCTTGCATACGCTTGATAGCTTTATCTACGTTCACATCATTTGTTTTGTTTGCTGCTACAGTCAACATAATAGCCCCCTTAGTTTCCTTAACTATAACCGATCATCACTAAGTTGGAAAGCGGCTTAATCTTCATCTACTACAACACGTTTAAACAATGCATTATTCCTAGGGTCAAATGGATCACTTTCATCGAAACCCAACTCACGATAGTAGTTTAATAAGTCATCGTCATCAATTGGATCTTGGATACCAATCCAATCAGCCTCAATAGCAACAGCAAACAGCTCGGCACAGCGTGAAGCAATAGGAACGATATACCCTTTCAAAGGGTTTTCAACTTCACCACCCTGAATATAATTGATCTTAACAACCAATTTCCCTTCGCTGGCTTTTCCGATCATGAGACCGCAGAGCTCTTCACCGTGCCAAACAGCAAGCTCCACCCTAGCCATATGATCTCTACGATATTGGTCTCGTACCTGTCGCCAATCCCATCCTATCTGACGATTTACCGGTATATCCCATTCGTCTTGAGAACGGATAGCATCTTCCGTGATTTCAGTTAAATCAATATGACCAATAAAATCAGCCTCGAATTGCTCAAACTCATTTTGAGCTTGAGCCAACACAGCACGTCTAAGTTGTTGATATTTATTAGCAATGGCTTGGTTATTCATGCATTTATGTCTATCAATCATTAATTGAGATAGATAATATCACGTTTTTTGAGGCACTGGCATATAACGCTTATTAGACGAAAAATTGTTGTGTTTTATCCTTTGGTGATGCATTCATCTTTATATTAACTCAACTGACAATCAATACGTTGTGCCACATAAAGGGAAGTTAGATTACAAGATGTCGCCTAATAACAGGAATGATGAGTTATCAGCTCAATCGAATAAGTTTTAGTAGGATAAACGCACGCCCTCTTAATTGTGTAGAGTATTTGATCTAAGTGTTTTTGGGGCAAAGATTACTTAGAGTAAATTCACCAAATTGTGTGAACTAAATTGTGTAAATGAACACAAATTGATGTGTAGAAAGAAACCAACGTGGTGCAGAATTTTTATCCTAGTACTGATTTGACTTATTTTAGTGTTAAGGTAACGGTATGAAAAAGACCACGCCAACGCCACATGATGCGCTCTTTAAGCAGTTTCTCACTCATCCTGAAACCGCTAAGGACTTATTGGATATCCACCTACCTGCTGAGCTGCGTGAAATCTGTGATTTGACGACCTTAAAGCTCGAATCAGGCAGCTTTATAGAAGAAAACTTACGGCCTTATTATTCGGATGTCCTTTATTCTCTCACAACGTCTCAGGGGGAAGGGTACGTCTATGCGTTAATTGAGCACCAGAGTCGGCCAGATAAACACATGGCATTCAGACTGATACGTTATGCTATCGCTGCCATGCAACAGCATATTGAAGCGGGTCATGAGCACTTACCCCTGGTGATACCTTTGCAGTTTTACCATGGTCAAATCTCGCCCTACCCATATGAAATGAATTGGTTAAAAGGGTTTGCTAACCCTAAGATGGCTAAGGCTCTCTATACTCAAGATTTTCCATTGGTCGATGTTACGGTCATCTCCGATGATGAGATAATGCAGCATCGCCGCATCGCGTTACTTGAGCTTGTACAAAAGCACGCAAGGCATCGTGATATCATGGATTTCTTTGAGCCTCTGGTCACATTGCTCTTAACCGATTACACTACAGATAAGCAAGTACAGTCATTGATGAGCTACCTACTCCAAGTGGGTGAAACGAATAACCTAGAAGCGTTAATTACGTCACTGGTCTCATCAGTACCGAAACACGAGGAAACACTTATGACTATTGCAGAACAATTACGCCAACAAGGCGAGCAACGTGGCCGCCAAGAAGGGCGCCAAGAAGGTATACAATTAGGTGAGGAAAAAGGTCGCCAAGAAGCACTCAAGGAGATGGCGCGTAAGATGCTGCTTAATGGTCTAGATCAACAAACCATTATGGATGTCACGGGATTGAATACAGACGAACTAGCACAACTTTCTCATTAGCCGCTCAAGCATAAAGGGTTGTGTTGATAAAATCTGCCTGGAGACAAAGCTACATCGTTTATGACTAACCGTGGGCTTCTAACTGGCATACCTAGAGCTATAATTTTGTTCATAGTTTTGACATTTACTATCATTTCACCTATTTGAGCGTTGTAATATCTCAAACTCGCTTTAGCGCTTTTCCGCTTCATTTATTGAGTAACTCTCTTCCCAACGCCTTGCATTCTTTCGAGGTGCTCTCAATGAGGTAAAACCTTTCTTTTTCAGAACCTCATGGCGCAACAAAACTGACTTCCACACTCATGGTTTCGAGTATATCGACATGAACAGCTAAGTGTAGCTTTTGCTATGTTCTGCGTTTCTTTGCATCAAGCTTTTTCACTTTCCACTCTCCCTGACCAAAAAGGTGGGGGCTAATTGAGTTAATGGCTAGACGGCGAACAGCCCTTTAAGATTTATTGCTATATTTGACTTGAACCGCCTTCGAACGCTTACCTTTGAAGATTGAGTACGGACGGTTCTTTTTCTAACGCCAATCAACCTATAAAGTACGTATTAAACTTAAATATTGGGCGTTCTCCCTTCGGTTGGCTCATTCCGTCGCTTCACCCCTCTCGCGATAACTTATGGCACTGTTATCGAGCAAGCTCAATGTGACATTAAGTTCCTGCGAACAATCACCAACGCCTCCGCTACTGCGTAGCTGCGCTTCGTCGTGCCTCCTCGTTACCTTTCACTGATTTCAATTAAGTTCTAGTAAGGGCTTGTTTTCTTATGTGCCGATTTTCCTTTCGACTCGCATCACTGGATGGTGCTCGCAGACTGTTCACCATCCTCAATCAGAACCTTCTCTGCAAGGGTTAATAAACGCTGCGCGCCCCTGCAGAGAAGAACCCTGTTTGAGATCTGGACAGCCAAGCGGCTCCATAAAAGTGATACTCAAACAGAAAGGAAACTTGTCATGGCACAACAAAACTCAACCCCAACTCTCTCTACATTGACGCTCAGCGACCAGCGTTTCGGCGCTGGGCTCGAAAGCTCACCAAAAAATGATCTCTCTTTACTGCCTATTCCTCAGCGTACAGAGGGAGAAGATCACGGCTTTTCTCTTACGCTGTGTAGCGACATTACCTTAGCTGAACTCAAAATCGCGGGATTTACTTTGCGTGATTCTAAGTTCTACCCATCCACTCAGGCTGAGGCTGAGGTTGAGAAAAGTATCTTGCACCACTTTAAAATAGGGGACTTAACTGACAATTTTATTGTGAAGGATGTATCAACCCCTTCGAGATCCCTCTTTTCGTTTCACCGTTGCCCGTTTTAATTACTGGGATGTTTTTGTATTAACGTCAGGAGTAAGTCATGAAATATCTCTCTCACTATATTCAAGCCAAACAAACGCAAGCATTTAATGAGGCGGGGGCGTTCTTTGCTTTTTCTAATAAGCAGTTCGATGAAGCAAAAAAAGAGGGCGTGAAATATGCGTCGTTAGGTATGGGTTTAATTTGCCCTGTTGATAATACGAAGCAATTAATGACCCGTTTAGATTCTATTGCTCAAGAAGGGATCGCCGAAGACATCGAAGAGAATGGTAAAAAAGCGATCATTCGCCGTGAGCTATTCAATCACGAGTGTTTCTATACCAATGACATTTGTGATTGTGTCGAAAAGCTCGAAGGGTATGGCATTTCTTACGATGAAGTGTATGAGGTATTTAATCACATTCGTAAAACGGAAGACGTTTATTAAACGCTAAAAGTAAAGCGCCTTGATATTTGCTGTATCAAATATCAAGGCAAATTCAATTTAAATACAGGGGTAAATAAAATGAACATTATGAAGCCAAAGTCAAAATGCCAAGGGTAGCGAGTAAGCAAGAGACTATTTTCGTTTTAAGGTTCGTGTGCTCTTTTAAAAAGAAGTAACCAAAAAGAATATCGAAGATGAAGGCTCCCTGGAATAAAACCATGACTAAACTAAAAGCGCTAGTGTTAAGCACTTTTAAGAGAAAATAGTAGCTTGCCGTGCCGCAAGTGGCTGTTATTACGGCGTTAACTAGAACTTTTTTGATTAACCCATAATGAACTTTAAATAGTAAAGGCGTCAAAAGAGCGGTTCCAGAAAAACCGATGAAAAGGATAACGCTAGAGGGTAAGTACAACGTAAGTACTTTATCAAAACCAATGGCTAGAGTGAGAAAGATTGGGGCGAGCCACGCGTGCAGATTGTTTGAAAAAAGAAGATTCATGTTGTTACTTGTGCTGATGAGCAGTGAAGCGACAAGTATCAGTATAGTGCCCATCATTTGAAGGAACGTCAGTGTCTCATTTAAAAAGCTAACTCCGAACAGAGCACTCCAAATGATCTTTGTTTTAGAGATTATCGAGACAGCGCCTAATTCAATTGAAGTTCGAGCCCTAAAGGTTGAGTATGCAAACCCAAGCCATGAGAAAACACTGAATATACTTAAAAGCAACAGCTCCCAAAGTTCACTTGTATTGTCGAATTTTGTAGGGATTTGTTCGATTTCGAAGAGAACAAACAGCGCAGCTAGTAAACTGCATGTGATTTGATAGGCGAGTAAATATTCATTACATAAAGGGTTTTTCTTAAGAAAGACTCGTGAAATCCATTTGTCTAATGAACTTAAAGTCATAGCTAGAACTAAGATAGTGTATGAACTTATCATTGTTTCTCAATGTGAATTGAGCTCTTGCATTTTATAAGTTCAAATAACTTTTCGTTATTGTGGTTGCTCTTTTCTCCTTTAGTAATAGCAACGTGATTATAATCAGTTTCAATTTTAGCTATGACATTTGGAATGACGCTTTGAAGCAGAAGTAATTCGAAAACCAATTTACTTAAAGGCGTTCCGGGAAACAACTCTTTCTTTTGAAACTCGCCCGGCCAGTGTGCCCATCCCCAATCTTCTGTGATGTATATCCCACCAGATTTTAGATAAGGGAATGATGTCAAAAAAGCGGCTTTTGTTGGTTCATATAAATGACTGCAATCATCAATAATCAGGTTTACATTTTTTTTGGGGAAGTGTGATTCTAATATTTGAATGATCTTGTCGGTATGCTTTTGCTTTACTCCACAATAAGGCTCTATTACAGAGTGTGCTGAAGGCCCCTTTGCTGGATGTTCTCGACGTTCGTCTATGCCTATGATGGAGTCAGGGGTGTAAATCTTATCGAGTAAAACGAGACTCGCCCCGTGATGTACCCCAAACTCAATAATGTTTTTTGGATTCAAAGGAGTACAGATTCGTGCCATTGATTGGGCGAATGAAGGGTCTTTAACTAGAACGAAATTATTTTCCGTCGTTTTCATTTTTGGACTCCCCTAAGAAATCAAATGAAATTCAACTTCGTCAATGGATAAGTGTTCTTCATTATGCCAGCGTATTTTATCTCAAGGGTCATTATAACTATTCATACTTAGTATAGGTCTGATAGTTTCAATAGCCTGCAATGCTACTGTATGTAAAGATTTGATATTAATTATCAATTAATTAATAATACAATTGGCATTTTTATTTTATTATCCTCAGCTTGTTTTACTTTATTTTATGTAGAACAAGACTAAAGTTTTCTTTCGCTATTTATTATTACTAATAATGGTTCATCAAACTAGGATATGTCAATGGGAAATGTCATGGTGTTTTTTGCGGCCCTTGCATGGAGTACAGCAGGGTTATTTACCAGGATAATATCTACCGATTTTCCGACAACTTTATTTTGGAGATCGTTATTTGGCGGGATATGTGTGCTATTTATCTACTATTTGATTAGCACACCAATCAAGCGTCGCCGTATGTTGATATTTACCAAAGGTGAACTAATTATTGGAATTATTGTCACCGTAGGTATGCTTTGTTTTATAGCCTCTTTTTTTTATACAACAGTGGCGAATGTTTCTTTTGTATATGGGTTGATGCCATTATCGACCTTTGTTCTTTCTGTTATTTTCCTTAATGAAAAAATCAATAAAACCACGTTGTTTTGTTGCATCATATCTATGCTTGGTGTGGTATTTATTATGTGGGGAACCACGGATATCGACGACAAGTTAGGCTTATTATTAGCATTTGGGATGACGTTTTTTATGGCGTTGTTGACAATAATAGCAAAGTACTATCCAACGGCTGAAGTTGCCAAATCAACATACTTGTCTGCCTTTTTATGCGCACTGATTGTATATCCGTTTTCGAGTCATATTAATGGTTTTTCCAGTGACTATTATTGGTTAATTGCGTATGGAGTGACGAATGTTGGTTTAGGGTTCGGTGTCTATTTAATAGGAGTTTCTCGAACAACTGCTATGTCGGCAGCTTTAATAGGATTAGCTGAGATACCGTTAGGACCATTTTTAGTTTGGGCTTTTTATGCTGAGGAGGTGGGGTTACGCACGATCATAGGTGGCACAATTATAATGATGGCTGCAATAATGTACCTAGTTTCTAACAGATCCGTAAAAAGGGAGTTTGAATGACAGTGACCTCAAATACGGAATGGTTGACCTACCTAGTTTTTACCTTGTTATATGCGTTTATACCTGGTCCAGCGATGCTTTATAGTATTGCTCAAGCGGTGTCAGGAGGGAAGAAAGTAGGAATAATGGCCGCTTTTGGCCTTCATATAGGGGGGTATGTCCATGTTCTTTTAGCTGTATTAGGCTTGTCCTCTGTGCTTTTAACTAATCCTACTCTCTATTCCGTCATTCAAAAGCTAGGCGCTCTTTACCTTGTTTGGTTGGGATTTCAGCGGATTTATCTAACTAAAAAGGTACGGGTTACTTCTTGTGAAAGTCATATTACCTCCCCTAAACGAACGTTCATTGAGAGTGTGATTGTCGATGTCCTGAACCCTAAAGCTGCAATGTTTTATCTTGCTTTTTTGCCACAGTTTGTGAATGAATCAGGAAGTGTTGCTGTTTGGCTGCAGTTACTCATTTTGGGCGTTTTTACGAATTTAATGTTCAGCAGCGCTGATCTTTTTAGTGTTTTGATGGCGAGTCATCTACATGAAAGGTTTCAAGCAAGAAGTCACTGGGTTGATTTTTTCTCAAGGTGGTCTGGTAGTGTTTTTATACTGTTAGGTGTGATGGCCTTGGTAAACTCTTCGTAAAGTTAGGAGAGGGTTACTGTTTGGTGTTCATTTGGAAGTTTGGTACTGAAGACATAATCAGATCGCTAACCATTGGCATGCAATAACTAGGGATAAAAATTTCTGGTGTCGCGGTCGTAAGTTCTACAAGGATAGGTATGGAAATTGTGTATGAAGTCAATGTGACCGAAAAGCAGCATAAAGAAATAATGATGTTGCGGAATCAATCATTTCCAAAGCATCAAGTTGGGCGTTCCTACTTTAAACAACTCCCTCACCTTCGTGCGCTACAGTATGAAGGAGATGTGCTTGTCGGGTATCTCGGATTAGATTATCGGGTAATAAAAGTTGGGAATGAAGTACACAGGGTTTTGGGGATAGTCGACTTTTGTGTTGCTGAACATTATCGAGGTCAAGGTATTGGTACGTTGATGTTATCCGAGGTTTCCTTGTTTTGCGAAGGTAAGGGGGTAGACTTCATTATTCTTGTCTCAGAGCTGCAAAGTTTCTATTCAGCACGAGGGTATATTCAAGTTAAGGGAACCAATTCATGGTTAAGGCTTCATGAACACACGAATTATGGTGTTGCTGTTGAACATGTTGATGAGCTTTATATAAAGCCAATGAAAGCAAAGAATTGGGGAGATGGCCATATTGACTGGCTTGGTTATATGTACTAACTACAAAGGACAACCAAACGTTTGGGAGTCTCAAGATACTTCGTCTAACCTTATGGCTTAATGTAAGGTGCCTAAGCTTTTTGTGCCCAAAAGCTTCTTAGAGTTCTCAAGCCGCATCATTCAGCCCCTCATTTTTAAGCAAATCAATATAATCGTAATACCTGGACGGGATTCGGAAAAATTCCGAAAAACTCCGTTTAAAAAGCGTAGAGACTCGCTGTTATTTTTAGGCTAAATAGTTTGGTAACCAGACTCGATGAGCTTGTCGCGTTTTAAAATTGAAGTGGTTATGTAGCTCTCACAAACTCTCATCGCACTTGTTGAGTTAGGCTTTTTCGCACAGTGAGTGTTTTTCGTTTGAAAGCGGTATTGTCTGTCGTTTAGCTGTGATTTCAGTTTTGTCATTAGCCGTTTGCTACAGTGTCAAGGCGAAATCGGTTTGTGAAGCAAGTCTTAACAAACTGCTCAAACGGATAAATAAACGCGTAGCATTGTCGGGATGGTTGGCTGAGGTGTTTAAGGTATGAATTTTAAGTTAAGTGGTGGGATTATTTGCCGCTTAGCAGAGCGATATGCTTCTTGGTGATATTAGAAAGCTTAAGGGTAAATAATGGACTATTTATTGTTTCTACTGATTTGTATTGTTGCTACTTTTTCTCCCGGTCCCGCAGTACTTTTAGCTGTGAAAAACTCAGCCGTACATGGGCTAAGAAAAGCGATGTGGGGTATTGGAGGAAATGTTGCAGCTATGATTACAATGGCTTGCTTATCTGCTGCCGGTTTGGGTGTTGTCATTTCAGCATCTGAGTCGTTATACCAGTCAGTGAAGATTATTGGAGGCTTATACCTCATCTATATTGGTATCAAGACTTGGCGCTCAAGTACTCAGGTAGCATGTAGGCAACCTAATACGTTAGATGGGGTAAGTCGATATAAGTTATTGGGTGAAGCGTATATTGTTGGAGTCACAAATCCAAAGGCAGTTATCTTCTATATGGCTCTATTCCCTCAATTTATTGCCTTTGAACATTCTTTTGCAAAGCAGTTTGTTCTTTTGACTTTGACGTTTGCATTTCTCTCATTTGTAGCTCTTTCAATGTATGCAATAGCGGCTAACAAGTTAAGTGTTCTACTGATGAAAGAAAAAGTAAGTAAAGCGTTTAACAGAGCTACAGGCGGGATATTTATAGGGTTTGGGCTATCGTTAATTGCGAGTAACAAGGCATAACTACTCTTTCTAATCCAATAAATTGTAACTACAAGCGTGATGACCAAGCTAATTTGTAGAGAAGAGCCTTTATATGACAGAATCTCATAAACCCTGAGAGGTATAATCTCTTATCTTTAGCAATTTACGGATATTAATCTAGAGTGATGACTTTATCGAAGTGGTCTAAGTAAGAACTGTCGTGTGTCACAACAACCAACTTAGTTTGTGGTTCTAAGAGACTAAAAATTATCTCCCACAAACCTTGGCCTGTTTCACTGTCTAAGCCTGTTGTTGGTTCATCCAGTAGTAACAATTCAGGGGAATGAATATAGGCTCTAAGAAAACACAGCCTGCGCTTTTCACCGCCACTTAGGTTCTGACCGTTACCTTGTAGTTCAGAATCTAATGTTAACCTAGATGATAGTCCTACTTTGTCTAGCTGACTTGTCAACCAATCATTATCCATCTTTTTTCCAAGGGAAAGGTTTTCATAAACACTTCCCGAGAAAACAAAATTGTTTTGCTCTAGGTAGTTAGAAGAGAGGTGAGATACGGGCGTTGGTGTTAATAAACCTGCAAGAGTATCGAGTAAGATTGTTTTACCTTGTCCACTTCTACCTATAACGGCAACGGTATTTATATTTGGTTTCACCAACTCTTCTAGGACCTGATTCAATATTTGGCTAACTTCAGTTAGCTTCTCTTCGTGCTCTAAGATCCCTTTTAATGCTGAAAAATCCTCACGACTTTGGTCAAGTAACCTATATACATCTAATAACCCAGTAAAAGCCCTTGTTAAACTAGCAGATAAAAGCAGCGCAGTGACGAGCTGCCCAGCATCAGAGTGTTGTTCTGGAAACAAGTAGAATATGAACAAGGTGATAATGGAAAGCGATATTAAGCTGTGTGTCGCTATAGCGACACCATCAAATACACTCCTACTGACCGCAAGAGATACAGTTGCTTGTCTATAATTTTCAAAGAATGGAGCTAAACGTTTTTCAAAGAACCCTTCGACACGATTTGATTGGATCGTACGTATACCAGAAAACACACCAACAATTTGCTCGAGTATTTCATCCTCTGCCTCATTAACTCGACTGATGTGAGGGCGTCTTAGCCTAATAATTAGAGTTTTAATCATTGTGGCTATCATTAGGACAAAAACTACAAGAGTAAAGGTCAACCATCCACTAAATAAAATAATCGCGCAACCTAAGGCAAACAACTCAATGGCTAAAGGTAAACCTCGAGAGACGCTCAGGTTTATGAACTGTTCATAAGAGCCTAGACCTCTTTCAAACTTACTGGCTAATGAACCAATCTCTAAGCGTTTAAAATGACTAAAGGGTTTTCGTATTAACTGACTAAATAATGTGCGTGATTTGGTTTCGACGTTGAGTTGTATCTCCTGTTCAAAAAAATATGTAAAAAAAGGAGATATAATAATAGTCACTAATGTAGATAACAGTAGATAATTTAACAAATTCCCCAAGCCTTCCAACGTGGGGGATTGAGAGGTAATATTAATTATCTGTCCGATTAAATAAGAAGGCAAAGCCAAATTTGCTTTAATTAAAAGCAAAACAGCAAAGAGTGAAAAATACTTTAGATAGGTAATTATAGGCATTACTTACG
This sequence comes from Vibrio lentus, assembly GCF_030409755.1. Classification (NCBI taxonomy): domain Bacteria; kingdom Pseudomonadati; phylum Pseudomonadota; class Gammaproteobacteria; order Vibrionales; family Vibrionaceae; genus Vibrio; species Vibrio lentus. Next base: position 70,750 of record NZ_JAUFQE010000003.1, read on the forward strand.
TCCCAGAGGGACGACTAGTTTCCCTTTATCTATAATGTTGAAACGCTCTAAGCCGGGTATATATGTAGATGTAAGCCAGATTTTTTCCTGACTAAATGCGGTATGGACAAGTAAGTCATACTCTTTCTCTTTAACAGAACTTAATAGACTTCCGTAATGGTCCCTAAAATCCATTGAGTCTTGTTCCAGGTTAGAGAAATCCATAAGAGGTAACCTGTCTAACTTTGAAAGATCTGTAATTTGACATAGCTTATCGTATTTATTTAGAAACTCGGTTACCTTAAGATCACAATCAAGCTCAGCGTCGTCATAGTTTTCTATATTTTGAACGAGTTCTGAAAGTGCTCTTTCTATCGCATGAAATTCTGAAAATGAAACTCCAGACGAGCGAAATGCCATAGGGCTAGCAGTAGAAGGCATTACACACGCACAAAAATAGGAATCGAATAGCGTAGTAGACATGATAAAAGAAACTTCATCAATATTGGGGAGAGAAGGCTGATATTTCTGCAACAGTTCTTTTGGTGGGATGATTCGATAGAATTCACCCGTATACTCAGAAAAACCTATGTACTGTTTATATAATTCGCTTAAACAATGGCGCTCGACAACTTCGTTAGCACCATGAAGCACTGTTTCCTCAAATGAAGATCCTGACGCCCAACCACTGTTGGATGTATATTTATTAAGAAAGCAATACGCCTCATTTGGCTGAAGAGTTTCAATGTAAGAAGGATTAACTAAAGTTTCAGGTATAAGGTATTTTTCTAAGGATAAAATAGAGCGGTAGTTTGAGAATTTCAATAAATCATTGTCGTACTCCGTCAGAGTCTTTCCAAAGAGACATTGAGGGTGGCAGTTCTTTGATCTTAACCAGTCCTTTAATTGAACTACCTCAATATGAGAAGAAGTAAAATGATGCTTCAACATCATGTGCTCAAAAGCTTCAAAATAAGCTCCTGTTACCGCCCAACTCCCTTTTCCAGAACCGCTTGACAAGGGGCGGCCTGTTGAAGATGAAAGCTCCACAGTTGCTACCAGATTATCTTCCGTAGTGTAAAGTGAGGAGTGAAGGTTGTGCTCCTTTAACCATAGTTTAATCGCCTCGACAGCTTGCCGACTAGTGAACTCTCGTTCTATTGGATATAGACACATATGACACTCCTCAAAGTTTGAACTTAAGCTAAGAAGGCGAGGAAATCGCGCTCTCTGCTATTTTTTTTAGTGCTCTGCTCTGAAAAGCAAAATTCAAGATTTGGACCCGTTGGACCGTTAATTTCTGAACGTTTGTTACCCATAATTTCTTCTCCTGAAAATAATAACTTGTTTGACTTTATTGAATTGAGCTATTGACAGTCAAACAAATTTTACATAACTATTTTAAATTTCCTCTTTTATTTATTGTTTATTTATTGCGATAGCTAACAATGGAATTGTAGAAAGGATAGGAATATATTTATTATTAATATTGCTAATTATTTTCTTAGGTTGTGTTATGGGTCGATCTTATATTGATTTGATAATTTCCTTACTTATGAGGAGGTGATAATCAATAATTTAATTATGAATAAATAATATTAAATTAACTTCCATGTAAGAGGGTGTTGTTACTTAATGTAATAGGGGAGTATATCGGACGTTACTTACCTAAGCTGATTTCCTAGTCTAAAATGGGAACACAGTTTACCTTAACGTATTTTTAACTTAAGAGAGTAATTAAGCTAAGCCACAAGGAGGTTAGCAACAATGGTTTATCAATGGGCAGTATTTCGTCATCAGCGTCCTATTTTGGGGGCGGGGTGTGAATTATTTGTCGTCATACTCGCTTTTTTATCAATAGCTATACCTCTGATATATGAAGAAAGTTTATTGATGCTGGGAATATCTTCAGGGCTTGCCATCATCTGCTTTATTCTATTTTTACTTTTTGCCCAAAGTGACAAGCTCCGAAGGTCTATGTCTAACTAGGAAAATGGTTAGATTAAAGGAAGATAAGTCCCTGTTCTTGGGTATCTAAGCCCTGCGATTCCCCATACTTTTGGGTTCTAATTATTTTACTAATTGAGCAAAGCCGCTTGGGAGTTATGATACGACAGAATCGCTTGGTGATCACAGAGAACTAGCTACCGTGTCTAGCTCGGATCTGCCCCGTTATTAGTTTCGGCAACATGCTAGCGTTTTTAGACAACTTGAATTTCCCAAAATACAATTCATGTGATGTCTAAAAACTATAAAGTGTCAATTATGGGTAGCATTATGTGCAAGGACAAAGTTGTAACGCCCAGTCAGGCTAGTGCAATTTCGTACGCTCTTCGTCAATCAGACTGACACTTCACTAAGCTTCATTTTACTTGGATAAACCTATAGCTTGATATAGGTGCTTAATTTATCACGGCCGCCTTAGAGGTTCATGAGGCTTTCAATGGACTCCTCAATCGAATCAAAATGATAGGAGTGAACCTCATAACCATCACTAGCTTCGATTCTAACTTTTGAAATACCATTGTTAATTTCAGCCTCAAGAAGGCTGAGAGAATGCTCGACTGACTGACAAATAAAGATATTTTGATTGGTGAAAGTGATGCGGCATGATTGTAAAACCATAGTGTTTCCTTTTCTAGCCTAGGCGACAGAATCTCTGTGTTCTGATTGCCAATTGATGACGTTATTAGAAGAATCCCTTCTATTTTTAACAGTAGACTAGATTGTAAAAAAATATAGCTTATTTTCTAGTGGACATCGAAAGTGTGACTTTGAAAAGGTAAGGCTCTGTTATCACGGGATTTAACACTCTGTTAAGCGAAGCATTATTCTATACCTTGGCGTTAAGCTAGGAGGTGCTCTAAGGTTCAAGGAATACTCATTAGGCTTTTGTAGGACTCTGAAAAGTCAGTGCCCAAAGATTGATAGAACAGTGATTACTACTTCTGATCTGCTCCAGTCAGACTGGACACTTAGCTAAGCGACATTTTGCTTTTCAAAGTTCATTGGGCTTAGATACCCAAGTGCACTGTGCCTTCTCGTTCGATTATAATCAACTTCTATGTACTCGAAGATCGTTTGGCGCATCTGCTCTCTCGTCATGATCGGCTCATATTGGATTGCTTCAACTTTCATTGAGTGGAAGAAGCTCTCAACACATGCGTTGTCCCAACAGTTCCCTTTTCTACTCATACTTTGTTTTAAATTATAAGTACTTATGAGGTCTCGATAGTCTTTCGAACAGTACTGACTACCTCGATCGCTATGAGTTATAACCTGCTCAGGAAACCCTCGACGGAATAAAGCCATTGATAAGGCATCACAGACCAGTGAGGCCGTCATTCTCGTATCCATAGACCAACCAATAACTTGCCTTGAATAAAGGTCAATAATGACAGCTAAGTACAGCCAGCCTTCGCTTGTGGCAACATAGGTGATGTCTCCTGCCCATTTTTGATTCGGAGCCGTTGCGTTAAAATCTTGAGCGAGCAAGTTCGGAGCAACGGGCATTTTATGCTTACTGTCTGTTGTACACTTAAACTTGCGTGCTGCTTTCGCTACTAAATCCTGACGTTTCATACTGGCGGCAATGGTCTTAACATTATGGTTATCACCGCTCTCTGCCAGCTCTTTCTGAATACGTCTTGAGCCATCTCGCTCTTTGCTAACGTCAAAAGCTTCTTTTACTTTGGTATCAAGCTTTTGGCGCTCTGTCTCACGTTGAATCGCCTTGTGGCGATTCTCAACCCAATAATAAAACCCACTTCGAGAAACTCTGAACACCTTAGCCATACGGGAAATACTGAAACTCAGCAGGTGTTCGAGCATAAATTCATAGCAATTTACTTTAGATTTTTCGCGAAGTAGGTGGCGGCCTTTTTTACGATTTCTAGCTCTTCTGCTTGCTCTGCCAACTGCCTCTTTAGCTTAGCGACTTCAACGGCCAATTCTTGTTCTCGTTGGCTAATACTCGAATTCTTCTTTGTGGCTTTTCGCCAACCGTAGATCTGAGATTCATGTAACGAGAGCTGTCTTGCGGCTGCAGCGACTCCCACTTTCTCTGCCAGCTTCAGGGTTTCTGCTTTAAATTCAGGAGAATGGATAATACGTTTCTTCTTAATTGTCATGGTTCACCTCATTAGTTATTGTACTCACTTAACTCAGTGTCCAAAACTGCTGGTGCGGATCAGTTCCTCATAAAGGGTTTAATCGACATATTGCATCTCACATGATTTTTGATGAAGAGTTCGGTACGAAAGAGAACTGTATTAGATTATTTGTGTTGCTAGACACTATGACAGAACTCTATTATTACGAAACTTATTGCCATGACTATCGCTTTTATTTAACTCACGAGGAAGTTATTGGGGACTATAACCTGTATAGCGAGTTAATGGTTGCCGGAAAATCATCTGACAGTATTGAAGCAAAATTGTTGGGAAATGTATGCTAAACAGCCGTATGGTCTCGCGTTTACGTGTTCACACTTTAATTTTACGTTAGCTTACAGGAGAAGGTATTGAGTACGAAAGGTTATTGTAAATTGTGTCGTTGCTTTGGATTACTTGAAAATTCTCATGCCATTGGGGACTCAATTTTTAAGAAAATCACGAGAAAAAGCAGTGGTAAAGGTATTACTTTTACTTCAGATGCATCTGAACCAGTTCATTACACTCAAGATTCGTGGGCAGAGCATCAACTATGTAGATCATGTGAAAAACTAATGAACAATCGTTATGAGGGTTATGGTTTAAAAGTTCTGCGTGGAAAAACCAAACCAAAAATTTCAGAAAGTGGTGTTAGCTTTAACTCAATCGACCAAGGTCGGCTAGCCAAGTATTTTCTCTCGATTATATGGAGAGCATATCATTCTAGCCACCCAGCCTATGATCATATCGCAATGTTACCGAGTGATAGTGAGTATATAAGGTTTGCTTTATTGGATGACACTAAAATTCCAAACAATAAATTTTCAATTAGAGTCTCTCGTGTCATGGATTTAAGTTCAACCCCATCATTCAGCCGAGAATCTATAAAAGACCTAATTGTTTCGCCATTTTCAAGGGATTACTCTAATCCAAGTAATGTATCTGTTTGTTTGCTATTTGAGGGTTTCTTCATTGAAATTTTTTACAAGTCCTTACCATTGCAGCAGAGAAATAGGTTAGGTGTTCTGAGTAATAGCAGTGAAAATTTGTTTGTTCCTTTCGAGAACATATTTGAAATCAAAGAAGTGGCAGACCTAATGTTTCTTGGATTTGTTAAACATAAACAAGGTCAGAGTACAGTAAGCTAACAAAGTGATCTATGCCATCCAAACTGAATATTAGGCTAAGCGAGTTTTACAATAATCCATGCTTTGCTAATTTAGCAGGTTCACTAATACGGAATTGTCCAACTCTGAGTCAGTATGTCGTCGCGACTCATGGCGAGTGCCAATGATGTATTTTGTAACTAGAAGCAGTTAGCTTTGTCAACAAAAGCTGATAACAAAGAGAGCCAAAGCTGACTAAATTGATTAACCAATAACTTTCAATGTTTTTGGTTATAGTATGTGTAATATAAATCCCAATAATACTTGAGTTATTTTAAATGAAACAAGAAGTACATAGGTTTGAGCTATCAATAAATAGCACTATCTCTGAAGTCTATGGTCACTTTACTAAGGCAAATAGTGACCAAAGCCTCGATAGAATGTTTGAAGGTCTTCAAAAAAAACTCAGGAAAATTACCTGCTCAGTGAGAGAGAGGGAGTGTACTCTCATTAATGTGTACATTGCATACGGCAGAAGACAAGAGGACTTTGATGGTAAAGGGAAGACTTGTAAATCTTTTCCTACAAGGAGAATCGAAAGTATAATGAACACCCACACTAACCTTTCGCCAGAAGACCTGCTAGGTGAGGCTTTACGATCTTTAGAGCATTGATCTGGAACTTTAACGCTTTCTAAATTAGCGCATGATAGCTAAGAATATGAGCAGAAAAATTAAGAGTAATTAAACACCAGTAGGTCAAAATAATGATAGATGTAGTTTACTCTCAAGAAAATGAATCTACGAAAGAGGTCAATGTGACCTCTTTTTTGTATTGATTTTAAAAATGATTAACTCGCTTATTGTCCAGAGGCGTTCTAGCGCTAATTTCAGTGTCATTTTTGGTCTGTATTTTGGGGGTTAAAGTGCCCCTGTATAAGAGTAACTAGGCGTTAATGTAAAAACAGTGTGGTCAAATCTACACCCCAACCCCTTCCAATAGGGGCGTTTTTCATCGATAATTTAGTCTCTTAGCGAAAACAAAGACTAATTGGCAAGCGTTCCCAAGATGCCCCTGTATTTTCAATTCTTCACCACACACCACGCTAAATCGTAAACGATTTAAATGGTTGTCTGTGATGAATGTAAAATACATAAAAACAATGACTTATGTTTATTGGTGGAGGCGAATTAGAGCGTGAAAAAATTTTCAAAATCTCAACTAATTAGCCGCTGAAATCCTAGTGTGAAAATATGTAATCACATTGAATTATCATTGACGCCTTTCTGTATAAGGGATTGCGGTTATTTCAATCTAAATCCAATGGGATTTAATTGAATTATTATTTATCCCTTTATAGGTAAGGCTGTGGCGGTTTTTTTAAAACTAAGTACAATGGGTTTACATTGAGAGTTTATTGGATTTCATTGGGGTTTAAAAGTGGACTTCATTGACATTCATTGAGGAGAAAAGGCTAAATTATGTCGCGTTCTTACCCTTTACAAAGCTCCCTTCGAGGGAAGCTAGAGCAAGATTTTAAGAAGTTCAGAGATAGAGAAAAGTTAAGTGATGCCGAGGCAACTCGTCAGCTTTTCACCTTGGCGTTGCGTATCAAACTGAATGACAGTGACGATGAACGGCCGTCGAACCGTGAGTTGATGGAAGAAACGTATCGTAGAGTTAGGCAAGTACAAGGCGTGCTAAATTTAAATTTGGCGCATAGCTTTGATGGGGAGGGGTATTATAAGAATAAAGCGGATTCGATTGAGCAAAGAAAATCCAATACCGCTTTGGTTGATAAAAGCGTCGATGAATATCTTGAAGGCGAAAAAAAAGGGTAGCCATTGGCTACCCTTTTATTATCGCTCTAACTCTCTGTCGATTTCTCTGTCTTCCCAATGGCTCTCTTTCTCTGATTGATTAAATTCCATCTCTTTTTGAGGGGAATATTCTTTTGGCTCAAAGTGATCGAGTGATTGGCTGTCGGTTTCTTTTTTCTCATTATAGTTGAGGGTGTCTAATTCGCTCTCTTGATGAGAAATGTGTGGCTCACTTAATTCAATGTTATGTGCGCTGTTATCTTGCTCTAGTTTATCAAGGCATGATTTGATGTCCTCTTTAAGGTTATCGTCTGACATGAATTGAATGTCACGACCATTAAAGTTCTCGACGATTTTCTCAATGTTATTCGGGTTTAAATCGTGATTTCCGTGATTTAATACAATAATGATGTTCTGTCTCAGTTCATCGGTAGAGATGTTTTGAATGTCGTTCTTATGATTGACGTTGATAATGTCAATCTGCCCTTGAGTTTGGTCTCGAATTAAAAACGAGTTTTCTATCGATGTGCTGATGATGGTGGTGTTTAAATCCTCCCCCTGATGGAATTGTGTTAATTGTTTGGATTTTGTTCCTAGGGTTCTTGGATTAATATCTAGGGAGGTGTCTTTATTTCCTTGAGTGTCTAAATAGGTCACTTCTATGGCTTTGGTTTCACCTTGTTTATTGTGGATGTTGGTTAGCATCGCAGGGTGAAGGGATCTATCTTCGGATGAATAGACCGCCGGGTGGAATTTTACATGGTTGTTTTCAATGTTATTGACACCGAGCTTGTTTAAGTACGTTTGGGCCAGTGTGTTATCCATCGGTAAGCTTTGATTGATATAATCCTTAGCCCTTTCTTCAAACTGCGCAATATGCCTTGGGGTGGTGCTCAGTAATTTTTCGTGTTTACTGTTTTCCTCCAATTGATATTTGTCCGGCTCATTGAGCATCTTGTGCGCTTCATTCATCGCGGCTTTATAATTCATTTCCTTATGACTCATGATTAGGTTAATCAATGCGCCTTTTTCGCCCGTGGTGTAGTCTTTAAAATACCCTCGATGCTCTCCTGTTAGGGTCACTTTAATGGCTGATTTACCAATGCCAAAGGTTAAGTAATCCCGGTCTGATTTGGATTGATTCGGCTGGCCTAATAACTGAACGGCGAGGCTTTCTGTGTATTTTGGTAGTTGCGTATTGATGTGCTCCCTAAATTTGTTGTAGTCAAAGTCACCGCTTTTATTTTGGAACCGGACGTCCTCATGAGGGAGGGCATTACGGTTAAAGTAAGTGGTGTCTTTGGGTGGGATTTGGTTGAGGGTTTCTATCGCACTGGCTTTATGGCTCTCTTTAGAAAGCCAGCTTTTGACCAGTTGTTTTGTGTTGTCGGTATAGAGCCGAATGTGCTGACTGGCACGAGTCACATCGATACCGGCGCGTCTTAAGTTGGTCAGTGCGCCTTTGCTTTGTATCGCGCTAATGACGTGTTGATAGGTGGATCCTTGCGCCATGTCTGCGGTTCGACTGTACGCGTAGTCCCAGTGCCCGTCTTTAAGCGCATTAGGGTGAAGGTTGAGTGTTTGTCCTGTCTTAGATTGAGCGACAATACTGTCTGTAGTCGCTTGCGTGATGCGGTACTCCACGTTGGCTTTAATGCCGCGCTCTTTATCGGTAAAACGGGTGATGATTTTATCGCCCGTTGAGAGGGGTTTTTCTGACACGCTAAACAGTGTCGTGAAGGTATGGTCTCGATTGCGGGGTAAGAACGGCCTTGTCTTACCTGTACTCGCGTCTTGAAGTGTTACTACGCCATGCTCTGAATCTACGTGAGTGATTGTCGCGTACTCACCGGGTCTGGTGCTCAGTATTAAGCCTTTTTGATACGGCATCATGGTGGTGAGCTCTTCACCCGTCGCACCGATTGAGCGTAGCCGGGTTGCGATGACGTTCTCTTTGCCTAACTCACTCTTTTTCATCAATCCGACTCGGATGTATTCGGTAGTTTGGTCTCGCTCCTTGTTGGTGTAAAGAATGAGAAGTGTGTTTTCTCGCGTCTCTGGTGTGCGCTCTAGATAGTCCTTGGCGATCATATAGGGCAGTTTTTCTGTGGCTTCTAACTGCGCTTTGTGTCGGTCTTTACGATGTTCATCCAGCGTGGAAATGACATGCTGGCGGTTGCCTTGAGTATCAGGGGCTTGCTGCTGGAGCTTATCCAGGGCGCTCTGTGGCTGCTTATCAATGATGTTTTGCGCCGCATTAAGTAAGGTGTCGTTTTGCTGACGGATGATGTCGGTCATGTAAGCGGTATCTATGCGGCCTTGGCTTATGGCTAGCTCAAAGGGTTTACCGGCACTGAGTGATAAAAGCTGCTCTTTATCGCCCAATTTGACTGTTTTGGACTGACTGTCATTGACGAGCTTTGTGAACTCATCGGCTTGCTTGTTGCTGACCATGGAGCTTTCATCGAGAAAGAACAAGGTGTGTTGATAGTCACTGGCTTCTCGATTGCCTTGCCTGATGTCAGAAAGCAAACTGTCTAGCGTTTGCGCTTTCACGCCTTTGCTTTCTAGCTCTGCAACCGCGGCGTGAGTGGGCGCAAGACCGATGACGCTTTGCTCTGGTTGCTGGCTGGCTTCTTTCACTAACTGGATAAGTTCAGTATTGGATTCAAGCATGGTGGACTTACCTGTGCCGGCTAACCCTTGGATGGCCACAAAGCTGTCCTTGGTGGTTGATATGAGGGTGATGGCGTCCTTTTGCCCTTGGGTTAGGCGAGGCTTGGTATTGAGAAAGTCTTGCACCTGTTTAGGTGTGGCAAAAGGCTGATGTTGGTCTTTACCCTCATCGATGTTTTGCAAGAGGCGCTTTTCAGTCTCCAGCGCGGCGTGCGTCGTCCAGCGTGTGCCGTCACTGTACTCTGCAGAGAGGGTGTCGCTGCGTTTAGTCAGCTCTGTTTCAACCTGCTCTTTGGTAATAGAGCCACCGGCTTCTTCAAAGGCGTAACGCACCGCTTCCACCACTAACGCTTTTTGGCTAAACGCCGCTTCTCGCTCTGAGAGGTGGTTCAGGGCAAAGCTGACCGCTTTTTCGATGAGTGGGGCGTTTTGCGCTTTGGCTAGTGCTGACAGTGCCTGACTGACATCGTGCTTTAGCCAATCTTGGGTGGCGTCATTTAGGTAGCGGTCGTTGACGTTTTGCGTCTGTAATACGCGCTCAATGGCTGACGGGGAGACTTGCTCTTTCTCAAGTACGCTTTGGGCTTTGTCCGGTTTGTCGGTGAAGATATCAAGGCGCTCTGTTTTTTCGGTCAGGTCGTTTATCAGGGGCTTAGATAAAGTAAATGCTTTACCTGACAGCAAGGTATGGGCTTTTTGCTCAATATGGTGGGCGCCGTGAACATAGTCGTATTGCAGCGGCGCGTCTTTTAAGCTCTCTAAGTTGACGCGCTGCGTTTGACCTTGGCTCTCAAGCGTGAGGCTCTCTTTGTCAGTATGCGTGACAAGGTAACTTCGATTGGCGTCCAAACCGGCAGGGAAGTGTTTGCCTAACGTACGAAGACGTTCGCCTTGGGCGATGTTGAGGCTTTGCGGTTTGCTGATTTGCATCTTCATGCGCTTAAAGGTGCGACTGGACGGGTCAAAGGTGTGTGACTGTCCATCGTGTTTACTGAGTGCGGTCATGGTGTTGGTCTCTTTATCGATGCTGGCAATGACAAAGCTTTGAGGTTTGTTTTTCTCCCAATGGGTGAGTGTCATGCCTGGTTTGTAGTGTTGAACGAGGGGTTGTTGCGCTTTGGAGAGGTGGTGAGGGGTTTGAGTGAAGAGGGTGGTTTCGTGTCTGGCGAGGGCGCCGGTATTTTTCAGTTGGCCCCGTATCGCTTCGGTTAACCGCCGCTGCTCGACGCTGGAGGTGGCAATCACTTGCGTGTTGGCTTTATCGGGGAGGTCGGCGTACACCCGCGCTATCCTATCGGTGTCATTGTCATGCAGTTTCACGTTGGTATGGCTGGCTCGCTTGCCGACCCAAGAATGACTCTCCACATTGCCTTTTTGATACAGCGAGATAGCGTTATTGGCTTTAAATCCCTGACGGCTTGATACGCGGTTAAGCATCACCACTTTACTGCTCGATTGTTTGGCTTTATCGGTGAGGGCTAACAGCTCATTGGCGCTCATCTTATTGGCGTCATCGATGAGCAAGACGTCTTTATTGGTCAGCGGCGTATCGCTTTGCAATAAGCTGTGGGTGGTGTGGCGCTGCTCTGGTGAAAAGAGCTGACCGACCCAGGCGCTGAGTGTTTGACTCTTGCGCTGTACGCTCTCCATGCCCTCTGTCTTGGCTTTCACGCTTTGGGAGACTAATTGGACGCGTTTACCACTGTGATTGCCTACGTTGAGTAGCTGCTGCGCAATATCTTGTGATGAGCCGTGTACATTGACCACATGGAACTGTTTGGTGGAGTGGTAAAGGTCAGTCAAGATGCGCTGCTGCTTTTCAGGGATAGCGAGCTTGTTGAGCGTGTTCGATTCAACGTGGGTGCGCATGTGATGTGCACGGCCTTGGGTGCTGTCGATAAGCGCTTGTTCGTTATCAATTAAGCCTTTGGTAGTGTATTGCCCTTTTTGATTGAGTCCTATCAAGTCGCCCTGTTTAATCATTTCATCCGCGACTTTTTTGATATCAATAGCGTTGAGTTGTACGCCGCCTTTGGTGAACTCTGAGGCGGTGAGTTCAATGATTTTTTCTAGGTGTAACGCGGTGCTGTATTGCCCTAGATGGTCAATGGCTCTGCTGATGGCGGCTTTGGTTTCACCAAATGGTGGGGTGTTTTGCGCTTCTTTCACTTGTTGCGCCCTGGTGACAAGCTGGGCGGGCTCATACCCTTGCTCTTTTACGGTGCTTTGCCACTGTTTGTTGAGGCTGTCACTGCTCTGGTAGGTTTTGCTTTTACGAGTATCGAGGTTTGCTACGTCTTTCGCCGCGCGAGAGTCAAAGCCTAAATCGAGTGTGCGTTGGTCAATTTGCTGTTTGCGAGTGGATGACGCATCAAGAATAGGCTGAGGGACACCGCTGATTTCGAACTGACCGTTGCCGACGCCTCGCGTGGAATAACCGAGTGTTTCTGCATCTTTAGCTAATTGGCTCTGGTACAAGATACCGTAGTATTTTTGGAAGTTGTAAATGCGCTCGCCAGTCCCGTTAATCACGCCCCCTTTTTGTTTTAGGCTGGTTGATAAAGCGCGTAAATCTCCTTCTTTATCGCGCGTCATGTTAGCGGCTAGCGCGTGCGAATGCACTTGCATGTCATTTTCACGGCTGGTCTTATGGCGTACGACTGCAAATAGCATCGAATCCGTATTTTCGTATTCTTGAACGCCTTTCTCATGGGTGACTTTGACTTGTGCTACGTCTTTCTCAAGCTCTGTTAAGGCGAACTTCACGGCGTTATTGTGCGCTTCAATGAGGCGGTTATCTCCGCCAATAAGTGCAAGAACGCTGAGGGATTTGGGCGCAGAAAAGGTCAGGTCGAAGCCAGATTTGTGTTTTTCTCGCTTCCCTTTAATGGTTTCACCGCCAAGATTGCCAGAAAGCACCGATTCTAGGGTGGCTTGATCTACGGGTTTATCTGCCAGTCCCGCTTCGATGGCCAGCTTGCCATGCCAGAAGGTGTTTTCTACCTGGTCTTGCTCTTTGAGGTAATAGTTATCGCCCGCGTCTTTTTCTAAAGAGACGTCAGGTAGGTCTTTGGGGTTTTCTTCGCTTAGGTAATATTTGGCAGCGCCAGAAGCGGATTTCAGTGGGCTAATAGAAAGCATGAGTATTTTCCTTATGCAACGCAAATTGCCGCTAGCAGCAAAACTGAGCGGTGAGTGGAGGTTAAGGGGGAAGTGGAATTAAAAGAGGTGTGGTTACAAAATGATCCCAACACAAGCAAAGGAATTGCTAGCGGTTAACGTTCGTTCTTCGTGAATGATGACGCCATTTTCATCAATGTGAATGGATGTAATGCCCGCTTTAAATCGGTCTAACGCTACAATTTCTTCATTGGTTAAATGCTTGCCATGAGTTAGGCATTCCAGGCGGTTAAAGCTATATTCATCGGCGGCCATCGCTAGTTTCGAAGAATCAGAATGCTTCATGCACTCATTGCCATATAGCCAATCTTGAGCACACTCTATATTTGGCTCTAACTGGTAAGTCATATGGTGGGTGACGCTTGCAAAAGAATGGGACTGGCTTGTCCATTTGTAGCTTACTTGAAAACAATCAACCTCATCGGGAATGACGGCATACCAACCTCGACTTTTCGGCGAGGTCTCTAAATGCACAGACACGTAGCGTTTGTTTGGCCAAAAGCGCTTTGTTTTTAGATTGCCGTTTGGTTTCGCCCAGTCGGGGCCTATAAACTCAAAATGAATGTCTGTTACCTTGTTGCTGGTCAGCTCAGGTGTCAGAAATATTCTAGGCGTAAATTGAAGGTATCGCTCCTTGGGGTATTGAGGCAAATGGGTGTCGAGTTGGTGTTTAATGGCCGATTGGATCTCTGAGTGTGCTTGAGTGTAGCATTCTGACCATTCAAGACTTTTTGCCGCCTCAATGGGTGACATGCCCCGGGCATATAAATCGATATAGGGTGTCCAATCTATCTTGATGTATCGGTATGGGATTTTTTTGAGATGCGCTGCAAATGCCTTAAACCATTCTTTCCATTGGTCGTCATATTCGTTGGTCATTTTTCCGTTGAGATAATTAAGACCTTTGCGAGTAAAAGTTACGCACCTTTGATCATCGTTGAGTTCTAGGTAATTTTCTGAAATCAGTTGCTCTAATATGTCTCTGATTAGCATGCCAGAGTGTGGGTAGACATCCAAAGCGCGCTCTTTTGCTTGAGACTTGCTCAAGCTCATTCGCTTTTCTTTCATGTGCGCTAGATACTGAGTGTTGATAGGGTCTACTTGGTAATTTTTTGTTCTTGGCCACAGCCAATCTAAAAGGTCGCGGGCATAGGCCGTATTCGGTCCTAATTCTAACGTATAGGACGTTGGCGCTTTGGGTAGTGGTGGAAGCTCTTCTTTATTGCCATTCATGGCGTTTAACTCTTCGGTAGTTAAGTTTCTTAGTATGACATGGGTAAAGCCTTCAATATTGTCGATGTGCTCCCCCAAGCTGACTCTGACACTTTGGATGAAAGGAATGATGGATGCTTGGTTAAATAGAATGTTGTGGGTTGGCTCGTGGTGCGTGACTGCTTGCGCTTTTAAGTCGTCCCAGTCACCATAACCTACCGCTTGAGCGCAAATCGATAACCATGTGTTTTTTTCGGGGGCGTTGCCCTGAATGATTTCAGCGAAGGTAAGTTGATCGAATATAGTGTGTAATTGTTTCTTTAATATCGGTAGATGGTCAGAATTAAAGAGGGTCTTATTTGGCATGGTTAATCCTTGATGAATGAACGTAAAAAAGCCTTGCAATGGCAAGGCTTGGAATAGTGGGTGAGTGATTATTCGAGATGATGAGGCTCTATGGGGCGTTACGCTTTTCATCGATTTTCCTTTGAGGAATCTCATCAATGATAGGGCTTACGTGCGCTTATGGCGCACTATAACTAAATATCTAATCATGACTAAGATTGAGTCAGTGCACTTTTTAACACGATGGGGGCTAAGTACATGAAAGTCAGGCCTATCGAATTCAATAAACCAAATAACGAGTACTCCATGCTGATGCTCAGGAGTAAAGCGAATCCTGCAGAGGTGAGTACGATGTAGTGAGGAGTGTTGGGGCGTTTTTTAACAAAAAAACACGATGCGCTTCAAACTATACAGTGATAAAAAGCCAGTGGACGCGATGAAAAGTTGCGTCCACTGAAATTGACTCTCGGTGATCTTCATAAGACAAAGTGCAGAAAATAAGAGTGAGACGACCAAGGTCTCAAAGATTAATCTAGACAAACTCGGTAACATAAAAATACCTAATACATTTGGTTTGCAATGACCTATTTCCGGTGAGGTCATTGCTCTTCTTTAGATAGGTGAAGGCTCGGTGCGACGCTTTCGTAGTAGGTGCTTGGGCATAGGCCTCCTGCATAGGCTGTGACAATGTCACGCTACGTTTATTGAAAGAAGGCCAGATGTCTTTCATGACATCGAACTCCAAATCCAGCTTAGTGATGAGATCGACACCTGGCGTGCGTAAGTAACACAGCAAATCATCCAAAGCTTGGATCTCACTCGGCGAGACCACCGGCCTTGTGACCGTTTGATGGCCCAATGACACACCGTCACGCAGCGTGTTCGCGCCGTACGACACGTTTTCTTTAGAAATATCGACTTCTTGCTCCCCCAAGTCTTTGGAAGAGATTTGCGCCATTTGTGCTGATGGCGCACGAAAGAAAAAGCGCGTGTTCAACAAATCAAACATCTCATCGGCGGCGGTCTTCATCGGCTTCTAGCCCTAAAATGGCGTTGGACACGATAGCCAACCACATGGAGATGAGCGGTCGCAGTGACGCATGCTGCAGCGCTTCGTCTCGATGCTCATCATCAAGGCCGTCTAAAAAACGCATGCTTTTCATGTAGGTGGCCAAGACCGATTTGATGGGAATCGCGGTTTTCTTGATGTCCTTCGATGCCGGGCGGCGCCTCGGTGCCTTCCAGAAAATTACCTAACGCTTCAAGCTCACTGGTCAAAATTAAACTCAATAGGCGTGCGGTCGTCGCGGGTTTATTGTCCTGGCTCATGCGAAAGGCGGTGGATGAAAAAATGGTGCGCGCTGAGTCAACCCAAAACGGAACGCCATCACTGTGTTGTGGGATGAGGGCCGCGGCCAGGTTCTCAAAGTCGGGGGCGTCTTTCGCGTCGCACCACACGTCCCAATTCGCGCATCGAGCATCAACGGGTTTAATATAACGTCGGTCTCAGGGCGATTTAAATTACTGGTGAATACACAACCTTTGTCGTAAATAATGGCCTTGTCGCCACGCTCTCGTATCCATCGCACCAGTTTGCGGATCATCACTGATTTACTCGCGCCCGTGGTGCCATCAATGAGCAGATGTTGCACCTCAAACGATTGTTTGAGCAGCGCGTGGCCATCAATCTAGCGCGCTGATTTGCATCTTAGTTAAGACTTGTGGTTCAACTAGGCGAAAACCACGCACATGAAAGTCTTCACTCTGTTTCTCGCCTTGCTCTTTGAAAAAACGCTGCAGCAGATAAAAAATGAAGAATCCGACCAGCATCGAGACGAGGTAATAGACTTGGAAGTTTCGCCACTCCTCGGCGTGAATATCGAGAAGCACGACATTTTCAAGCTGAGGTAGCGCTCACCGTCCCACACTGTGGTCACCAAGTTGTCTAATAGCGTATAAATATTCCGCCAGTAATAGAACTCCCCCAAAAGGCGTGACGCGAGAGTGGCCAATAACATCCCAAAACCAATGAACTTGATGAGGGTGTTGTTGACTTGGAAGAACATTCGAATGGAATGGAAGATGACTTGGCCACCTCGGGTAAAATGATTGCTTTTCTTACGGGGACGCATCGTCGCTCCTTATTTAAGAGTTGGCGTTGAAGGTAAAGTGATGAAATGAACTATTCACTGCTATTCAAAGGAAAGGCGCGCTTACGCCATGATTTTCATTAGGGATTTGATACACTGTGCTACTGATTGGATAAACAGAGCGCTTTGATGAGTCAAAATTTAAAACACTACCTAGCTCTGAATGAGCTGGTTACCCATTCACTGCTGACGCTCTATTGCACTATGAGTCATCAAGGTGGGTTTTGGACGGTAAAGAAACGCAATGCCTTCTTGGTGAAATACCTCAAACCGAAAGTAAAGCAGGCTCAATTCTCTGTGTGCAAAAACGACCTAAAAACCATGCTCACTATTGGTCGCCAAACCAGAGGTAATCTTGAGCAAAAGTTGTGGACGGTCAATCAACTGAACCTTGAGTATCAGGCTCGATTGTCACAGGCGGATGAACTCTATCTCATGCTGACAGACCTCAATGAACAGTACCAATTTCCTTCCGAGCTCGACCATCCCGACAAAGCGAGAGAGGAGGAGACCTTGTATATGACCCAGTCAGAAATTGAAGAGGGGTTTGATAAAGACAATAACCAAATCAAACCCTTGGTCATGACAGTCAAAACGACGCGCCTCAAAGCGCTGATTGAGGCCGTGCAAGCCAAAGGTGTCTATCGCGTAGAAAACGAGTATGTGGATGAGCGTGAAGTGATTCACTTACTCTTGCATCGCATTTAAGTTCATCATCTACGGATGAGACGTTCGCCTGAACGTAAGTTGTGCGAATGTAACGCCAGTCATTGCCTTCCAGCATGTCCAATACCATACGTTCGTTGGGAGGATAGAGTCGGCTCGTATTCGGAAAGTGAACCTTCTGAATTTATTCCTTGTTCATTTCTATTAACACCCGAAACCCGTATTTAAAAAATCGAGTTAACACTAGGAGTCTCATTTGACCAATAGTAGAAACAAAAGAATCCCGTTTTTTTATCGCCTTGTTAAAGCTGTTCCACTTGAGCACCATGAGGTGCTCAAAGGTGATTACCTTAAAGTTCAAGAAGCACTAACAACACTCAAAAACACGTCCATCTCCAAAGTAAGTCATAAAACTAAAATGGAGGCGCTGGCATCCAAGTACACTGTAGCTCTCACTAAAAAGAAGTATCAACTAGAGTCTCAATCCAAGACAATAGAATCTATAGACTCTCAACTTAAAACATACATTGAGCTTGGTAAAAAATACGGCCTTGACCTAAAAGACTTAAACCAAAAGTTGGTCTCCAGTAGATACAAAGGTATTCCTGTCGTCCCTCCTCAACCATTGGAAAAAATTGACTTCTTGGAAGAAAAGATTGCAGCGTTCAAAAGAGACAAAGATAACATCAACGAAAAAGAGAAACTCAAAGATCCTGAAGAGCAAGAAATGATTTACATGAGTAAAGAACAAGAAGTCATGGTGTTCTGTAACAACCGTTCAGCATGCGTGGTTGCTGGCGCTGGCTCTGGTAAATCGACAACGCTAGTGCTAAGAGTGATTTTTTTGCATTATTACTTAGATATTCCCTTTGGTGAAATCACGGTATGTACTTTTACTAGAGAGTCTAGGAAAGACTTTATCAAAAAATTACTTTCTCGGTGTGAGCAGTGGGGCATCCGAAATTTTAATGAAATAAACGCAGAGTCAATTGTAAGAACGTTTCACTCTTTAGCTTATGAAACGAATAAATACTTAAACCCTTTTGAACAAGAAATTCTGTTCGATAAAGCTGAAGACGACGAAGAGCGGTACGATACTGACGATTTAGATATGTACCGCATCTCCAACGCTATGGAGTTGGCTAAAAAAGAAACTAATCACCCTAGCAAGACTGAGTTGATGCAAACAGAGCTAGCTAAAGAGCTCTATACAACGTCAGAAGAATTCCGAGAAAAGTTCAACAACCTTTACGTATACTCATTAAGGCTTAATAGAAAAACAACTAAAAAGCATTATTTTTCCAACAAATTTGAGTCACAACTCACCCAACATTGCCTCAATACATGGTTTAAAAATTACCCTTATGAAATTAAAAATATTTTGGATAAATTTTCAAAAAGTGGCTCCATTAAAGTCGAACGAAACACACAGCTGAACTACCACCTCTATTTGCCCAACATCAAACTTAAAGTTTTCTTAAGCCTTACGCCCGAACAATGTAAGGAAGAAACCATTTCCCCTGGTGACAAGAAAAAAATTAAAAACATCATAAAAGAACGGAACGCGCTGATAGCACGTCAAGTATCAACCAGCTATTGCACTGTAGATACACTATTTGAATTAAACACCCTTATTGCTCTTAACGAAAGCAAGCGCACTGAACAAATACCCTTATATAACTCTATTCCTAGTTTTAATTTTTGTTGTCAGGGCGATTTCCTTTCAACGACTCGAAGTGGGAGCAATCTGATACATAAGCAGTTTGAAAGTATTATCGACTTTTCTTACTCCATTGGGGTGCCCCTCTATACTTTTACAAAAGAGGGCATTGATAACTTATGTGGACAATCAAACTGCAACGCTATCGACTCTCAGTTTCTATGGCTAGCTTGGTCATTTCATAGAAACTGGAAAAAGAAATTGAACATGAGTGGGTACACAACTTTTAATGATGTTTTTTATGACTTCTCTGACCCTGATCATCCTGCATACAATAGCCGTGACACTCAACGGCTACTGAAATATAACCATTTACTAATAGATGAGTTTCAAGACATATCACCCAATATTATTGGATTTTTTAGGCAAATAAAGAGACACCTTTATTCTAATCAAACAAGACCGGGCGGTTCGCTCATTTGTATTGGGGATGACCTTCAATCAATTTATGGTTGGAGAGGGAGCTCTGCGCTGTACATTACGCATTTTGAGCGCTATTTCACAACAGACCATACTCATGAAAGCATATCACTAGAGGCAAACCATCGAAGCCACTCAACAATACTGACCAAAGGACAAACTTGCGCTGATAAAGTCAGAAATAAGTCCTCAAAAAGTTATAAAGTTTGTGCAAATGAAGAAAGACATGTAGACCCTGGATGTCATATTTATCCAGCCTACGAAGAAAGATTTTATTCGGATCTATACTCATACATCGACTACGAGCTTGCTGCTATCACTCTTGAAAAAGAGTTGGAGAAAAGAAAACCTACGAAAGATAAGCCGATTTACATTTTATATAGATCTTTCAATAACAAATATTCAAAAAAATCTTTGAAATGGAACGACTTAATTAAGAAAAATGCTGACAAAATTAAGGTAATCAAGTCTCTAACTATTCATGCTAGTAAGGGGCTTGAGGGGGACTGTGTCATCGTGTTAGGCAACATTCCCCCCTCCAAAACAAACCCTATCCGTGAAGGACTGTATTATCAATCCCCTGATATCTCATCTACTTACTATGAGATGCAAGTAGATGAGGGTCATCGACTTGCATATGTTGCAATTACTCGTGCTAAACAAGTTTTACACTGGTTTTTCCAGTCCAACAGTAGCAGTGATAACTTAGCTCATTATCTACTAAATGAATGAGATTTATTCCAATGGATGCGTGGGTGGTGCTGCTGTCACTCGCTCTATCTTTTGAGGTAATGGGTTGTCAGGGAACCGCTCAACATACAACAGCCAAAGAGCATGATCTGAGGCACTAAAAGATAACTCATCACGAAGGTGATTTTTCGTAAAATCTCCGACAGAGTATCTATCAAAGCAAAACGCTCTTCTAAACAGAAGAGCTTGTGCGTATGCACCTGGGTCATTGCTGGCAAGGCTACTCATTGCTTTCTTATCAATCGAGAGCATCCTCTCTGCCTTTGTTGCTATCTGAATGAGAAACTTCACCCACTCTTGAAGGTTCGGCGAGTTAAAGTTGTGGTCAATTTTCATGCGGTTAGCTAAGTTCCGACAATCACTTAGAGTCGACCAGTCTTGTAATTGTTTAACGATGTCATTTTCTATGCTCAAAAACTGATGAACATGTTCGACAAGTTCCTCTTTAGAACAGTCAAAAAGAAATGCTTTGAATTCGTCTTTCATCTTAAGGGTCATTGGAAAAGAGGGAGCCGGATAGAATTCATTATCCTCCTCTAAATAATTGTGGTCATACTTAGGCATAAGGCCTCCTTAAATTTCTCATCAAGTTCGCCATTACTCTTGAATCGTGATATTTCATCAAGATAAGAGCGCAGATTAAACAACCGCTGACGCACTGCGTTTGTCGGGCTCACTCAACCTCTACATGCAAGCATATAGCAGGTAGAGCAAACCAATATTTATCCAGAAAGGTTAAAATGGGGTGGGTACAGTCGCCCCGTATTTGGAAAGTGAAGCCATTGAATGTTCTGCTTATTCAGGGCTCTTACCCATAAGAGGGAACGTGCAGGGGATGTATTTTCGCTTCGATATGACCGTCTTTAAATATCGGAGAACAATAGAGTTTGATCGTTTTTATAACTCAGGAAAAAATTTCTTAAGCTCACGATGGAGATTAGCTGGGCAATTTCCAATTGCGATCCAATAGTCAACAATACCTTTGATTTTGCCGATATCTGCATGACCGTTGTCATGCATAATTTTCATTAACTCTAAAGTCGGAATAGACTTCACTTCAAACGCTTCAGCTAACTCAGCCATGTCTTGATCATCTGTCACCACAGGAATATCTAACTCTAGCGCATACGCAATGTAGAGGGCATCAACCTTTTAGCGTCTCTATAAGTAAGCACGAAATGTCGCCAGTCGTTCGTCGAGCATATCGAGAACAAAGAGTGGTTCAGGTTGTTTTAACATGTCAGGGCCGCATCGTATTTTTTCATCATAGGTTATTGTCTTCGATGATGGAGGGAGAAATTGAGTGGCTAGTATGATGACCATGTGTCGTGTTTGTTTGAGTAATCACGATGGTTTCAATTGTTGTGTTTTGTTGTGTCGTTGCCAGCGTCACTGTGCCAAAACCAAGATTTGGTAAACTATTATCCCATAAAAGAGAGCCTGAAAAGGGGCATAGCGCAAATACGCATCCGTTAGAGCCGCAAATCAACATACCTTTTTCTAGCAAGAGCGTAGTGGTTCCTAATGCCTGGTACTCTTTTCCTTGTGGCCGATTTCTCCACACTTCTTGTCCTGTTAATTGGTGAATGGCGATAATGTGACCATTGGTTGCGCAAAATAATAACTCTTTAAGGTATAACGTTTTCGCGGTTTCTTTCTCTTCTGCCTCGATGGGGGAGTGCAGGAAACAAGTAAATCCTTGCTGCGTCAGTTGACTTGCCTCCTCTTTTAATGTGCCATTTTCATTACTCAATAAAAGATATTCATTTTCTTTGTGTAGGAAAAGATAACGCATTAATACAAACTCCATACAGGCAGTTGATGTGCTTTAGGGATAGGTTGGTTGTAAGGGTATTTCATTTGCAGTCCGTATTGGGTTTTAGGGTTCATAATTACTTTCCATTGTTGAGGTGATTAACATCTTTGTTTAAATGCCCTCGACACCTAGTTTTTGATAAGTTGACCATTTAAGAGGGGATTTAAGTTCCTTAAAGCGCAATGGCTATTTATTCTACCATTTCTCCAGAGTCCATCTCGATATCTTGAGATATCGCCGACTCTTCAAGCTCTTGTTGCGCGCGCTCTTGATGGTCATTGTCTGATTTGAGCTTTTCCGACTCCTTGCTGGCTAACGCTTTGACTGTCTCACTTCGTTGTGCTTGTTGGATTTGGTCGGTTTCCAGCGTCATCTCTTCCGGCGTTTCAAATTGCTTGGCTTGGATTTCTGTGAGTGCGTTACGCTCTTCTTCGTTGAGGAGCATACCTGGGGCGACACACTCAAAGTAAATCGCTTTTTGATACGCCTTGGTCATGGCGGGCGATGGGGTGTAATCACGCTTAATAAAGGCCGGTGTCACATCTCGCATCTTATCAAAGTGCAAATCCAGTTGAGTGATAAAGCTGCTTCCTGGTACGCGAAGGTAACATTGCAAATCATCCATGGCTTGTATTTCACTGCTAGAGACAACAGGGCGGGTGACGGTTTGGTGACCAATCGATACCCCGTCACGCAACGCATTTGCACCGTAAGAAATGTGCTCTCTTGACACGTCCACCTCTTGCTCACCTAAATCTTTTGACGAGATTTGCGCCATTTGCGCGGAGGGGGCACGAAAGTAAAAACGGGAGTTGAGTAAGTCAAAAATGACGTCCGCGGTGTTTTTGCCGTAGGTTTTCACGAGCTGAGCATAAGACTGGAGACCAATCACATAACAGCCTCCAAACTTACGCACTTCGGCAATGATGGTGTCAAGCTCAGGCAGTTTATGCAGACTTGGCATTTCATCCATAATCACCCAGATACGGCGATCTTCATCGTCTTTGAGTCCCAAGATAGCGTTAGAAGCAATGGCAAGCCAAGTCGAAATCAAAGGACGCAGAGAGGCGTGTTGCTGCGCGTTACTGGATAAGAACAAAAAGCCTTTTTGTTTATCGTCTTGTACCCAATCGGTGATAGAAAACGGGTTGCGTTTGGGCTTTCCTTTCGCGTCTTTGTCATCCAATCCATCCAAAAATCGTAGGCTCTTGATGTAGGTGGCGAGCACCGACTTAATGGAGATGGCCGTCTTTTTGATGTCTTTCGAGACCAGGGATGCAGACTCTGTGCCTTGCAGGAAATTACCCAGGGTTTCAAGTTCAGACGTGAGTATCAGACTGAGCAGCCTTGCGGTCGAGCAGGGCTTGTCATCTTGGCTCATGCGATACGCCGCACTCGAAAAAATAGTCCGAGCGGAATCCACCCAGAACGGATCGCCTTCGCCATGTTGCGGGATAAGTGCGCTGGCTATATTTTCAAAGTCAGGGGCTTCTTTCGCATCACACCACACATCCCAATTGGCGCAGCGTTCATCGAAGGGATTGAGTAAGGTGTCTTGGGTAGGGTCAAAGAACTTACTGGTAAAGGTGCAGCCTTTATCATAAATAATGGCTTTATCTCCACGTTTACGTATCCAGCGTAATAGTTTACGAAGTATGACGGATTTACCTGCCCCTGTGGTGCCGTCGATGAGCATATGTTGAACTTCAAACTCATGTTTAAATAAGGCCTGCCCATCCACTTTGAAATCAGAAATCCGTCCGTTTCCTACGCCCTGTTTTTTGAGTTTCTTTGCCCGTTTTTTTAAATCGTTAGTGAGCACTTTGGGCTCTGCGTATTGAAAGCCTCGGACGTGAAAATCTTCACTTTGTTTTTCGCCTTGTCGTTTAAAGAAAGTCATGGCGAGCATTAAGATGGTGAAAGCAATACCGATGCCAATCAAAAAGTTGATTTGTATTTGGCGTATCACGTTATCGTAGAGATTGATGAGTTGGGTGTTGTCCAGTTGGGAAGCGAGCGTGCCAATGTAGCGTTTCCCGCTCCAGAAAGTCGTGACTTCGCTGTTAAGATCGTGTCCAAGGCTGGCATAGATATGATTGCGCCAATAGTAGAACACAGACCAAAAGGCGTTATCGGGCGCGCGTAGCCAGGTAAGAACGCCAGTGAGCGCTATCACCGACCAAATGGCGGCGTAGACTAAGGTATTGTTGACTTGAAAGAACATCCGAATGGAGTGAAAAGTAATTTGTCCGCCACGGGTAAAGTGGTTGCCGGACGCGCGTTTAGGTCTAGGCATCGTGGTTCCTTGAGAGTGAAATGGAGTACTTTTTAGATAATTACCTGCGTATGCAGATAAGCTGGCCAACAATTGAACGGTTGTTGGCTAATGGTATTGCTGTGTAGGGCTCTGATATGAAAAAATTTACGCATGTCACGGATGTTCACCTCTCCGACGGGGTGGGGAGTCTAGAGCCCCGAGATGTTGGCAAAACTTGGGTGGTTTTATTTCCTTGCGCTGATAATCGTCACGGTCTCGAACGTGGTCAGTGTTGTGCTCGAAACCTTCAAAGCAATCCTGATTACTATTTTTCAGAAGAAAAGCGAAATTGCTCTCTGTGTAATAGAGATGGTGAGCTTTATGTTGAGGATGGGCATCACCGGACAGTGATTGGTCGAGTGTTTTTGGAAACGAATGGCTTTGAGCCTATGATTAAAAATGTCCTCGTTGCTTATTGCGCTGGGCAGTGATCCATCGTATTCGTAATTTCCCTCGCCGGCTGATTTCAAGGCGATTTCAAGGCGATTTCATGGTAAATTTGTTAGAATGATAAAGTTCCTTATGACCTTCAACTTTTATGAATGACCAACTAACTCCAATCAACAAAGACCATTTAAAAAAACTTATCCGAGCAGAACTGGAACCGACATGGTTTGATAAACAATCAGTTAGCCCTGATATGTCTTGGGTGACTCCTGCTGTGTTTGAAATATTGTTTACTGAGTTGATAACTCATACGCGCGGTAATCAGTCTAAGGCTGCTAGGGTTTTAGGGATTAACAGAGGTAATTTCACCAAAAAGTTAGCTCAGATCACAACTCGTGAATTTGGATCGGATGAGAGCTTATAAGTATGTATCAGCCTATTGGTACCCTGACGAGGGTGCAGAGATTAACCAACCCCCATTACCTCTCAAGAAATCAATGGCGGTAATATACTCCAATTGCAAAGTAACCATCATTGGGCTCTTTTAGAAGTCAACGAATATACCCGCCTATTAGTGTCGCGATAAGTTTTATAACTGGCGCTTTTTACTTCAATTTGAAAACAATTATCGGCATTTTTAGGTGATTTCAAGCTATTTAGTACCAGGAGCATAAACTCAACCTACGAAGGTTTTAGACAGGTCACGTCCAAACTTTGTGGATAACTGCTTATAATTTGTTATAAAAACATAATGTTAGGTTGGAATTTAACGAAGCAAGCAAAACGGAAGGCCAAATCAACCATGGAAAAGATAATTCACTACGATATTCAAAAGGTTAAAGTTAGAAGCGATAAAGAAAGCACTCGACTGACCAGCCAATGGGATCAGGTTCTACAAATCTGTCGTGACAAACCACTCGGAGAGATCGCGAGAACAAGATTAGCGTTTAACCTTGTCGATTACATCACAAGTGAAGATCTACCTTTTCGCTTATTCATCACCCGCGCACCACAAGCTATGGCCACCATAGGCGAGGAAACACGAGTGTATAAAGAGCATCGAGTTATTAATGGTAAACAAAGCGGAATGATTTACGCTAAAAGCGAACAAATGTTACCAAGAGAAATCCACTATACGAATGAGTTTGTGGCAACCCGCTACGTTGCTGGGACAAAAACACCACTCTCTGCCACCTCCCTCGTTGGTTGCCTCAAGGCTGGAGATGTCATAACACCACTCGATGGCATCTTGTTTTTAGGCTGCAAACGAATAGCCAGTGATATAGCACGTCTTAAAAAAATCGAACCCACCATGAATATCGCAATGAAACGTATCGAAGTATCAGACAACTTCACAGGCACAACAAGAAAGATGGCAAGTTACGAATGAATAACGAGGCGTAAACGATTGCCGTATGCATTAACATGACAGATATAACTGAAACTAATCTTTGGACAGAACCTTCTTAGCCGCTTCGGACGAAATCTACCCATCAGAGAGCTTTCCGTCTCCCAAACAGCAGAGCGGCACCACTCCAGATGATGCCGCTCATGCACGAAAATGGACAATTTCTTCCATGTTCAATTTGTTTTTCTGAAAACTATTTATCCAACGTAATGCATTTATATGAATCGAATTATGCATGTAAATACATTTGTTAGTAAAACCTATATGTGTGATGAACTAAAATGCTTCCACGCACATCTTGCAGCATTCGAAGAGAAGCTACCGCTTCTTTTAGCTATACAAATTCGACGAGGATGTTCTGGCATGAGCGGTATTGCACTGACATTAGGGTGAGATTCTGGAACGGCTAACTCAGCAACAATAGAGACCCCCAAGCCTGCTCGAACTAAGGCGAGTATTGAGGTCAATTGAACCGCTGTGTGTTTTACCTTTAAGTGGACATTTGAACTGGAAAACCACTCTTTTATCAATGCTTCGCTCCCCCCTTTTGTTAAGATAAAATCCCTGTTCAGAATACACTCGACTGATAGTGCTGACTTTTTAGACAGAGGATCATCTTCATGAACCAAAGCTACCAAGCGGTCAGTAGTCACCGGAATAATGTCTAGGTCTGGATGTTCTTTGTCCACAATAACAGCAAAGTCTACTCGCCCCTCTCTTAAGGCTGATAAGGCTTCGTCGTCAGTGTATTCATAAACCTCAACTCTGATTAGAGGCTGTTTCTGGCCAATTGTATGTATGAATTTGGGCAAAATATGTGTAGATGCAGAAGCTCCAAATGATGCAATTCTTATAAGGCCAGCACCATCCTTTTTTATTGGCTCCTCAAAACCACCGCCTAGGGCGGTGGTGATTGTTCCTCTAGGCTATAGCCTGAAGAAGTGCCCATGTTAGAAGTAACCTCTTATTCACCACAAGTAAGAGGAAACAACCACATGGGCGATTACAGAAGTTCATCACATGTCTATTGGCGTTGCAAATACCATATAGTTTGGACTCCAAAGTATAGATATAAGATTTTGAAAGATAAGGTTGGAAAGGAGCTTTATCGTTCAATTTATATTTTGTGCAATATGAAAGACTGCGAGGTTTTAGAGTTAAATGTTCAACCAGATCATGTTCATCTTGTTGTCATTATTCC
Organism: Vibrio lentus; assembly: GCF_030409755.1. Taxonomy (NCBI): domain Bacteria; kingdom Pseudomonadati; phylum Pseudomonadota; class Gammaproteobacteria; order Vibrionales; family Vibrionaceae; genus Vibrio; species Vibrio lentus. The sequence continues at coordinate 98,054 of NZ_JAUFQE010000003.1, forward strand.
TCCCAAGTTGTCGATCTCGAGTTTGTTAGGAGTTTTAAAGGGCCGGACAGCAATTAGACTTTTCAATAAATTTCCACATATACGTAAGAAACTATGGGGAAATCACTTTTGGGCTAGAGGGTATTTTGTAGATACGGTCGGTGTGAATGAAGAAGTCATTCGACGATATGTCCGACACCAAGATAAACAGGACATAGAGTATGAACAACAACTGCAGTTATTGAAGAACTGATAGCGTGGACGCCCCCTTCTAGGGGGTTATAAAGCAAAACCGCCTTCTAAGAAGGCGGATATTTTTTTAGTCTAAGGTGCTGTAATAACATTTCTTCCTGCTGTTGTTGATGCCTAGCATACTCTGCAATTAGCTTCCCTTCCGTTGTCAAAAGAAGAGGGCGACTGTCTCTTCTAAGCAATTCAATACCAATTTGTTGCTCTGCACGTCGAAGAGCTTTGCTTGCAGCAGGTTGACTGACTCCTAATATCGAAGCTGCATCGGTGATACTACCCATTTCCAGCAGTTGCAAGAGAAGCTTGGGTACCAAGGTTGGAATGCTATCCAATTTATCAATCACGTTAACATAACCTCAGGTTATTTTGATATTCCTTAGTATGCTATCAGACTGTCTCCTCCTAAGGAAACTTAGGTTAAGGGGATTACTCAACAACTTAGTTAACATGTCATAAGGAGAAATCAAATGACCATTGAAACATGGCTAGTTTTCATTGCGGCTTCACTCACTTTAACAATGACACCGGGGCCTAGTATTTTGTTGGGTGTACTTCACTCGATTAAATATGGTGCAAGGAAAACGATTTTCACTGCGCTTGGTGACATATCTGCCAACTTCATACAGATGATTGTTGTTGCGATTGGCTTGGGTGTTGCAGTTTCTAGCTCTGAAGCAGCTTTCAACACTATCAAGTGGTTTGGAGTAGTAACATTATTGTATATGGGAGTAAAAATGTTCTTTGATAGCATTAAGCTAGAGTTATCAGCCCCAAACTCCTCACCAGAGTCTATTGCTGCTCATAAACTTTATTTGAGTGGTTTCTTCGTTGCCGCAGGCAATCCCAAAGCCATAGTGTTCTTTACCGCATTTTTTCCTCAGTTTATTGATACTACTAAACCTTTGTTACCACAGATGATGGTAATGTGTCCTACAATGGCTGTATTAGATTTTTCATGGGTTATGCTGTATGCAGTTACTGCTAAGAAGTTTCTCTATTTTATACAGGGCCGCCCATCATGTATGAATAGGCTTGGGGGCATAGCCCTTTTAGGTGCAGCGGTTTTACTAGCTATCACTGGCCGCAACCCAATTTAATAGTAGTCTAACTAAGCTAGGATTTTGATATTTGTATAAAAATGCATAAACCACTAACCAGGAAGAGGGGTTGACTCTGAACAATTTTGGGAGAAAGCTTCCACCGTGTTTTGTCTTCCATTCGTAAAGGTAGTGCTGATAAGTCAGGGGCAGAATTTATCGGTACCAAATCAATCTGGCAAACTTTGGGGCACTTTCTAGTTAGAAAATGCCACGGGTAAAAATTCAACCTGAGAGGTTTTTGTCGAGTAGACGACACTTGTTACCAAGTGCCGCCCCTCTAAGAACCGTACGTGCAACTTTCACTGCATACGGCTCAAGCCTCCACTAAGGCATCATTGATACCCAGCAACTTATAACGCAGTCGGGACAGGTTCTTTCCAAGAGTTGCGGGCTAGCCTTTTGGGTTTTCTCTTCGCCAAGTATTCTTGGTATTGAGGATCAAAAGGGGTCGCTGCACTCCTGATTTTTACGTGTCGCTCGATGGGCACTTTCGCTATTTGGAACAGATTGAAGTGACAGTCCATGTTCATGATTTTCTGCCAACCGTGAAATTGCCACTGGCCTTTACGATTAAGAAAATACTTGTGAACAATCCAGTCTTTGGACTTAGTTGGATGACGTCTAACTGCCCAGTGCCATAGCGCTTGGAATACTTTGTGGCCGACATACCCGAATACTTGTTTGGCAACACAGTGGCGATAGTAACTCGCCCATCCTCTGAGTTTCGGATTTATCAATTTGATAAGGTCATTAACAGGGATGGTTGCGTGCTTTTTAATGAGTTCTCTTAGATTTCTCAAGAATAACAACGTGTTGGATTTACTCGGTTTAATGAGCAATTTCCCTTTGTACTTCCTATGATTGAAGCCCAGAAAGTCAAAGCCATCATCAATATGAGTGATCTTCGTTTTCTCTTCGGAGAGGGTTAACCCTCTTTCTGCCAGAAAGTCAGCAATCAACGGTTTGATATCATTCACTAGCACCTCCTTTGAAGAGCAGGTGACCACGAAATCATCCGCGTAACCGATAAAGTTGGCCCTAGCACCCTTTTTCAGGGCTGTAGATTTTATTTGTTGCTCTATTCCCGCGAGAGTTATTAGCATCAAAGTTGGAGAGATTATTCCACCTTGAGGTGTACCCTCATCGGTATCGTAGAACAGTCCCTTATCCACATAGCCAGACTTTAACCATTGCTCTAACATACGTTTATCTACCGTGATATTGTTCATAAGCCATTCATGCCCGATTTTGTCGAAGCAAGCTTTAATATCTCCCTCAAGAACCCATTTCGCTGATCGCTTTAGAGCCAAACATTTGAAGCACTGACTGACCGCGTCAGCCGTGCTGCGATTTGGCCTAAACCCATAGCTATTGAGGTCGGCAAACGTTTCGGACACAGGCTCTAATGCAAGAAGGTATAGAGCTTGTTGCGCTCTATCAATCATGCATGGAATGCCTAATGGCCTGAGCTTACCGTTCTTTTTGGGAATGTAGATACGTTTGAGTGGTTTTGCAGAGTAAGCCTTGCGACTCAGTTGATTGACTGCTTTCATACGGCGTGCATCTGTGTTCCAGATAACACCGTCTATTCCAGACGTTTTACTGCCTTTATTCTGAGAGACTCGTTTAACCGCAAGAAGCTTGGCTGAACGAGAATGAGTCAAGAGCCACTGTAAAGACTTCACCTTACCGTATTTCTTTTCTCTAGTTGCTTTTGCGATACGCATTTGAAGCTTTAATACGTGCGCTTCAACGGATTTCCAGTCGATGGACTGCCATTGAGCGCCGTCAGAAGATGCACTAATCTCTTTCGAGACCATCATTTGCTTTTCTCCTTGAATAAAGTTCTTCAAATTCTCTCGCAATGGGAGACCAGTCGGAAGTGGGCTCACTTTCGTGATCAGACATAAGTCTGTATCTGCATCATTACAATGTAGCTTTCGCTTTTTCCGACCTCCTATACCTGCATCACTATCGGCCACAAAGGCTTTCCCAAAGGGAGTGATACAGGCTTACCCTGTTCCGTATGTCGCGCAATGTCAGGTTAGATGCCCACTATAGTGCGGAGAGTGCGGCGACCACGAAAAAGTACTGTCCAACCTCTTTCCAACTCTCATTGCCTTTTGGCCACAGCGTATTAACCACTTCCGCTGCTTCATCATATAACGCACCTTGAATGGATTCACATACGTTCATCATACTGACTCCCTAGCACTTACCTGAATTGTGGTTTTCAGGAGGAACGTCCTCTCACGATTCTTTTCCCACTCAGCCCAACGGCCAAGTTTCGTTACATTGTCCGAGCCGCTGCTTTATTCAGGCTCGTAGGTTCATCTGGTGATACAGACGGTTCACTCGTTAAGCGGTGAACAACGCTTCATACGACTTCAGGTCGCACGGACAAAAATGAGTCAGTGAGTTTTCTATTTTAGCTATCCTGGAATAACTTTTCGTATCCCAAAACCTCAAAGAGCACCACCGTTATCAGCGGTGGTCGATTTGCGCGGGACTGGACAATGACCATGCTGTAACGACCTAACTGCATATGAAGGCAACAGTTAGAACGCGTTCACGGTTATTAGAAATAACCTCTATGATTTCCTTTGACGAATCCACTTCCACAGAGCTACCAGCCCCTTGATAAGAATGTAAGAAACACTTGCTTTAGCTTGTTCCTGACTAACTTGGGAAAAATTACGGTTATACTTTTCTACAGCCTCTTGTGCACTATCAGCAACAACTGGGGCTCCATCTAGTTCAAACTGCTGATCGACCAACGCTTGCTTATCAATGGTGTAATCTTTTGAATCCACCTCTAAATACGTAAAGTCTGTTATTTGATTATGTGGATAAGTAAAGAACTGGTATCTAGGCATAGAACCTCCGATGTTTACGAACAATCTTTTATTGACAATTTGATATATATCAGCGTGTTAACTCAGCACCATAATATTTAAGCCTTCGGATATTCGTCAAGTGAATTAATTGAGAACCTATCTTTTGCAAACATCGGTAGATACATGGTAACTGTCTTTAATTTCTGTGTGGAATAGATATTCAATTGTGAGAAACAACAGGGTTCGTTGCGCAACGCTCAGTTCAGGGAGTTTTCGTGCGCCGTCCTTTAACCGTCAGTCATGAGGAAATGTACGTCAAAACTCAGCGCCATGATTTGTGCTGATTTATTGCTCTAGCACGTTTTGGGAGCAATTTTGAGTTAGCCATCGTGGCCAACTCAAAAGTAGACAAAAGTGTGTCAGCAACTTTACTATCGAGGTGTCGATAAGTGTGGTGATTTCATTGATTATTGCCTCAGTCCTTATAGTGATGAAGCGGTTGCTAAAACCTTATTGTATTGATTTTTCCTTGCGTTTAATAATCAATAGTACCAAAAAAGATACAGCTAATGCCATTATAGAAACGATTGTTCCGATGTTCCCACTTGGTGCAAAATCCCAATCATTAAAGAAAAATGCGGGTATGATAAAAACTTCCACTGTATATATCCACAAATTATAAATCGTATGAAGAATTATAGCGCTATATATACTCATGTATTTCAGTAGAACTATTGATGCAGTGATACCTAGAGAAAAAGCAACGACAGGGTCTTCATGGCCGTAGGCGAATAAGAGTGACGATAAAATTACGCCTACAAACTTGTTTCTCAAAAATAAGCATATGCTACTTAGCAAGATAAACCTGAAGAAAAACTCCTCTGATAACGGAGCTAATATAACGGTTTCGAAAAGATAATTTAGTTTCTCGCTTACTTCCAGTTCACCACTAACGAGAAATCCTACGATATAGTCGACTTCTTGTCCCGTGACATATTGCCGGATAAATTCCATATAGAATAACGTGATACAAGCCACGCCAATCGCTAGCACAGTAATTGGGAAGACATGATGAGTAAAAGAGGAAACTTGTGGAGTTACTGAAAAGAGGCTATTTTCACTCTTCTTTAAAGTAAGCATCATCACAAACGCCACCACCCAAAAAAGGCCTCGAAGATCATTAAAACTCATGTCGCCCCATAGGTAATATAAGGCAAGTGCCAATATGCTTATGGGTAACGAGGTTTTAAGTCCTACGGTGGGAAAGTTATCCATTTGTACCATATCTAAATTTATTAATTCCTGCATTTAAAGATTACATTTATATCATCCGCCTCACATTAATTTCAATCGTATCGAGATCTTCACGACTAAATAATCTGGTGAAAAACTGGAACAGGATATGTATGGGTTTAACTCTGACGGATTTTGAGGCACACGCGTTTTAGAGTCATAGCACTAAGGCGTTCTTGTCCCAAAGCATGGCGGCGTAACATGATGTATGGAATCCACTCCCTCCTTTGCCAATCTAAACTTAGCAGAGTGAGACAAAAACGAGGATTCTAATATGTTGACCAATAATGTTATCGCTATCGACTTAGCTAAAAATGTTCTTCAAGCCGGTCATATCAGTGTTCATGGAGAGTTGCTTTCCAACAAACCTTTAAGTCGACAGAAAATGAAAGAGTTCCTTGCCAAAGCCAAGCCTTCTATTGTCGCTATGGAAGGTTGTTGCGGTTGCCATTACTGAGGGCAATTAGCTGAAAAGTTTGGACATGAAGCACGGATCATTAACCCCAAAAAAGTAAAAGGATACCTAGAGGGTCATAAAACTGATCATAATGACGCTCTTGCCATCGCAAATGCTGCAATCCAAATCGGGATTAAATACAGCCGTCCAAAGTCACTAGAGCAACAATCTATGCAATCTTTAGAGAGTAGTCGCCGCTTTCTATCTCGTAGTCTGGTTTCTCTAGCTCAACACATTCGGGGCACTATATTAGGCTACGGAGTAGCAACTCCTATAGGTGAAAAAGGATTAAAGGTCTCTGTTCAAACTGTACTGGATGGAGAAACATCGATACCTGCAAATGTTGTTTCTGTTCTATCTATGCTGTGGGAACAATATAAACAGTTCAAAGCAAAACTAATAGCGTTCGAAAAAGAGAAGAATGCCTTAACCCGTCAGATAGAACCATGCCAGCGATTAATGGCAATTGAAGGCGTTGGTGAAACGACTGCCGCAATGCTCTATACAACTATTGGCGATGATAAGCAGTTTAAGAACGGAAGACAAGCTTCTGCGTTTGTTGGTCTTACACCCAAACAGCATAGCTCTGGGGGGAAAGTCTTCATGATTGGGATCGATAAGTGCGGTGGTGTCAAAGAGCTGCGTTCCCTTCTTTATCTTGGCGCAATGTCTTATGTTGGGCGACTGCCTGAGCAACCAAAAACTCAGAAGGATGCTTGGTTGAGGAGCATCATTGATCGTATTGGCTTCAAGAAAGCCTGTATTGCGTTGGCTAACAAGGTAGTTAGGATTGCATGGGCAATGCTTCGATATGGAACTGAATATAAACCTGTTTTGCTTAACAATTAACCATGAATGTATTTTAATATTTTACAAAATGATGATGCATAAAGGGTAAGACCAACCTACTGAAAACCTGACAGAGGCGTGACGCTTTAGAAGCTGATAACACGATGAGGACTGTAGGTGCGCAAACATCAAAGGCTAGAAGGTAGCTCCTTCAATAAAAAGCCGAATATACGTACGCATCTTAACTTTTACTGTTAAATCACTTTGTAAATACGTGGATTCCATATACGTCTCTGGACAAAACCTTGTTACGAACTTTATATTACAGATTAACTCGAATAACCTCAGCCACTGTAAAACCATCAAATCATCTACAAAGTCATGGCGAATTTGATTCATCCTACACTTACAGCGCCTTAAATTTTTCTACCATATCCTTATCAATCTCCTTGATTAGATTAGGGGACAAGCCCAGGTGTTTGGCCTCAAGACTAAACGAGCGTGTTGTTTCAAATATTTCCTCAGCCATAACCATAATCGCTTTCTTTGATGACAACCCCGACTGAGCAGCTAACTGGTCTAGTGCGTTCTTTGGCGTTCGGCCATTACCACCAAATGCCGTCATATGCTCTTTGTAAGGGTTAGGGTTGTAAACAATGTCGTAGAAAGGCGATAGCGTCCAGTTATCGGCGTCACTGGCAAGGAAACTGAAGTTCTTACTGTGATCATCTTGGTTAACAGTTAGGTAATTAAACATGCAGCGCTTAATGAGCTTCTGAGACTCAGTGACACTACACATGATGCGCGTAGCTTTAACTAAATCCACATAGTCCAAAGAAGGCTCTCGAAACGGTGCATCTAACAACCCACACGCAGAAATCATATGGATTCGACCGCCTTGCTCGGTGCAATCAAATCGTTCCTGCTCTAGCCAAAATCGTCCATTACCTGCATCAATTAAATCAAAGTCAGGAACCTCAATGCCGACATTACGGGCCATCTGCATGTAGCAATATTCGACTAATGATTCAGAGTGCTTCAAGTCAAACTTTTCAGATGTCAGTTTTACGATAAGCTTTGTTCCTAGTGCGTCATCTAATGTTGAATATTGCCCATTCAATAAACGTGTCACGTTCATTTTTGGCCTAGCACCACCCGAACCACCAGTATTCATCAAGTGCTCAAGCAAAGCAGACTCGGTGCCTTCAAACTCTTCAATCGCAGCTCGGCCAAGGGTAATGATATCAATCGACTCCTTGGACTCATCAAGTAAATCTAATTCAGGCTCATAGCTCAACGCCCCCATGCATCTGTCACCCAGATAAGCCAAACGCTCTAGGGCGGTAACTTCCTTTGGGTTATGATCGTTCTGTCTAAATACACGATCCATGAGATAAAGGCCCCAACCATCAGGGAGACTATCTCCAAATACCCCATGAATGCCGTAATGCGGCCCTCTAGGCGCAACTTGTAGGCTTGTATCAGCCTTTAAATTGAACGGAGCCAGAGAGGTTGAGTGAGCGCCTAAATAAGCCTCATCAAATTGAAAGAAGCTTTGCTTACTATTTTCAACTAGCTTGCCGACAAATACCTTTTCACCTGTGCTAAGCGTTCGTTTTACGGTTAGGGCTGATTTAAGCATATCGAAGCACATCCTCTATTGATTTAAATTCAGGCTCAGACGACTTTGTTAGCTCTTTCACTTTTTTCAAGTCACCGACTGTCTCATAAAGCATGAGGAACTGACGCAATGAGATGTTGCCAGATGACTCAAACTTTCGGATCGTCGCGTAAGGTACGCCAGAGAGATCGGCCATCTTCTGAACACTGAGTTTATCTTTTTTCCGAGCAGACTTGATAAACTCTTTGAGTTCCATCTGCAAATCATAAGCGGTATAAAGAGATAACATACATGCCTCGTAAGTTGCTATTATGGTATCAATTATAACGCCAATCATAGTCTAATTGCTATTATTGTAGCAAATATAGAGTAATGACAATCATTACTTCATTAACACGAATGACAAAAAAATTCCATCACTGTGACGGGTCTCCATTGCTACTATAGTGACAAATTAAGGTTTTTTTGGCATTATTTGCTACCATTATAGCAGATTAAAAAACAAGGCTTTATGCACCCATTAGCTGTTTCACAAGAGCATACCTTGCTTTACATTCAGGTCGATCAACTAGCTGTGATGGCATTAGATTAGATATGAGAAAAGACAGGTTATCAATAATAGTAGAGCTTCTACTCCAACGCAGTTTGGGGCAGATCTGAGCTAGCTGGCACTTTTTGAGAAAAGTGCCACGAGTAAAACTTCAGATCGATGAAGCCTCTGGACATAACTGCGTTACAAAGCGACTTATGTGAAGGTTGGGACACAACTATCGGGCGGGAAAACAAGTTAAGTCAGATAGAAGCACAAGCTACTCAGAGTTCTCTATTACGACGAATCACCAAACGGCACCCTAATGGATTAAGATTAATAGCCTCGCATGCGGGGCTTTTTCTTGCATAATAAACACAAAGCGCACTCTTAATGCCTTTTTTTACGGTCACTACGTGTTATAAATGTTCACTATGACCGTTTTTAAAGGCATTACATGCTCTGATATTTTTTGTTATCATTGCTTTGTAATGATTGCTTTTTAAGTCATAATATATATTAAACTTACTTAACGATTGAATTTTAGGTCATTATGATGAAGTCGAATATATACGCAATGTCAGATGAAGCACTGATCAGTGAACTTGGCCGTCGAATCGAAAGACGAAGGCTCGATCACCGTTCGTCACTTACTCAAGCACAGTTAGCTAAAAAGGCCGGAATCAGCCGGTCAACATACCAAAATATGATAGAGGGTAGATCAACCCTAATAAACGTCATCAAGGTACTCAGAGTGTTAGATTCATTGGAAGGCATTGAATCTTTCCTACCAGACCCTGGAATTAGCCCAGTACAACTTCTCAAAATGAAAGGGAAAGTACGCCAAAGGGTAAAGCTGGCCTCAACGCCACAACAACCTAAAGAGGAGGACTTAGATTGGTAGGCAAGAAATACGACACAGCAAAAGTCAGTATATTCGGTAAAGATGTCGGCGCTCTAGCTGAAGATACTACGACCGGAATCGTTAGCTTTGAATACTTCGATGAGTGGCTAAAAACTGGGTTTGCCATTTCACAAAGACTCCCTCTTGAGGCTGGCACGTTTAGTTTTCCCACTCTGAATTATCCAACCTATAAAGGCCTACCTGCAGCCTTCGCAGATACTCTACCCGATGACTTTGGTAATGCCGTAATCAATGCCTGGCTTGCACGCCAGGGCCGAGACCCACAATCTTTCAGTGCATTGGAAAGACTGCTCTATACCGGTTCACGAGGTATGGGAGCTCTTGAGTACACACCCGCATTAGCTGACACGAATAAAAAACAAGATGAATCAATTAAACTCGACTCACTTGTGGCAATGGCGCAACTCGTCCTTGACGAAAGAAACAACCTAGATGAAACCATCATCAATGAGCAGGAAGCGGAGCAAGCCTTAACTGGCATCCTTCAAGTCGGCACCTCAGCTGGCGGTGCTAGAGCTAAAGCTGTTATCGCAGTCAACTCAGATCGCACGCAAATACGCTCAGGTCAGGTAAATGCTCCCAAAGGCTTCGAACACTTCCTATTAAAGTTTGATGGCGTTGTCGAACGCTCATCCACTAGTGAGGTATTTGGTGATCCTAAGGGCTTCGGCTTAATGGAATATGCCTATTACTTAATGGCCAAAAAAGCCGGAATCGATATCTCACATTGTGAATTATTAAAAGAAAACGGGCGTGCTCACTTCATGACAAAACGATTTGACCGCGTTGGAAACGAAAAAGTGCATTATCAATCTTTATGCGCTATGGATCACGCAGATTTCAAACAACCTGGCGGTTACAGTTATGAAGAACTCTTCACCCTATTGCGCTCACTGAGACTTGATCGACTATCAGCACTTGAAGTGTTTAGACGCATGGCCTTTAACGTGATTGCCCGCAACCACGATGACCACACAAAAAACTGGGGATTCGTTATCAATAGTACGAACAAGTGGGAACTCGCGCCAGCATTCGATCTAGCATATAGCTACAAACCCGGCTCGCCTTGGGTAGAGAGCCATCAAATGTCGATCAACGGTAAGCGAGACAATTTTACCAAACAAGACTTACTAGGAGTCGTACCTCCATCACTACAAGGTGAGGCAGAAGCTATTTTAAGTGAGGTTCATGCCACCGTGACAACATGGCGAGAAATAGCAAGAGACGTAGGTGTCGAACCATCGTTCCTTGATGAAATAGAGTCCAACCACAGACTCAACCTAGTATGATTACAATCGCTCCTTCGGGAGCGTTTACTCTCTACCTGAATATTTGAAGTATCAACTTAACAAACAAGTGAATCGAAGCACGCAGTAAGGTGCTGACGATCCCGGCTGAGAGGCTTGTTAGCAGGGCTTACCAAATACAAGCAATTCAACACCTCATAGAAAAGTATAACGATACATCAGTCTCGATACATCAGTCACAACGGGTGAAAATTCAGCCTGTGAAGTTTCTGTCGAGTAGACGACACTTGTTACCAAGTGCCGCCCCTCTAAGAACTGTACGTGCAACTTTCACTGCATACAGCTCAAGCCTCCGCTAAGGCGTATTACGTTACCCAGCAATCACAATGCAGCTAAAGCAGGTTCGAACCATGAGTTTCGTCCCAATTTCTTTGCCTTTCGTTCTTTAAGGAAAGGTTCGTAAAAAGGATCATAAGGCGTTGCCTTGCTCATAATTTTTACATGCCTTTTAATTGGCGTTTTGGCTATCTGAACTAGATTAAAATGACAATCCATATTCGCGATCTTTTGCCAACCATGGAATTGCCATTCACCTCGTCGGTTCAAGTAATATTTTCTACGCACCCAATCTTTGTTTTTCGTTGGATGACGCCTTACCGCCCAACGCCATAACAACCAGAAAAGTTGATGACTTACATAGTCGAAAGTTCGCTTTGCCACGCAATGACGATAATAATTCGCCCAACCTCTCAGTTTTGGATTCAGTATTTTAATCAGATCGTTCACTGGAATTGTTGCGTGCTTTTTGATGAGTTCACGTAAGTTACCCAAAAATGACAGTACGTTGCTCTTACTTGGTTTAATAAGCAGTTTGCCTTTGTACTTTCTGAGATTAAATCCCAAAAAATCAAAACCATCATTTATATGAGTTACGTGTGTTTTCTCTTCAGAAAGTGTTAAACCTCTTTCTTCTAGAAAGCTAATTAGCTGCGGTTTGATGTTGTTCACCAAAACTTCCTTTGAAGTCCCAGTTATTACAAAATCATCAGCGTATCCAATGAAGTTGACTCTATCGCCAGTTTTACGTGCTACCGACTTAACCAGATTTTCTAAACCTGCTAACGTCAACAGCATAAGCGTTGGGGAAATTATACCGCCTTGAGGCGTCCCCTCTGCTGTCTTGTAAAACAGTCCTTTATCGATAAAACCGCACTCAAGCCATTGCTTCAACATTCGTTTATCCGTTTGAATGTTATCGATTAGCCACTGATGACCAATTTTATCGAAACAAGCCTTAATGTCCCCCTCAAGAACCCATTGTGCTGAACGTTTAAGACCCAAGCATTTGAAGCATTGTTCGATTGCATCGGCTGTGCTTCTATTAGGTCGAAAACCATAGCTATTTAGGTCAGCAATGGTCTCAGAGATAGGCTCCAAGGCAAGTAGATAAAGCGCTTGTTGCGCTCGATCTATCATGCACGGAATACCTAAAGGTCTGAGTTTGCCGTTTTTCTTGGGGATATAGATACGTCTGAGTGGTTTAGCTTTGTAGCCTTTCCGACTCAATTGATTAACCGCTGCCACACGACGAGCATCCGTATTCCAGATGATGCATCGATTCCTGGCGTTTTGCTGCCTTTATTTTGTGACACTCGTTTAACCGCAAGAAGTTTTGCCGCTTTCGAGTGAGTTAGTATCCACTGCAATGCTTTCGCCTTACTGCGTTTACCTTCTCGAGTTGCTTTTGCAATGCGTATTTGAAGCTTTAATACGTGTTGTTCGACGGCTTTCCAGTTAATGGATTGCCATCGAGTGCCGTTAGGAGAGGCACTAACTTCTTTTGAAGCTACCATTTGCATTTCTCCTTGAATAAAGTTCTTCAAATTATCTTGCAACGGGAGACCAGCTAGAAGTCAGCTCGCTTTCGCGCCAGATAACAACCTGTATCCGCATCATTACAACACGGCTTTCGCTTTTTCTAGCCTCCTTTACCTGCACCACTATCGGCTGTCTTTGCAGACCGCTTTCCCAAAGGGAGAAGTACAGGCTTACCCTGTTCCGTATGTCGCGCAACGTCGGGTTAGATGCCCACTATAATGCGGAGAGCGTCTTGATCACGAAAGAGCACTGTCCAATCTCTTTCCTACTCTCATGCCTTTTGGCCACAGCGTATTAACCACTTCCGCTGATCCACGTATAACGCATCTTAAATGGATTCACTTACGTTCATCATACCAACACCCTAGCACTCACCCGATTGTGGTTATCAGGAGGAACGTCCTCTCACGAATTCATTCCCGCTCAGCAAAGGCTGAACTTCGTTACATTGTCGGGTTCGCTGCTTTATTCAGAACCCTAGGGTCATCTGGTGATACAGATGGTTCACACTTGTTGCGGTGAACAGCACTTCATACGACTTCAGGTCGCACGGACAATTCCGTGTCAGTGACTTTTCTAAATTAGCAATTCATGGATAACTACAGATATGGGAAATCACTCAATTTAGTGTTCTGTATTGATGGAGCAGATCACTTGTGCTTTTTCATAGACTCGTATAGGAATGAGTGATCGTGGTTTCTAATTTAGCGATTGGCGCATTATCTGAGGTCTGAGCAATCTCTAAATCACAGGCCCAATTCACCGTACCACTTCAGTTATGAGCTAAGCTCTTAGCTTCTTTTGTGTCTAAAGTCATCACCATGTTGAAAAGCTCCTCAAAATATCTATGTTTAATAGACGATATTAATTTGTAAGGATTATTTTTAGTATGAGTACAACTCCTATCAACATTCTGTTTGTTTGCGTTAAAAAAGGCGTAAGAGCGGCTATCGCTAAAGCAATTGTAGAGCAGCAATCTAATGGGATGGTACAAGCAACTTGCTCAGGGTTTGAGACTGGAGGAACACCCCAAGCTATCTTAGACGAATTGTCTAACTTACTTTGTGTACCTATACAGACCGAAAGCAAAACTGTTTTTGAATACAAAAAGACAAAAGAAAACTTCGATTACGTGATTACGCTATGTGACCAAATAAGTATTGAGCAGTGTAATTTGTTTGTTGAATGCGTAAACGTGGTTTATTCACACATACCCAACAAGCTTCGCTGGAATATCCCCAACCTTGGAGCCGCCCTAGAATTATCAGGGAATGACAGAACCATGTTTGTAAAAGAGGTCGTAGACCAAATAACCTTTGAAGTGTCGCAACTCGTTGTAAAAACTCAACTAAAAAGCTGAACTACTTCTCATGTAAGGCTACACCTTAAGCTGCTGAAGCAACAATAAGGCTAGTGCAAGTTAAGTGAAGATGTTACTTATCTCAGTTACAAAAGGAGCATAGGACTATTATCACTCAACGCGTTCTTTCTGCCATCACGGTTCCGTACCTCACTCTCACTGCAAGTGTTTAAAACTAAGAAGTAGTAGTCACTGGTCTATCAATCTTTGGGCACTGACTTTTCAGAGTCCTAGAAAAGCCTAATGAGTATTCCTTGAACCTTAGAGCACCTCCTAGCTTAACGCCAAGGTATAGAATAATGCTTCGCTTAACAGAGTGTTAAATCTCGTGATAACAGAGTCTTACCTTTTCAAAGTCACACTTTCGATGTCCACTAGAAAAAAAAATATCCGCCTTCTTAGAAGGCGGTTTTGCTTTATAACCCCCTAGAAGGGGGCGTCCACGCTATCAGTTCTTCAATAACTGCAGTTGTTGTTCATACTCTATGTCCTGTTTATCTTGGTGTCGGACATATCGTCGAATGACTTCTTCATTCACACCGACCGTATCTACAAAATACCCTCTAGCCCAAAAGTGATTTCCCCATAGTTTCTTACGTATATGTGGAAATTTATTGAAAAGTCTAATTGCTGTCCGGCCCTTTAAAACTCCTAACAAACTCGAGATCGACAACTTGGGAGGAATAATGACAACAAGATGAACATGATCTGGTTGAACATTTAACTCTAAAACCTCGCAGTCTTTCATATTGCACAAAATATAAATTGAACGATAAAGCTCCTTTCCAACCTTATCTTTCAAAATCTTATATCTATACTTTGGAGTCCAAACTATATGGTATTTGCAACGCCAATAGACATGTGATGAACTTCTGTAATCGCCCATGTGGTTGTTTCCTCTTACTTGTGGTGAATAAGAGGTTACTTCTAACATGGGCACTTCTTCAGGCTATAGCCTAGAGGAACAATCACCACCGCCCTAGGCGGTGGTTTTGAGGAGCCAATAAACTATATTTTTTTACAATCTAGTCTACTGTTAAAAATAGAAGGGATTCTTCTAATAACGTCATCAATTGGCAATCAGAACACAGAGATTCTGTCGCCTAGGCTAGAAAAGGAAACACTATGGTTTTACAATCATGCCGCATCACTTTCACCAATCAAAATATCTTTATTTGTCAGTCAGTCGAGCATTCTCTCAGCCTTCTTGAGGCTGAAATTAACAATGGTATTTCAAAAGTTAGAATCGAAGCTAGTGATGGTTATGAGGTTCACTCCTATCATTTTGATTCGATTGAGGAGTCCATTGAAAGCCTCATGAACCTCTAAGGCGGCCGTGATAGATTAAGCACCTATATATAGGTTTATCCAAGTAAAATGAAGCTTAGTGAAGTGTCAGTCTGATTGGTGAAGAGCGTACGGAATTGCACTAGTCTGACTGGACGTTACAACTTTGCCCTTGCACATAATACTACCCATAATTAACACTTTATAGTTTTTAGACATCACATGAATTGTATTTTGGGAAATTCAAGTTGTCTAAAAACGCTAGCATGTTGCCGAAACTAATAACGGGGCACTTTCTAGTTAGAAAATGCCACGGGTAAAAATTCAACCTGAGAGGTTTTTGTCGAGTAGACGACACTTGTTACCAAGTGCCGCCCCTCTAAGAACCGTACGTGCAACTTTCACTGCATACGGCTCAAGCCTCCACTAAGGCATCATTGATACCCAGCAACTTATAACGCAGTCGGGACAGGTTCTTTCCAAGAGTTGCGGGCTAGCCTTTTGGGTTTTCTCTTCGCCAAGTATTCTTGGTATTGAGGATCAAAAGGGGTCGCTGCACTCCTGATTTTTACGTGTCGCTCGATGGGCACTTTCGCTATTTGGAACAGATTGAAGTGACAGTCCATGTTCATGATTTTCTGCCAACCGTGAAATTGCCACTGGCCTTTACGATTAAGAAAATACTTGTGAACAATCCAGTCTTTGGACTTAGTTGGATGACGTCTAACTGCCCAGTGCCATAGCGCTTGGAATACTTTGTGGCCGACATACCCGAATACTTGTTTGGCAACACAGTGGCGATAGTAACTCGCCCATCCTCTGAGTTTCGGATTTATCAATTTGATAAGGTCATTAACAGGGATGGTTGCGTGCTTTTTAATGAGTTCTCTTAGATTTCTCAAGAATAACAACGTGTTGGATTTACTCGGTTTAATGAGCAATTTCCCTTTGTACTTCCTATGATTGAAGCCCAGAAAGTCAAAGCCATCATCAATATGAGTGATCTTCGTTTTCTCTTCGGAGAGGGTTAACCCTCTTTCTGCCAGAAAGTCAGCAATCAACGGTTTGATATCATTCACTAGCACCTCCTTTGAAGAGCAGGTGACCACGAAATCATCCGCGTAACCGATAAAGTTGGCCCTAGCACCCTTTTTCAGGGCTGTAGATTTTATTTGTTGCTCTATTCCCGCGAGAGTTATTAGCATCAAAGTTGGAGAGATTATTCCACCTTGAGGTGTACCCTCATCGGTATCGTAGAACAGTCCCTTATCCACATAGCCAGACTTTAACCATTGCTCTAACATACGTTTATCTACCGTGATATTGTTCATAAGCCATTCATGCCCGATTTTGTCGAAGCAAGCTTTAATATCTCCCTCAAGAACCCATTTCGCTGATCGCTTTAGAGCCAAACATTTGAAGCACTGACTGACCGCGTCAGCCGTGCTGCGATTTGGCCTAAACCCATAGCTATTGAGGTCGGCAAACGTTTCGGACACAGGCTCTAATGCAAGAAGGTATAGAGCTTGTTGCGCTCTATCAATTGCATGGAATGCCTAATGGCCTGAGCTTACCGTTCTTTTTGGGAATGTAGATACGTTTGAGTGGTTTTGCAGAGTAAGCCTTGCGACTCAGTTGATTGACTGCTTTCATACGGCGTGCATCTGTGTTCCAGATAACACCGTCTATTCCAGACGTTTTACTGCCTTTATTCTGAGAGACTCGTTTAACCGCAAGAAGCTTGGCTGAACGAGAATGAGTCAAGAGCCACTGTAAAGACTTCACCTTACCGTATTTCTTTTCTCTAGTTGCTTTTGCGATACGCATTTGAAGCTTTAATACGTGCGCTTCAACGGATTTCCAGTCGATGGACTGCCATTGAGCGCCGTCAGAAGATGCACTAATCTCTTTCGAGACCATCATTTGCTTTTCTCCTTGAATAAAGTTCTTCAAATTCTCTCGCAATGGGAGACCAGTCGGAAGTGGGCTCACTTTCGTGATCAGACATAAGTCTGTATCTGCATCATTACAATGTAGCTTTCGCTTTTTCCGACCTCCTATACCTGCATCACTATCGGCCACAAAGGCTTTCCCAAAGGGAGTGATACAGGCTTACCCTGTTCCGTATGTCGCGCAATGTCAGGTTAGATGCCCACTATAGTGCGGAGAGTGCGGCGACCACGAAAAAGTACTGTCCAACCTCTTTCCAACTCTCATTGCCTTTTGGCCACAGCGTATTAACCACTTCCGCTGCTTCATCATATAACGCACCTTGAATGGATTCACATACGTTCATCATACTGACTCCCTAGCACTTACCTGAATTGTGGTTTTCAGGAGGAACGTCCTCTCACGATTCTTTTCCCACTCAGCCCAACGGCCAAGTTTCGTTACATTGTCCGAGCCGCTGCTTTATTCAGGCTCGTAGGTTCATCTGGTGATACAGACGGTTCACTCGTTAAGCGGTGAACAACGCTTCATACGACTTCAGGTCGCACGGACAAAAATTAGTTAGAATACGACTAAATAATTCAAGCGATTATGCAGGGACTGCTTGCTTATTATTTTTCGTTATCTTGCTTGACAAAGTCGTCTTTATTGGTAATAAGCTCATTAACTACATCTTGAGATGTATATGTGGTAGATGAGAGCATCGGCATAGACTTTCCAGCACAATGACCTTAAGGAAACATACACCGATTAAGAGTGTAACTAAAGAGCAGCAGTGGCAGCAGCATCGAGGGTTAGGCGATAAGCTGCTCTGAAATCCCTTTAAACGAAGCAAAACAGGTATCAAAGTTATGTGGCTCTGAGTTGTACACCATTGGAGCCACAAACGCCCCAAAACGTTTACGAAACTCCTCGTTGGTTTCTAGCTCTTCTAATCCCAGCTTTAACTCATTACGTGGATCGTCGATAAACTCCTGATGTTGATTTCCATATCGCTCCTTGTCTTCTTCCAACACGGTATCAAACATCGGCTTTAACACGTCCATATCAATCGTATGCTCTACGCTAATGCAATGAACATCGTAGATGTGACGAACCAATGTTTCGTCATCCTTACGCTTTGGATCACGCTTGACTGACATGGTGCGGCGTAACATGGAAAGCACTTTTTCAACCAACGTCGAATCAATGGAAATACACGACATAGCGCTTACTTCGGCAGGTTGCTTGTAGCTCTGTGCTACCAGCGATGAAATAGAGCGAGATTCAACGCCTTGAAGTTCAATGGTCTCGATGAACTCAAGTTTGATATAAGGTCGTAGACACGGTGCTTGATGGTATTGTTGCGGGTACTCTATTTCGATTTCGACATAGCGATACTCATCGCGTACCGTTTTATCACTGTAATTCAGATAAGGGTGCTCAACTAACCTCGCTATGAGGTGTTCGACTAACGCCTTACGAGCTCTTTTCTTCGCACCTGTGCCCTTGTCGAGAAATTCCTGAGTTGGAATCAATTTTATGTCGACGTCTTCAGACATACGCAGGATCTTAATGTTGGACTTGGCCAAAGCTGTTCCACCTGAAAAAACGAGCCTGTGGTGCTCACTTTTCACGTTTTCCAACATGGCAAGCAGTGACACCACCCAATAGTCCTTTTCCGTGATCGATGGGTTACCTAAGTCGAGGGCATCAGAGACTTCAAGAAACTGCTTTTTTAGTTTTGGTATGCTCATTGTCGATTATTCAATACTCTGTTACCAACCTTAAGGCTGCGGTTGAAATGCTTAGAATCCCACGTGTATCTGATGGACGCTGGTATTTGAGTGGACTGTCCATTGATGCTCTTCAATGACATGGCATCCATCTCAAAGTCTACACCGCGCAATTTTAGGATCTCACGCATGATTGCGTCAGGACCACCGGGGTTCATTGGCATTGGTTTATTAGTTAGGCTGTTGATCGTTGACTTGGTGTATAAGCCATACCCTATTTTCATCAGTACACCTTTATCCACCAGTTTTTTCAAGACACGACCAATTTGGTCATAGCTCGCATAGTTGTCGAAATCTTTACGTTCGAACACATAGCGGCGAGAGCGTTTTATCTTTTGATAAATACGGTCAGTTGCTGTCATGATTCACCCTCCTACATAGTGCTTGACCTTAGTATACTTGAAGCCCATCGTTATTTGAAATATTTACGGCATTCATTAAAACAAACATGCGGCACATAACTACAAATATATTTACCTATCCTAATGTTTAAATGGATTTTTTTATGAAATTTCGTATTTCGACATACTAATTTTTTTATTGGTGACCTAATTCGAAATTAATCCTTTATTAGAGTAAATTAGTCATCGTGATGGTATGAAATGTGAAACGCTACTAAATAGATAAAGACATGAGATAAATTAAGTCAAAGAGTAACCTCAGGGAATGTTGCCAGCATCAGCTCCAACACGTAATGGGGCAATTTCGTTTAGAAATAGCAGCGTACCGATGCGATCACAGCCATTTTAAGAGGAGACTCTATAGCTTGGTATTCATAGGAAAAGGAACGTTTCTACGCCCAAGCAGCTACTAACGAATACCCAGTCTAGACTAGAGACATTGAATCCATTCCTATTCTCTCGTACTGGCTTTTGACCTGAAATAACCTTCACTCTCGATGGATATCCTGTGCCGAGATTAATATTTCCAACCGTTAAATTGTAACGATTTAGGGATAGGGCTGTAGCAAGGGTATTCGGTTTGTAAGCCGTAGTTAATAATCATTGAAATATCAACGCCGAAGGCCCCTGCATAGTTTGCTCGTCTGAACTTCTGCGGATCGTTTTTGGCGGTTTTCTCAAGTACCATCCAGATCATATCTTCAAGGAAATCAGGGTGGCGCCTTGGATCGAGTGCCATGGTATCGCGCATACAGAACCAGCTTCCTCCGCCTAGGCGTTTTTGATTATAGGCATTGTCAAAATACGCCGTATGCAAACCTTGTAGGTAGGCGTTTAAGCGTATGGATCCCACGGTGTCTGTCTCATCAATGTGCTGCAAGAAGTAGGGCAGTTTGGTGATGTCTGGCAGGTCTTGGGAATATGGTCTTTTATTTATTACTGCGAGTTCGTATTGCTCATGTATCTCGCTCAGCAGTTGGGTGAGCTCAGGAGAGTGGGGTTGAGCTTGCACGCTCGCGCAGGTAAGTAGCAGTAATGGTAAGACTGTTTTCATGGTCACTCTCCCTTTAGGCACCTGATCATAATACCAGTATTTAGGCAGTGCATAAAGTTCTTTTTTATGCACCTAGTTAAGTATCACTCTTTCGGGTTTTGTGTGTATCTTGGCACCGCAGGATAGGCTTGGTCGGAGGTGACGTATTCCGTCCTTTCGGGTCTAGTGATCTCCTTTTCTACCTGCGACTTGACTGTCAGTTCAATCATCGGCTCAGGTTTGATGATGGGCTTCTGCGCTTCCTCTTGCTGAAGTTTGACCTCATCGGTTACCCCATCAAAGCGCTCTTGATTAAACAGTCCGCCCGTTTCATTGTTGTGCAGCATAGCCGTGCGAGTAGCAGCCACGGTATCGACGGTACTACCCCATTCTTTCTCCATCGTTTTGTTTTGCTCCGGTGAGAGGGTAAGTGGCCCTGTTGGTGTGGTGGCTTGGTGCGCTTGGTTCATTTTGCCCACAATTTTTGCCGCGTCACCATCTAACCCCGCCATGGTGGCGAATGCTTCAGTGCGTGTGTATTCTTGCCAAGACTTTTTAGCATCAGCAATGTCTTCCGGTTGATGGGCGGTCATCAGGCGTTGGACGTCTGGTTGGTTTAATCCTATGTCTTTTTCCAAGTAATTCTGGAAGCCTTGAATCGCGTTGGCCGTAAAGCTGGCACTGCCAGAGTCTAGGCGCGTTTGAGTATTTGATAGGGCATCTAAATCCGATTGGCTTTGCAATGCACTTGCCCCAAGAGATTTGGTGTTGCTGGCGTTAATCGCAAAATCATGCGCAAACTGCTCAACCGACGTTCGGGTGTCTTTATTATCCACCTGCGTGCCGGCACTGGTCACAGCATTTGCCCCTTCGGTGTATTGCTGCGTGGCTTGCTCAAGCTGCTGCTTTTGCTCGGTATTCATCTTGCTGTAAGCCGTACGTTCATCATCAGACCATTTCACGCCGCCACTGGCGCCTAAATTGAATGGCGATGCCCCTTTGCCTGTGCCTAGGCCGCCCTCGAAGCCGCCATAGACACTTTGCAGGTAAGCGTGTGATTGGTCTTTCGTCCAACCCGTTTGTTGACTCACGCTGTCAACCGCTGTTTGCATGTCGTTCATGCCTTCGCTGACTTGAGTATTAAAGCCACTGGTATTGCCTTCACCGTAAGCCAGATTTTTACCCACGCTGTCATGCCAGCGGTCGCTCAGCGCGGCGCCTCCTTGGATGGTTTGAGCCAGTTGGGTACTATTTTGCTCTAGGTTTTGCTGCGTTTGATTGCGGGCATTCGCCACACTCTCTTGCAGCATGCTTTGCGTGTTGGCGCTGATGTTGCCGCGACTGGTGGTTTGTGAGCTGTCGTAGGTGGTGCGCCCATCTCCGTGTTGTGTGGTCACCGAGCCGTCTGGGTTTTGGGTGTAGGTGTGGCCCTGGTTGGTTAGGGTATTTGTATCAAACTTATTGGCATGCGTGTTGTTCATGCTGTGGTTGTCAATCTGCATACTGCCAAAATCCAGATTACCCGTGGAAGCCGCAGCACTGGCTCTAGCATTGGTCGAGTTAATCATGCTCGATAGCTGATAGTTCATGCTCGACAGGACTTCTTGACCACCTTTTAAAATCCCTTTGGCTATCATAGGGACGGCTACCATCAAGATACCGGTCATCCAGGCGAAGCGACTGTGAAGCTCATCCGCGGTATTCGCGTTGGAGAGCACCAGCCCTCCGAACTTCCCCGATACATCCGTAGACAGAGACTCCAGCCCCCAAAGCTGAAAGCCGTTGATGATGGCAAACAAGGCTGGCCAAGTGGCCAAAAAGGCAAACGTGCCAAAATAGTTTTTGAGCACCATCATGGTTAAGCCAGGAATGACTGCCGCCCCGGCAACAAAGAAGCCCAAACACGCGAACAACATAAACATCATCGTATGGAGCATCGGCAAGTATTCTCTCGCCATTAAGCCCAATGACGCCCACATCGAGGTGGTTTGCAGTTTGTTGGTGGTATAGGCGTAATTGAGCGCGGCTTGCGTTGGGTCTAGGCTATCAAGGTTATAGCGCAGCTCGTTCATCAACATATTTTGTTTGATGGTGTTGGACGCGCTGGTACTGATGGCAAAAAATTTGTTGTAGCTGCGCTGCAACGATTGCACCACTTGGGGTTTATAACGGTCCGCGTCTTTGCCGAGCAATTGATGCGCTAACAAACTCATGTTTTTATCTGCGGCATCATTAAAGCGCTGCTTGATGATAGGGTAGGCTTCTTCGCACCGCTTGTAGGTGCTTTGACCGCCCCCTTCATCAAGAAAAAGGGCGCGCAGTGGGCTTTGCTTAACGCCGTCTAGAAAGGCAAAAATATCAGGCGCGGCAAAGAGTTCATCCCAGGTGTATTTCCCATTGATTCTCACATCCCCAATCATGCAGTTATGAAAGTAGTCTCGCCAGAGCTTTTGTAGCGCCAGCTCATTGATTCTAGATTGTCTTGACAGCTGATACAGCTCAGAGCCAAACAGCATCCCAGTACGACCATAACGCTCATCGTCAGAGGTAGTAAAAATGCCTTCCACGCCTTCAGCCATCCCCACCATGATAGACGAGAAAAAGTAAGTAGGCACAGCCACGAGGTAAGGGACATTATCCACTTTGTAAGCCTTACCCGGTTGCGTCTTATCGATGATGAGCATGTCGGCTTTCATATTGATTAAAAACAGGGGCACGGCAAAGAACACCACCATCCATTTGATGAGGTCTTTGGGATTCCGTGACAGCATGAAGATAAACAAACTGGTAACAAGCCCCAGCATCAGGCACATCTGTAAGTAATCCCCAAAGGTATTGGTTCTAAAAAAAGTGGCCAGCGCATTAAAGGCTTTGTTGACCACTTCGCCGGAAGTGTAAGTGTAATATTCGAGTATCATAGGTCAGTTCCCATAAGCTTGCGCAGGTTTGGTGGTCGTGCTGATTTCATTTGTGCTTTGCAGCGCGGTTTTTCTTTGCGAGTCAATCAGTTGATTGCGTTTGTTGAGCGCTTCAATGGCTTTATCGGCAAGCCCCGCGGTAAAGCGTTTGGCGTTATCGATATCACGAGTGATGAGGGCGATGTCATCCTGGCTGTTGTTGGTGTTGGCTAAGGATTGGCTGGCAACATTTAACATGCTCACGAGGTACTGATTAAGCAGCTCCACCGCTATCATTCGCGAGTAGTTGCTGGTATCGGGGGGTTGCTTGGCGGATAAGTCGTCAATAAAGAACTTGAGTACCGGCGTTTGAATCAGCTCCAGAAAGCCCTCTTGTTGACGCGTGAGTTGCAGTATCGAGTCCAGTTGTTTGCGTATCTGGTTTTGAATCCCGTTGGCTTGAGTGATGGAGAGGTTATTGCGCTTGGTAATGGTAATGCACGCATCAGGGGCTGTTTTGCGACACTGATAAACGTCAGACTTGCCCCCTTCGAGCAAGACATTGACCAGATTGTTGTTGTCGGTCAAAAGGCTAGGGTAGTAACGCGGGTTGCCGTCTTTGTCGTACACGTAAGTGCCTGACAAGCTCATCATAAATTGCGCTAGATTTTTGTCGGAGGACAAAAAAGCGTTATTCATAATCGCAGACCAAACCACGTTGTGATGGGTTTGGGTCATATCTTTTAGCGCAGGGTCATTTTTGGCGTCCTCTAACTGACCGGCCGCTTTGCCTCCTGCGCCACATTCCTGCTGACCTTGCACCCAATCCGAGAAGGCGTTGTTTTGTGTACCGAGGGTCGCGCAGACGTGCTTTTTGGTGGCGGGCAAAGCAAAGGCGGCCAGTCCACCGATGGACGCTTGCGCGGCTTCACAAGAGTTCACCGATTGATTGAGATATTTGTCGAGCCTGGCTTGGAGATTATCCAGGTTTTGTTTGAGCTGCGGCGCCCAGGTTTGCAGGGCTAAATTGACAATAAAAGGAGGAGCATTATGAATAATCGCTTTGCCCAGTTTCACCAGTTGGTCTGAGCTGATGTGTGAAAATCCTCCCATAAACATATCAATGCCAGAGCATCCCGTACTGATTGAGGGGACAGTGACGCTGACCAATTGTGCATCGACAATTTGATTACGCACAAACAAACTGCCACCGGTGTAGTAGTTGGCCGACTGCCCTTGGTAAGCCGTTGGGTTTGAGACGTTGGCGTTATACCCTGAGTTATCAAAAAAACGCGCCAGTGAGTGGTTGGTGTCGGCGTGGCTAGCGCTAGATAAGCTTATAAGAACGAAAGGAATAACTCGCTTATGCACCGAAACGGTGGATAAGTGGTGGAAAAGTGATCGCTTCATTGCAGCGCCTCCTGCACACGCGGATCGTTAAGGGCGTTCTGAATGCTATGAGCTAGCGTGCTTTCTGGTACGTCTCCAATGCTCAGACGTGAGAATTTACGGCTGTTGACGTTCATTAAAAAGGTCGCAGGCATGACCGTTTTCCTCTGGCCTGGAAAAAAGGTTTTGCCTATCTCTGGTGTGACAGGAATAGGGACCTCAAACCCTGGAATGCCTGGTCCATCAACAGAGAAGGCGTAAACCGGTAATTGAAATCGTTCGCCAAGGCGAGTGATTTTAGGGGCTGTCTTATGGCAGTACGGGCAGGTGCTTTCAAAAAAGAACACCAGGGCATATTGGTTTTGCATAGCAGCATGTGCGGTGGTTGCATGAATCAAAAAAGCCAGCACAAGGGTACGAAGAAATGGCATAGCGCCTCCTGACGTTTTAGGAAGAAATAAAAGAGAGTGAACATCCTTTAAGAGAGCGGCATGGACGAAGTTGCTTTAAAAATCCGATTGCTCAAAATTGGTGGCGACGTTGTAAAAGCGTCCAATTAAATCATTTTGGCTTATCCAGCCGTACGCCAGTGGCTTCATCTCTCCAGTGCTTGGCTGCACCAAAATTAAGGCGGGCGTAAAAGGCATCGAGACTTTGCCTTGATTGTGGCGGTTTTCTTTGAGGTGAGTGATGAAGGTTCCGTCATTACTGATCCCAAGGAGCTCAAAATGGTATCGGTCAGCAAACGCTTGAATGGATGGGGCGAGTTGCTGGCTCAGTGTATCTTCCCCGTCATAGACAAAGAAAAAGCCCCATCCGTCTTGCTTCATATTTTCAACCGCCGCGGTTTTCTTCTTCTCCTCTAACTCTAAATACACCTGTCTTGCCGCTTGCTCGGTCGGATGGTCTTTGGTGTAAGAAAACTCCGGTCTTTCGAGCAGCAGCGCTTTAAAGGTCATGCCCAATTGGTCGGTTTGGTCCGTGATAAAATGATTTAACGCTAAAAACTTCGCGAGCTTGTCTTTATCTTTGGGATGAATGACCGCGTCGTTTTGCGCCTCAATATGCACGGAGTGAAACCAGGCCATCTGTTCGGTCGCCGATAACGTTTTAGGGCTTGATACGGTGGTTTGCGTGTTGCTTGGTAGCGGCTTAGGTTTGGGTTTGTCGGGCCTTGCCTTAGGCTCGTTGTACCATCGCCACCCTGGAGGGGTTTCATGAGCCAGAGTGGGTGGGAGATGGGCAAGCAGCGTTAGGGTAATGACGCAAAGCAGTGTTTTATTCATCATCATAGACCTTGGTTAAGTGAGATAAAGCGATTATGAGGTTAAACACTTGGGTCTTTCGCGTAAGTGGCGCATCTGCTGTGGGGATGGATTGCGCAACGTGAGTAAGTATTGAAGGTATTTATCGTGCAGCAAAGCGTGGTGTTTCGACCAGATGCCTTGCTCACTGCTAAAGTAGTGGGTCTGCTTCTCAATGTTCTCTATCAGCTCTCGATATTCATCCAGCCTTTTCGTGATGTCGGGATAGCGGTCAAGCTGTTTGATGTGTATCACGTCACTTGGAATGAGTCGTAAAAGCGTCAAGGTGTTGAGCAAAAAAGTTTGAAAGGGTTTGATAAACATAACGATGTCCTTCCTGGTCATTGAGGTGTGTATGTTAAATAGGATTAAAGGGATGTTAAAAAATAAAAACAAACAGAAGTTTGACCATTTAATGAGAGTGGCGAATGATATTCAAAGTCGTAACCCAAGGGCGTTGCCTGATTTTCTTAATATTGTGCTAAGGCCGATCCAAGCGGAGGGTAATCTTGCTGTAGCCGAAAGAGGTACCGGTGCTATATCTAGCGCGAATTTTTTCTTCTTTGGTAAGTTTATTTTTGATTACCTATATGGCTCTGATGGAGAGCTATTGGGTAATTACCTTAATGCTGAAGAGTACGAATTATCGCTGAGTTACCACATCATTTTCACAAGACCGTGGAATCTTGAACGATATGTTTGTAATTTGTCTTATATCGGACGGCATAAAGCATTAGATGAAAGCTGCAATTGGAGGCAGGATAACAATCATGATGTCGAAGTTTGGCTTCCGTGGGGTATTGGATTTGTTTGTAGTGGAAACCATTCTATTCTGGCAGGCATCGCGGCATCTGAAGGTTATATTATACCGTCATCAGTTATTGATTATTCATATTTATTTAAAGAAATTTACAGTGATGGCGTCTGGTGGTTCGACCATAAATCGGGACGAAAAATACAAAAAGTTACACACTATCGTATTGCTGCAGCTTTCGAAATTGGGCGTTTAATGAATAGGGATATTTATACCGCAGAGGCTCTTATGAAAAAACAACTATAGGGGAGTGAAGCAAAGCTGTGAAAGTTTGAGGCGGAGGCGCCAGGGTAATGACGCCAAGCAGTGTTTTTTCATCATCATAGACCTTGGTTCAGTCGAGGTGGTTATCCGCCCGTGGCACTTTGAAGTCGTTTCTTGATTTCATCAAAGTTGGGGAGGTTGGTGTTGGCTCGCATTTCTGGGTAGAACTCTTTAAAATCAATGTGCTCAAAGTTGATTTGACCCAGTTCTTCTGGCGTAATGGCGGCGCAGGTGGGATTTTTTGCACTGCCTAACCGTTTGCCCAGTTGCTGAATAGAGCCTTGCTCTTGAATGATTTTGGCTAGCTTGTTGTCGTAAACGCAGTAACTGCGCTTGTTACGTGTGCAGACACCCAGCACTTTCTTGGCGCAGTATTGCCCCACGTACAGGGTTAAGCCTTTCTCTTTGGCTTTCCCCAGCGCTTCTTCCGCTTCGCTGCATTTCGCTCCCAATCCTTGCCCCCATCCTGAGTCTTTACAACAATCGTTAAAACCCGCGAGTTTCTTATTGCACTTCATCGGCTTACCCGTGAATATTTTGGGTGGGTCTCCGATGTCTTTCACGGCTTCGGCAAGCCCTGCCAAGGCCGCAACGGACTTATCAAAATGGCTGTTCAGTTTGGGCGCCTCCACGTAGCACTCTCCGTCAAGACAGAAGGAGTGCTCACCACATTGCAGGTCAGTGGCTCGGCATGTCTTCTCAGCACAGCGCTTTGTGACCTCTTGCTCGATGCACACCCCATTTTGCTTAAGGCGGCAATGTCGAGTTTGAGTCGTACAGTCTTTCGGAAGAGCTGCGCAGGTATCCGGTCGGTCACACTGATGGTTGACCCGATATTTCCAGCAATCGAGCGTGGTCGGAATGCCATTAATGGTGCGGGTGGCTCGACCTTCAATGCATTGCTGATTAGCGACATTGCACGAGTTCATCAGGCTGCATTGTGTTCGCCAGGTAATATTGTTCTTGATGCAGTTCCCCCCGGATAAGGTGAACCCGCTTGAACAACTCAAGGAAGCTTTCATCGTCTGTATGGTGGGGCGACAAATCTGGTAGCGTTTATCCCAGTATTCGCTACTTTTCCAGACAATGTGGTCGGTCTGTTTTAAATCGCCAATCGTGTAGCCTTGCCTGGGAGAGACAATCTGGTTATCCCACAAATACGCGGTTTCTGATCCTGAAAAAGCTCGGGTTCCCCCCGTTCGCCTCACGTAATTGTCATTATTGTATCGGCATTGTGGGAGGGGGCGTTGGCAATCCTCCCCTTGCAGTGTCCAGCCGGACGGACAGCGGTAGAGTACTTCACTGAGGCTCACGGAGGCGACCGGGATTTTGTCACACGGGACCAGGTTGTGAGTCGGCCGGTGACATTGCTTTGCGATGTTATCAATGACGCACTGGGAGCCACTCTCACAATCCACATAGGCATTTGAGATGCCATGAGTGATTTCAAAAGCATTCTCTTGGCCAAGTAAGGCAAAGCGCATCGCCGGGTCGTCTTTAACATCGGGTCGACCTTTATTGAAGTTCGCGTTGATGTCTTGAGCCAGTTCATTGGTCACAAACTCTGTCCCTTTTTGTGCATTGATCTCACTGTCTGACAGTGTGGATTCTTTTGGACTGCGGATCTCTTGTCGACACGTGGCGTCTTTGCAATAGTCATCGACATTGAGCGGGAGGGCATGAGGCGCGAGCGCTTGGCTTGCCGTTTGTTTCGCCCAATGAGCGCTCTCGGTAAAGGTGTGTTGTTCGCTGGCAAGCGAGATAGTGGATAAAAAACTGAGCGTGAGCGCAGTCCAGAGGTCAATGCGCATAAAGAGCACCTCATCAAAAATTGGGGCGAGAGAGGGTTATTGGGAATAGAGCGTGCGCAGCAGCGGGTGAATGTTTTGCTGCGCATCCCCGGCAGCGAGGTAATCCAGAGCTTGGTAAAGTGAAATGTTACCGTAAAGGATGTCGTAGTCACTGGCTTTGCAAGGCTGCTTAGGCAAGCAGCGGTTTTGTTTGACCGAAACAAAGGCCGGTACGTGGTGAATATCAAATTGCTTAAACCAATCGGGGCTGATGGAAAAGCCGCTTTGAATGGGCGCCTTATTGGGTGAGCGTATCAAGGCCTCGATCCGCTTGACCGTGGCCGGAAAACCTTCGGGTAAGACACCGCGTATCACCAGTGGAACGCCTAAGTGTTCACTTTGCATCAGAAGCTGTTTTAGCGCGATCTTGGGCATGGTGAGTGACACAAACACCATTACCCCTTTTGGGGCTTGATCAGGGTGGCGCGTGGGCTTTTGTCTTCCCAGTAAGGGGGAAAGAGTCTCTTCTTTGACCAAGTCTTGAACGTTGCGGCTGAGAGTCAGCGCTTCTTCTCGATAAGCCTGGGCTTTATTTTGTATGTCGTCAGTGGCCCCCGCCTTCGCCGCCTCCGGTTGTTGAGTCATTTTTTGCTCAAGCTTGGCAAAAGCTTTGAGCTCTTGCTCCGTGTAAGCTTGGGTGGGTAACGCGATAAAAAAACACAGAAAAACAAGAGAGCGCCTAAAGGTGCTCTCAAAAGATGGAATGGTCATAGTAACCTCTTCATTATGGCCGCTGAAAGGGTGGGTAGAGGGTGTGAGCGTTTTGGCAACTGATTGACTGCCCCTGACGAGCATTGAGATCGCGACAAAACGAGAAGCAAAATTGCGAGAGCGGGAAACAGCAGTAAATGTGCTTGTGGTTGGCGAGATCTATTTTTAAAAAATCGGTAAGGGAGTCAGGGTGACTGGCAATGAATAGGTCAGTCTCATTTTTGTGGGTAGGTCTGGGCATCATCGCGTCACCTTATAAAAAGACACAGTTGCGCTTTCGCCATTGTACAAAACCAAAGTTATCCCCTGTGACCGGATTGTCATGGCCGGCTTCCCAGAGCGTGGTCGTGGTGGTGTACGGGTGACACCAGGCGGCATCGGGAATAGGGCCCGACATTTGATACCGATAACGAGATTTTGGCAAAATAGGATCGGGATATTGATAACAAATCGCGCCATCTTCGCCGCGCGTCTCCCAGATGATCCCTTGTCGATGCAGTTTGTAGTTAAGCTTTTGCATCAAGAGTGTCGCCGCCTGGATGGGCGTGTCTCGATAGTTGGTGGTGCCAGTAAGCGGATAGGCACTGCCCTGTGAGCCTAAACACCAAAATAACGCATCAATAGGTAAGGCCGTGTTAGTGGAGGTCAACATGGCTTCGGGCACGCACGCAAGCTGAGCCACTAGGTTACCAAACAGTAACGCTTCGGGATTGAGAATGAGTGATAACTCATCGTCGTCCCAAAGTGGGTCAATTTCCGTCATGTAGGCAACATCAAACACATCTGTGGCCATGCAGGCGGTGGATTGCATCAGTTGCAGCCAATAAATGATGGGGTACTTATACCAATGGGCGTGATAAAAACCTCCGTCACTGCTGTCACTGTCGCGAGCGGTCACGCGACCACCGATACGCTGAGTGTTGGCGCCTGACATTTGCACGCCCATGTTCACCATACAGTATGGGACGCGCGTGATATCGGTTAAAGCATAGGGCTCCCAATAGCCAATGTTGATGCCGATTTGCACAAAGATAGGCGGGGGTTTCGGGCAATAAGAGATAGGCATTGTGGGGTTATTGGTGTCTGGATATTTGGACGGCATGACCGTGGATGAGCCTATTGTCATCGGGAACAAACAATCCCAACAAATATCGGTAATGGGGTTAATAAAACGGCTTTTACACGCCGCACTGGCGGCTAGGGTTGATGGGGCAATAAAAACCAATAGGCAGCACAACAGTAAACGCAAGTGTCGTTGAGTCATGGTGGGGTCCTTTTTCCACGCAGAGCGTGGGACTCCTTTTGTCTCGACAACAGGCTTCGCCACATTATCGCAGCCAAAAGCGAGCTTGGTTAATAGAAAAAGAAGTGATATTGGAAGCATGATCAAGGGGAGGCGCGCACTTCTAAGGCCATTTCATTATCATTGCTCTACTTCCAAGGGCTGCAAACCCGATACGTTCACTTCATCGATGCGCCAGCGCGTGCCATCTTGATAGGCAATGGCCGGGACGTGAGTGATGTTAAGCGATTGGGTTAAGTGGCCTTGCTGCGCAAAATACATTCTTGCATCAAGTAAGGTCGCCATTTTATTCGGGCTGCCTCCCGTCAGCACCCACTTGATTGGCTTGGCGTTTTGATACTCGCTGGCGAACCTTCGTTGCTGCGCGTCTCTGGCATCAAAAAAGACCAGTACCTTACTGAGCTCAAATCGAGGCAGAACGTCTTGACCGTCTACCTTTGGCCAAGTGCGGCTATCAAAGGGGTTCACTCTGGTACCCGCTTTGGCAATCACGGCCCCCGTGGTGGGGGCGATGATGTCTTTAGGGAGAGTGATGCTTGGATCTACGTAAAAGGTGCGGGGAGCGGTTGTGGTGGTTAAGCCTGCAACCGGCGGCGGGTTTTCAATGCTTTGCAGGGCGCGCTCAGTGAACTCGTTTTGCATGTCCGCCAATTGACCACTGGCCTCAAACCCTTTCAGTCTTTGGTGTATCCATTCCAGCATGTCGATTTCACCGATAGGGAAGACCGGGGCGACTTGCCCCAGCGCTTTCCCGTGAGCGTTAAAAGTGGCCATGCCTGCTGCGAGGATAAAAGGCAGCAAACTAAGTGCTTGCCCCAATGGCTTGATTAAAGGCGTCAATGTCTTTGCCATAAAAGTGCCTGGAGGTTTGCTCAATGGCGCGCTCCAGTGATTGGCCTTGTTTATAAAGATTTTCACAATACTCAAACTCCTTAGGCTCGGTTGAGAACATGGCGCGTTTCACCGGAGAGGCGAAAAAGCGGTGATAGGTGACATGGCCACCCGCTTTGATGCGCGCGCTGCTGTATCCTGCTTCAACAGACGGGGCGAAGCTTTTAATGATGCGCTGCTCAAACGGTGAGAAGGCATCCGGGTTTTGGAGCAGATACTTATCAAACCCTTCCCCTTGACGAAGAATGATGTGAATGTCTGAGTTGTTGTAGCAGGCTTTGGCTTCCTCGTTGCTAAAGAAGTCTTCAATCCCTTGAGTCACCGTACAAAAAGCGCCGCCGAACTTACGGGCGGTGCGATAACCGGTGTTGATGAACTCCCTCGCTTGCTCGTTTGCCCCAGAGAGGAGGCTCCAGGCCTCTTCAATGATGCACAGCTTTGGGGTAGAGCGAGATCCAGCCAGGTACATCTGCTGGTTAATCGACACCATGAGAGCAAAAATCACGGGTCTGAGCACAGCAGGCGGGAACCCATCGAGTTCAAGCGTGGTGATTTCCACATTGGGGTCGAGCATGGATGGCTTGTTGAACACGTCTTTGTACATGCCATCGGTGCAGAACTTTTTCAGTTGCACCGCTATGTCTTTAATGCGTCGGTCGCTTTCTTCTCCAGCAATCTCAATCAAGGCGTCTCTGACATCATCCACCAAGACTTGATGACCTTTACGCTCCCATGCCGTCACTATCGCATCGCCTAAGACGCTTTGTTGAAACGCCGTCAGTGGTACGTAGGGTGACGCGATGGTGGCAAACAACGCCGTGATATTATCGAGCGCTTCCATCATGGGATCGACAGGTCTGCCGTCATCATCCACAAACTCAAACTCAGCACTTTGCATGGCGCCTAAATGCGTGAACGGGTTTAAGAAGATGTTGGCGTGGGTCATGTAGGTCCCCCCAAGGCTCAGGGTCAGCTTTTTATAGCTGGCTCCTTTATCGAGGATCCAGACTTTACCGCCCATGGCGTAAACCGTTTCAGCGATTTCTTGGACTAGGAAGCTTTTCCCTGCGCCTGAGCCTCCCGTCAGGGCGATATTTTGGTTATCACTGCCACAGGTGAAAGGGTTAAAGAACGAAATTTGTTGGCGCATAGTGGGCAGCAATACGCCACCTTTGAGTTGGTTAAAGTCCATGATGAGCGGAAAGAAATTCACCAGGTTAGAGCTCTTTAAGGTACGAACGCGCCCCGCTTTTTTACAATCGCCCCATAATCCTTCACTCATCATAAAAGGCAACGTGGAGAGCAGCGCTTGTGGCTGATTCATTTTCAGTGGAATGATGTCAAGGCCAGCATGGCTAAATGACTCCTTCGCCGCTTGGGTGTCTTTTTTCTGGTGGGTTTTATCGGTCATCAGCGAGACCGTGAGCACCATAGATGCAATGGTGAACTCTTTAGACAACAACCCTTTTTGCAAGGCTTTGCGCTCTTTGAGTTCATCTTCAGCCATGGGCGCGAGTATCGCCATTTGGCTGTTCACCGTCTTGGTTAAGTCTTTTATCTTGTTATCGTTATCCGCATTTTGCTTACCGGTTGGCTCATTGCGAAAACTCAAGGTAACGCGATGAGGGCAAGTGATGTTACGCGACACATTACGGATTGAAGAAAAGGCTTCTGGTAAGGCGTACAAGCGATAATCACCAGGCAATCGAGAAAGTCCTAAATGAACAAGGCGTGTGCGTACCTCTTCCCCTTGGTCATTGGTATGACGGGTGGCGATATGACCACGATGGGTTAACGCTTCGGTATCGGGAGATAACGCTTGCAGGTTCAAAGGTTCTAATGGGTTGTAGCTTTTTTCATTGGGTCTGTCTTGGCGTTTATCAAAGTTTAAGATATCACCGACGCTGGTCAACAGTCCCTCAGGCGTGACGGGCAGTAAATCAAAACCAAGCTGCGCCAGCCCCGTTTCTAGAGTCATTCTCGCATCAAGCAGCTCTTGTGGGTCTTTTTCCGTGGTGGAGACAAAAAAGAATGCGTCGTAGTCGCGCAAATCAAAGCGATTGTTTTTTTGCCTATGTAGAAACCCGTGTTGCGCCGCGTAGTGGGCGTAAATGGCGTCATCGTTGGCCATTTTCTGACAGATACCACCCCGCTGACTGAGTAGGGCTTGGTTCCCTTCGAGATAGTGCGCCACTCGGTTGTGACCAAAAAGCTGCACTTGATAATCCCATTTATCCCCTGCGGGTAAATCCCCCATAAGGTGGCTTAACGACTGAATTAAATCGTCGTTAGCGCCCCCAAGGAGGCTGATTTTAAAACCAAAACCGCGAGAGTGGGTATTGTCGAACACCCGCTCAATGGGATCGTAGTCTCGATACGGCAGTTCATGGTGAAGGTGGTTTTGGGCTTGCTTAGCCTCTTGAAATAAGGCGGATAAGCCACTGCGTGAGGAGGAAAACATGGGGGATCCCTTTTTCTATTTTAATGTTAAGGGGCGTGACACAATCTTGGACCGCTTGATGGATTACCCCCTAATTGAGAGAAGGCTGAGACTGAATGTCGCGCGCCCATGATAAAAATGATGTTTAAGCTTCGTTTCTTTTTTTCCTAATCAATCTTTCCAAATCGCGCGCGCAGGGCGCCCAGACCAACGGCTATCGTCTAAGACAAAGTAAACATCCATCGTATCGATGTAGTGATTGTCTTTGTCGATAAAAGGGAAGACGGTGAGTTTTTTAACCTCTTCTTGGCTTCGTTCAGGCTCCCCATCTCGGCTACGCCTTGGCAGTAAGGTAAAGACAGAAGGTGGGGCGAGACGAGATTGAGGAGAGACGGTGGCATTTCCACTGTCTCCGGTATAACCGTATAGGTTGTCTCGAACCTCGTTCATGGTGACACACCCTGAAACGCCGCCGACCTTATCGCAACTGTATTCGCTCTCAAAGCCCGCGCTGCAACCGGTCAGACCTAAGAGTATCGATAGTGAGAACAAAGAATGCCTATTCATGGTTATTCCTCACGCCCAAAGCCCACGTCGCTTAACCCTTGTTGGGTTATTTTTTGCGCTAATGGGTTGATGGGGGCAGTTTGAGTGGTTTGTGGAAGAGAGGGAACGTTGGTGATGACATCCAAGAGCTGGTTGCTGTTGGAGACTTGCTCACGCTGCTCATTAATACGGGTTTCGTATTCATCGGCCAATAGGGGATCTAATGGAAAGCCTTCCAAAAAGACAATATTGACGATGGCACCAGGATTGACTTCCACTATCGGATGATAGAGCTCGGCCAGTTTGATGTAGTAGTCCGCCAATTTGCTGCCAACGCTTTCCGTGGCGCCGCCAAGCAGATTCAACCCAATTTTATCGCTGTTGATGCTTTGACTTGGTCCGAGCGCCGTCGGTGTCGTGGTTTGTGCCAGGGCTTTACCCGCATCACCGACACCTTGCAAGATCCCCGCAATGCCGGCCATTTGAACGATTTTACCGTTTTTCATAATGGTGGTACCGCGAATACCATTGCGCCCAAAGTTAAACACGGTCGCATTGACGGGGATATCGAGAATATCGCCATTAGGGTGGATGCAGCTCATTCTATTGGTGCGAGCGACGCCGCGACTGGATGAGATTTCGCCGTAAACGGCACCGGTGATCGTGCAATTCTTTAATTTGGATTGCTCACCGTTGGGTAAAATCCCCTGATTGACGGTCTGAAAGACAATCGGTGAGGTATCCCCTTGTCCAGAGACGCCCCCATTAGCGTCTGCGCCGCCGGTGATCACGGCGGTCACAAAGGTGCCTGTTGGCACGTAGTTATCGGTCGTGCGACGGGATTGTCTCTCCTCTACACTGGCTTGCCAGTGAAATTCAAAACTATCAAAGGCATCCCCGCTAAAGGCCACATCATCTTGCTCTTGGTACTGGAACTCATTCACCTTGGCGGTATCTATGTTGCTATTAATGGCCGGTCTTGGGGGAAGTTTGTATTGGCCAAAGGTGCTTCCCTGATGGATCTCTACGCTATGTTGATTCGAAGGATCGCCTGCATTGAGGGCTGAGGCTAATTGCGTCTCAAGTTGGACCTTGAGCGCGTCAACTTCATCGAGCTTTTGTTGCATCTGCTGCTCAAGCTCCGTCAATTGGGATGCTTTATCGCGCTCATTGGCTTTTTTAATATTCTCCAACTCAGAGGTTAAGCTTTGTCCAAAGCGACTTAAGGTGCCTTCGAACCGCGCTAAGCTTTGCTCGATTTGGTTGATTTTATCTTGTTGAAACGTCAGGGCGGACTGGTTGTCTTTGTCGGTAAAATCATCGGTGACGACAGCACCAAATCCGACGTCTTGAATGTCCTTGCTTTGCTCTTGGGGAGGCAATGTTAACCGCCAAACAGCAAAAGCCAGGGCGGCAAGCACCAGCAAGACCGTGAACGTAATGGTGCGATTGCGCTTTCTTGTTACGGCATTGACCGTGCCACCGTCTTCAAAGTCACCGTCGGTATCTTTGAAGACGCGTTTTTTAAAGCGGTCAAAGGCGTCTTTGGGTTTATCGATCATGGGTGGCGCCTCCTCCGGTAATGAGATAGAGCGTGGTGGTTTGCCCAGGTTTTAACTGATAGGTATCGAGCGCGGCTGAGCGTGCGGAATAGCTGTAGAACTGTGCGGTGGTCAGTGTCATGTCACTGCGGCTTTGATTTTTGAGTTGATAAACCACCCCAGAGTAATCACGGCCAACGAAGACCGTTTGAGGGATGATGGCCAGTGACGCTGCATCTTTGGGTAAGGTTTTGGGGTCAACGTCGTGACGTTTAAAGCCGGCGATGGGGGCGCCATCATGAACAAAACGCATCATGGCTTTGGTGAGCGCTGTCATGGCGGCGGGGTAATCCGCCGCCTGCTCAGTCGGGCTTTGCTGCTCTTTATAGTTTTGCGACCAAACAAACTCCGTGACCAAAGACGGGGTGGCTTTGGGGGTAATAAACAGCGCAAACAATCGCCCTTTTTCTGTCGTCAGGTGCGCGGTAAACGGTAAGGGAAGGTTAATTTTTAAGGTGATAGAGCCGGAAGCGTCTTTTTGGTTGCCCGTTGAGGTGCAAAATCCTTTCGGGCAGACGATCGAAATAATACGGTCATTTTTGACCAGCAAACGGTTCACGTTAATGGAAGAGAGTGACAAGGGGATCGTGTCACCTTCGTCAAACTCATAGCTCACCATGGCGGCATTTTCAGCTAGGGCAAAAGAGGGGATGAAAAAGACCACCCAAAGCGCGATGGACAAAAAATAAGGGTGCCATTGCGGCGATGGGGTGAATGATTGCTCATAAAGATTCATCGGTGTCGACCTCGACTTCTTCAATGGAGAGTAAACCTATGACGCCTTGGTCATAGCTAAAGTTGACTTGATACCACTTCATCTCCGGCTCTAGGGCGCGTTGGCCTACGTGCTTTTGGAGTTTCCCATAGAGTTGCACTTGGAGAGTGTTGAGAGAAATACGGACAGACTCGACAGAAAATTGGCTGCTGATGTTGTCTTTTTTAATTACCGTGGCTTCTCGAAGCAACTTAGGTTGAACGATGTGCCAGCTTGTCTCGTCTAAATATTCAAGTAACTGACCAAACTGACGTCCAACGCTGCCTGGCGTAATGTTGAGTTTCAAGTAGAGAAGATAATCCGCCATTTGCTCAAGATAAGGCTCATCGACTGTGCCATCCGAAACCGTAAAGGCTTGAGAGAGGGTGGGTGGGATTAGGGTTCGGCTCTGATGGGTAAGGGCTTGATAACTGGTGTAACCCAGCACCAGGTTAGTGATAAGCATGAAAAGAAAGCCTGCACTCAAAAAAAGGTTGAGGAGACTTTTGACGGCCAGCTTATCCCGTTTAACAAACGGGTCCATGATGAAGGGTCTCCTTAGAAAATCCAATAGCGACGACAGGCTGAGGGGGTACGCTTAAAGAGGGCGGGGCTGACAAAAGAAGCGCCCCACCAATAGAGTGACAGGGTAACGATATTATCACCGTATTGTGATTTGATGTAACGCAACCCCCCAAACCAAGCCAGCGATAACGTCAGCCCTATCATTTCGTGTTTAAGCCAGAATGAGAGGCCAAAAATGCAGAGGGCAGGCACGAGTTCATCAACAGGGAACCCGAGCCAGCGGCGACCTTTGTTCATGTGTTTTGGGATAGAGAAAAACTGATGAGGGTCTTCCATTGTGACTCCTTAACCTAAGCCGACGAGTGGCGCTCCAACATTCCACAAGACTGAGCCACCAATGAACCCGCCAACGGCCGCAAACCAGTTACGGCTCATCAGTCCAGTGACGACCGCCCCCGCAAGCCCTGTGCCTAGCATGGCGGTTTCAACCGCAGAGCCTTTGCCCGCCGTGTCTTTCATGGCTTGCTTACCTGACGCGAAGATATCGGCAGCCAGAGCAGGCTGAGTGATAAGAAGTGTCGAAACAGCAACGCCAAGCCCGACAAGGAGGGTGCGCTGGGTGCGTGTTTTCATAATAAGTATCCTTATTTAATGATAAAATTATCAAGTACATGGTCAGGATGGAGGGAAAGGGGGCTCCCTCCCACATCCTTAAGAAAACATCGAAGATTTCGCGTACTTCAAACCACGATTACGGCTCACATGTTGCTTCCAATTTTGAGCGCTAATGATGGTGTTCTTAAGCTTCCGATAACGTTTTTTACAAGCATTATTTGAGGTTGGGAGAGTGAGACGATTAACTGACTGAGCTTGTTTTTGAACCGCGACCAAATGAACGCCCTTCCAACAGAAAGGAAATGCAAGGTGCCCAGTAAAAGGCAACAAAGCGGCAAACGCCATGTGTTCACGCCCAACCGTTCCCAGTTCTTTGATGCTGACAAAATCACCTTGTTCAACAAAGTGGCCTAATAAACTCGCGGCCTCATCTTCACGACAATATCCGTAGATAATTTGCATCGTCCACACTCCTTGTTAGGGCATTGTTTTGTTCTTTTAAAAAAAACAAAACGATGGGCTCTCTTTCAAGAGCCGTGCTACAAACTGGCTTGAGCATTCTTGTAGTAGAAGGCGCACATCCAAAGGATGTGGTGTCTGGTATTCCCAAGTAACTCTATTTCACCACTCAACCAGCGTGCTTAATTGAGTAGAAAAACAGCCTTGGACGTCGCCCCAGAGAGGGCTCCTGAATTTGTTAGGCATATTACGCAGGCCTGCGCCCCTCTGCGGCGCTTTTTGCAATAGTGAAGGCAGCCCACCTTCGAGGCCATCTGAGGTAATAATCCCAGACGGCAATCTCATTCGTTACAGCGACCAATTAGGAAAACGTTTGAGGTGATCTTCTAATCGAAGTTTCCCTTCGCGCTTTTTGGCCCGCTCTGCTCTTTTCGCCGATAGCGTTAACGTTTTATTCGCCTTTGATGAAAGATTAAAAGCGATACCGACTTCCTTGTTCTCAACCATACATTCTGATTTAAAATTCATACAAAAGTCTTCCTAAATAGAAAAAACCGAAACGCTCTCGTTCAGACCGAAACATCAATGATTCATGTAATCGCTCACTGGCGTCTAATTTTGTTGGGTTTGTGACTGACTTATCATTTCTTGAATTTAACATAATGTAAATAATACGCATAAAAACTGTTAGAGCAATTTAGTAATGTCCGGTTTGAGCCATTTTAAAATGTCCTCCTAAGCTTACCTATATTGGTCTGCTTAGGAGTTATCCGGATGCTTATTACTATGAGTGAAAAAGATATTCAGCGATTCAAGGTGCTTACTGACGTACGTGAAAAACGACTACGCCAAGTTGACGCTGCTATCATTTTGAATCTGTCTGCGCGTCATATCCGACGTTTGGTAAACAAACTTGTCTCTCTTGGCGCTCAAAGTCTTACACACGCAGCGCGTGGACGCCCAAGTAATCGACGCTACTCAGAACATTTCAGAATTGAAATACTGAAACTTATCCGTGAGCATTACTCTGACTTCTCACCAACGTTCGCTCTGGAAAAACTGACTGAACGACACAATCTATCCGTCTCTAAAGAAACACTCCGTCAATGGATGATCGCCGACGGACTGTGGCTTCCACATTCACAACGCAAACCTCGAGTCTATCAGCCTCGTTACCGTCGTGATTGCTTGGGCGAACTTATCCAAATTGACGGCTCCCATCATGACTGGTTTGAAGGCCGCAGCGACAAATGTTGCCTATTGGTGTTCATTGATGATGCGACTGGCCGTTTGATGAACCTAAGATTCAGCGAGACAGAATCCGCATTTGACTACATGTTGACCACGCGTGAATACCTCAATGAGCACGGTAAACCCATCGCGTTTTACAGTGACAAGCACTCAATTTTTCGAGTGAATCAGGAGAAACACAAACAAGTTGGCCAAACTCAATACGGGCGTGTGCTGAAAGAACTGGCCATAGAACTCATCTGTGCCAACAGCTCCCAAGCCAAAGGCCGCGTTGAGCGAGCCAACCTCACGCTGCAAGACCGGCTGGTTAAAGAGATGCGCTTACAAGGTATCGACACCATCGAACAAGCCAACGCCTGGCTTCCCTACTTCACCGCCGATTTTAACCATCGCTTTGCTAAGCCCGCTCAATACCCAAAAGACATGCATCGTCCGGTTCGAGAGTCCAAGCAAGAACTCGACGATATTTTCAGTTGGCAAGAAACCCGCAAGCTCTCAAAGTCGCTGACATTTCAATACGATAAAGTGATTTATCTCATTGAACCTACTGAAGAAAACAGCCGACTAGCGCACGAACACGTCAAGATACTCGACTACCCAAACGGTGAAATCGCCATCCAATACGGGCATCGAAAACTCGAATTCAAAACCTTCGACAAACTCGAGCATGTTCAACAAACCCAAATCGTCGACAACAAACGCCTCGGCCAAGTTTTAAAGTTTGCTCAGCAACAACAAGAAGAATTCGAACAACAACAGCAACGAACCCGCAGTAAGAAAGCCCCCAAACGCCGCGCGCAACAAAGAGCCCTTCAAACTGCCCCTCGAACCATCAACCCAGTGCTCACCGAACCATTCAAAGCCTCCAGTCGAAAGACCTAACAACGGGACATTTCTATTTGGGACAAATGAGGACATTTTAAAATGGGATTGACAAAAACAAACTATTGATTTTAATAGAAATTAAATGATATTTAACGTAGGGCTTGTTTAAATTTTATATAATTAATAGATTAATTATTTTAATTTCCACATCTCAATATGCTATAAATTTTTCTAAGGTTATTTTTATCTTTTTGTTATTTATGGATTTTTCATACCTGCGTATTATTTACATTATGTTAACAATTAACCATCAAGAGAGCATTTTGAGACTTCGAGATTGAAATCTCAGGTGACGACACGCTATAATTGCCTGAGGTCTATAAGGTTAAAACACACAACATTGCTCATTAACCTGTAGTGCCCAATGTTGTGTGTTTTTTCTAGGATTTAGAGTGTGTTAGAGGTGGTACTCTGACTATATAGCACTCGCAAAAAAGCCGTCTCCCCAATAGTAGACGGCTTTTTTGTGTCTAAAAAACCAGCGTTTGATTTCTTTTATCGGTTGAGATAGCGTGAAATTTCACCGTTTGGACGACCAATCCAAACACCCCAAAAAACTATTGGACCTCAAAATATGACCTTGACTCAGCCTTGGCGTGGGCTAAAGCCCAAACAACACATTCTCAATAACACCGCTTGTTTATCCCTCGGGATGAAGTGCTGTGTGTTTTAAACGTGGACGGTGAATGTTATGAAGACGCCTGGACACGACTCCTCCCCTCCCCCGTTCGATAAATCGAGTTACGATGCGGAGTATCGCCGTAAGCGTAAGGCTCGGAAACTGGATTTGATCGAATTGTATCAACGTGTCGTTGAAGAAGAGAACGCACGAAACCCTAAGACGCCTTTTGAGATCGGATTTAAGTCTCGCCGGTTGCTCCGAAGCGGTAAGATAGAAACCCTACCGCCAGAATACGCGCGGATCTTAAAAGGGTGTGAAGAATTTATTACCAACCCCAATCGTTTCCCGTCACTCAATGCATGGGGCGGTGAAGCGGTGAATAATGTGCAGTGTCGCACCT
The DNA here is from genome assembly GCF_030409755.1 of Vibrio lentus. Classification (NCBI taxonomy): domain Bacteria; kingdom Pseudomonadati; phylum Pseudomonadota; class Gammaproteobacteria; order Vibrionales; family Vibrionaceae; genus Vibrio; species Vibrio lentus. The sequence continues at coordinate 140,285 of NZ_JAUFQE010000003.1, forward strand.
TAATTGCGAAAGTATTAGCGTGCATTCTGCCGAACACAGACCTCATTGGAGGGCGCATCGGTTTGCCCACTGAAGCGGGATTGAAAACCATCAGCTACGATCAACTTCAAGAAGATTATGCGTTGCGCTTTGGGGAGTTTATTTCGCCGAAGTCCTTTGCGAAAGCGGTGAAGTATCTAAAGCGTGCCAGCTATTTTCACAGTGAGCGGATCAATGTGTGTGTCGACCAAGACGAAGGGACGATACGCAGCGCACCTGCATACAAACAGTTTACCCCTCGCTTCTTTAATGACTTAAAAGTCGTGCGTTACGCCAACATCAGCGAATTGATCCTCGCGACACGGAAGCGTCAGACAAAGAAAGGACTGAGCTTTCAGTGGCTATCTTTCCGTAAGATCGCGTCAGGGATACAAGAGATCTTCAATGCGTCAACATTAAACACGTACGCTCAATCAACCTCAGCCTTCTTTAGTGAGTATCAACCCGACCTAGCCCCTAATTAAAGGGATATTTTTGTCTCCGCGAAAGCGGAGGGATCAGCACGTCTGAACCTTATCCGACCCTGCTTTATCTCTCATTTTTCTTGTTTTAATCACCGGGTTGTTTCGGGTTAACTTGCACGCTTGGCCTTATTCGGAAAGAATTTTTCTATTCACGGTTTTTCATGAGAAAAGCAGTGCAATAAAAGGAGGATAAAAAAAACGGCTAAAATTGTGATCAATAAGGGGCTGCGCTTATGAACACTACGTATGAAGATAAATAGTTAAATGAATAAAAAAATAAATAATTAAGGACAAGATAAAAACGACGCGGAAACTTTCTTTTGTCATACGACAGGCACCTTCTTCGATTTAACGCTAAGTCATGTGGCCCCCTTTCATCATCTCCTCACTTAACGTTCACCTTCATCCGGATGGTATGGCCTAGTAGGGCTAGGGTTTTTAATGTTGTCTATATGGCAGCATAAAAAGAGCAGTATGGCGCTGTGAGAGACTTTCCTTCTTAATTTAATAAAATGGTCACGGTTCTTATTCAGCAGATTAAGCTTACTGTTTTACAAAATGAATAGGCCCCTGAACGTTAAGGTTAGCGTTTCGATTTATCTGCGTCAGAGGGTAATTCAAGCTCAGGGAACATAAATTATTATTAGTTCAATGCGTTTCTATTCTTACGCTGCTAGCCTGAATACCTTATGGGTTACTAGAAGAGAAAAGGATGGATATGACACTCCCTATTTTTCACTCAAACAACGTTCCACATTCTCAGTCGGATTATTTATCTAAGCTCTGGAGGAAGATAGAAAAAAATGAACGGCGTAATCAAAAGGCTGAGCTCAAGGTCAATCAGCTTTTTTCTGAATACAAAGATAAACTGGCTCCCTATGATAAAAAGCTCGACCATCTTCACTGTGTCTGGGTTAAGCACTTGATGTCATTTTTGACCTCAAAAAAACTCAAAACCAATATCCGCAATCGCTTGATGCAAGCGATTGAACAGGAGTTAATGGACTTGCTTGATCGCCCTTTTATCAATGATAGAGACAAAGTCGAGGCGTTATGCGAAGAGTATGAAACCTATCATAATAAAGTATTTCAGAAAGAGAAACAGCAAGCGCTCAATGCAGCTTGTCGAGAATTTGAAAACGGCATGAAGGAGATGTTCGGCGCTGATATTGATTTACCCCACAAAAAAATCCGTGAAATCCTGGCTTCTGGTGATCCATTCGCTATTGAAGCTTTTATCAGTAACTTATGGGCCTCTTTTGTTGAACATAATAACGACTCGTTTTCACCACAGGCCCAAAATGAGGACGATTGGGACAATTTTGAATTCGATTATTTTGAGAGTGAAGACGACGACGCGCTTAACATCAAAGAAATGTTCCGAGGTACTCAACTCAACAAAATGTACAAACGCATTGCGAGTGTTATCCATCCAGATAAAGAGTCTGACCCGTTAAAGAAAGAAGAGAAACATCGTTTAATGCAGAAACTGGCGGTGGCCAAACGAGAGAATGATGTGATGACCTTAGTCCGAATGCTGACAGAATATGTCCCCGACTCTGATTACCTTCTTGATGAAGCAACTCTTATGAGAATGGGTCATTTGCTCGAAATGAAGCTCCGAGATTTAAATCAGGCTCACCGTAACATCTTTAATCAACAAGGATTTAAGTCTCAAGTCTGGAGACAGTTCTCAGCACCAAGCAAGAAGAAGACGCAAGCCAAAATGGAAAAGTATCTTGAAATGATTGATGATTCGATAGGTTCAATGGAAAAAAGAATAAGAAAAATCAACAGTATCAATCAATTAAACAAATATTTGAGATCTCTTGCTTTTTATTAAGCCAGTTTAAAAAAGCTTGGAATAAGCGCAACGGCTCCCTTAATCTTAATAGCAGCGTGACACGCTCTCGTGTCGTAAGCGCCATCACCAGACACCTCAAGGATACTTCGGCGTGTTTGGTTCAGTAAGTTCGGGAGTACTTCTCCATCTGTAACCGTTGATAAACTTAGCTCGGCAGCAATGATCTGATGAGTGCTTGTATCGACGGCAATATGCAGCTTTCGCCAGACTCTACGCTTGCCATCCGTCCCGTGTTTTTTGACTTTTCATTCACCTTGCCATAAACCTTAAGACCAGTAGCATCAATGGCTAGGTGCTGTATCGCTCCTCTCGTTTTAGTCCTAAATGAGACCTCAACTTGCTTGGCTCTACGACTGATGCAGGTGTAATGCGGACAACTTAACGGTACATGGGCTAACCTAAATATCGAGTCGATAAATCCTTGCAGCGCTCTCAGTGGCATAGAAAAAACTCGTTTCACCATAAGTGCTGTCGTTATAGCTAAATCACTGAACCGACGCGGCCTCCCGCGCTTATTTTGTTTGCTTTCCGCCCACCCGCTTATTGCCTCTTCATCAATCCAAAAGGTCAGAGACCACGGTTAATGAGTGATTGGTTGTTTTGTAACGAGGTTTAAGCATAGAGCTACGAGAAAGAGTGAACGTAGCTGATCAGAGCGTAGGTTCTGGATTTAGTTCCATTGAATTACGCAACAAAGCCCTGTTCTAGCTGCATTTTCACCCGCAAGCTCTTTCTCACTTAACTCAGAGTTCAAAACTCTTGGTGTGGCTCATGATTTTCCCTTGAATTAGTAAAGATGATAATTTTTCAATATAAATAAAACATAAATTATTTAAATGTTCTTATTGATTGATTGAAATAGTCTATTGTCAGTTTTACCAATTTTTTAATTCCATCAAAATTCATATTTTATACGGGGGAATGGACAATGAAGTTTAAAATAAGCACTATTGGACTATCAATCGGAGCGGTATTATTTGCCAATAGTGCTAACTCTTTCAATTTTCGTTTGGATGAGGGGGAAGCATGTAAAACTACAACTCTTGAAAAAGAGGTTGATGATTTTCAAGAGGACATCTCACCGATATCAGAAAAAGAAACTCCCATTGGCCAAAAGATTACTAATGAAGAAATTGGTGAGGTTATACCAGAATTTGAAACCGGAGCAATGGAGTTGGCAGAGAAAATTGGTGGAGCTATTGCCGTTGTAAGTGGTGGATTAGAATTGCTTGACGGCATAGAAAATAAAAATGCTGATGAAATCACTGGTGGTGCCGTTCTTTTGGGCTCCTACATAGCCCCGGAAATTGCAGGGGAAGTTATCGGCTCAATTTTCTCCGAGTCAATTGCGGAAGCTATAAACCCAGTTATAGGCGTTCTCATCGCTGAAGGGATTGCAATTTATGGTGATATAAAAATGGCTGGGGTCATCAACAAGATGGAAGAGTCCGATCGCACTTTGATGGGTGTTTACTCAAAAGCAATTGATAAAACAGACGCATCACTACTAAAGCTTAAAAAAATAATCAGAGGTGATAATGATGAGATTTATAATTATGAATATAAACATTTTGGAGAATTAACAGTTGAATTATATAAAAACAGTTTCCACAAATTAGCATATAGATTGATTAATGATAATTACTCTAATAGAGTAGATAAATATTTCAAAGATAACACAGTATCCACCCCAATAACCACTCAATTCGTTTCCAATGAATTACCAGTAACTATTAGCCACCTAATCGGATTAAATGAAAATTTAAAATACTGGTATTCAACCTCATTGACAGGGAAGAAATACATAAGCAGTTTCGGATATGTACCATTAAATAATGCAAATTTCCATCCATCATATGAAGGCACAAACAGCATCCGATTTTCAAAATCGATAAAAAATGTTGCAGTACCAAATATGCGTTGGTTGAATGATGTATTTTTCCCAGTTTTAGAGAGGACAGTAGATGTAATATATGACAATAGCGATCATCTTGTTGTTGAATTCAAAGATATGCTTACAGATACAAAATTTATCCATAGTCTTCAGGAATCAATGATAGCTCCATATAATAATGTTCTAAAAAAATACTATTCTTGGTTATATTTTGGGCATCATCTTTTGAAAAACCTTGATTATTCAGAGGTAAAAATCGAAGAAGGTTTTCTTATTTTTATATCGATATTTATGCCAATTGAAAGCTCAATAATTCAAGGATCTGTCATGAATGATATTAAATCCAAAATTGATGTTGCTCCATTTGTTTTTGCCATAACAAAGTCACTAATTAGCCAAGGCGTCGATGTGACTGATGAGACCAAGTTTACAAAATTAATTAATGATGCATATTCGAAAATTGGAGAGGAACATTCCACCCTTAAAAACAAAATTATGAGTTCTTATCATGCAGCTAAAGACCTGGTTAATACTAAATTAGTAGATAAATCAGAAATTTCATTAAAGCCAATCAGTCAAGAAAAATTAAATTCGCTTATTGAGAAAATCGATAAACATGTGGCTGATGGAAGCCTAAAGAAAAAGGTAGATGTTGCATTAAATGATGCTGTTTCATTAATGAGCCTACAAGGTGGTGATAACTATGAGACATCATTACGATTCATTGATTATGCTCAAATGACTAGCTCTATTCAAAATAATTACTTTAACGTTGTGGGCGCATTAATCGATAATTACGTGAAGAAACTACAAAAGTTAAGTGATTGGGAAAATGAAGCCGCTGCTGTAATCTTGAGCGATTTACGTGACGACCTGGTTGCGCTAAATAAAAACAGTAAACTCGTAAACTACTCTTCTCAAGAAGTACATAAATATTCAAGCGGAAACTTTGATTGGCTAGCGTTTAACTCAACTCCTTTTTTAGATGAAGATAATAATAAAATAATTAAGTACCTTGATGACACTATCAATTTATGGGTTCCTGTTTCTCAAACAGGACCACTCATGCGCCTGCATCACGCCAATTAGGTCGAATATTGTGATGGGAGCAGGGAAAAAGTATCTTAGATAAAGTTTTAAAAATGATTTTTTGAGTTGATTAACTAAAAATCAAGACTCTAGGAAGAGGCACTAGTTTAATTAAATCAAAGGATAATCCATTTTGATGTCTAACGTTCGAGCGACCCAAGGTTAAGAGCAAGCGTATTTCTCTTGCGTAACGTTATCCAGACAACATTGTAAATACTAATGTGGTTATTAAAGGTGCAGTGCTAAACAGGTAGAAGTGTGGCGAGAGATTTGAAGTCCAATAATCCGAACGGTGAATATCCGCTTTTGTAGTTTCTGATGTTATTGAGGGGAATTAAAATTGGTTGGCTTCTCCTTTCCCCGGATTACCATAGACCAATTACTCCTTGAAGAGGTGAATCATGATGGGAAGAAAATATAAAATTAAATATCTTATAAATACATTTTTGATATTGCTACTCTCTTCAATTTCATTTAGCTCGATGTCTGGGAGTCTTGAAATTGATGTAACTAAAATAAATCCAAGTGAATTAGACTCGATCAGGCCGAAAATAATAATTCAAAATGGGGAGGCAAGGCTTTCAAAAGTCGGTTTCTCTACTGAAAAGTTAGTTTTAGATAAACCCTTGGAACATTCAGAAGCTAGGAAAAAGCTATATGAGAATGTAAAAAGTATGCTTGAAAAGAACAAAAATATTTTAGCTGATATTGAGGAAGGTAAAATACCCTTTCCAAATGAAAGTACTAAAAGTAGCGTAACAGAGGCATTGCAGTTCAATGACGGTTTTTTAAAAAGTGCCTCTGATACCTTGGGCTCAGATGTAATAGATTCTAATAAATTATACTTTTCAACTTCATATAAAGGTGAAAATGTAGTGATTAGTGAGGTTAAGGATTGGACTTCATTAGAAGAAAGGGGCATATCTCAAGTGATGTCAGACCCCGATAACATTGTTAACACTAGGCTTAATAGACCGGGAGCGGTTAAAAGAGCGAGTGTTGAAAATGGTAGGGAGATAATTCGAGATTTAAAGAAAGGCGGAGGTGAAATAAAGAAGGTTACTGCTTTTACGATCTCGGATGTTCTTGAGACTAATTATCGAAGGATGGGGTTTTCAACACCTAACTGCTTTTAGTTAGGCCTTATATGGCGCAAGAGGTCGCTAAAGCCAAAGAAAGATGATGTTTGGGCTATTGATGTTAACGGCAACTGGCGCGTTACGTTTCAGTTTAGAAATGGAAACGCTTTTATACTCGACTATAGGGACTACCACTAATGATTATGCACAACCCTCCACATCCGGGCGAACTAATCCACGATGTGTACCTTGAACCGTTTAACCTTAGTTCTAGAGCCGTAGCCAAGAACTTGGGTGTAAGCCCATCTACTTTCAACCGCATCGTGAAAGGCCAAAGCTCTATTAGCCCTGAGATGGCACTAAAGCTACAGGTTGTACTGGGCGGAACTCCTGAGAGTTGGTTAGCGATGCAACACCAGTATGATTTATGGAAAGCAAAGCAGACTACTAACCTCAAGGCCGTTAAAACTATAGATTTTGACCAGTTAGCTTTGGCTTAGTCAGATTAGCAAGAGATCATTGGGCTCTGAGCTGCGCTAGAGAAGATATTGCAGAGGCTCGTAGAGTCATAAACATTTGTTTAATCCTAACCATTCCCCCTAATGATCGCTCCAGTCAGACTGGACACTTAGCTAAGCGACATTTTGCTTTTCAAAGTGTTCTTCAACCAAGTTAAGCCTCTTTCCATACTTTTGGTTATTCATTGCTGCAATGATTAATTTTTGAGTTTCCGCTTCATTCAAAGTGACCGTCCATAAAGGTATAAAAGTTTGAACACTAAATTAATCAAAGATATTCAGTACAGCCACTTTAAATCCATAAGCTTTAGCGACGCTCAAACTCTCTACCCTCAAAAAACACTTTCGGTTAAAAACAAGGCAAAGTGATTGATTTTAATTAACAGTAAATTATGCGCCAGCTACACGCTAACAATAACCAAAGACTACTCGCTAACGCTTCCAAACTCTAAATGTGAGGACTCTATGCCGTCCTACGGCACAGCAGTAACAAAAAGAAAATACTTCGCACTTCCTTTGTAAGCGTCTACGAACCGACTCATTGACTTTCTAATATCAACACAGGTACCGCCAACTAAGGCGGTATCTGTCATTCTGAGCGCTATTACGGGACGGGGGACTAGTCCGTTTTTGGCATGTTCCAAGGAAGAAGATGACCATGGTCGTCCTCACTCTTCAGTTTCGGGATTTCTCGTAGCACGTATTCGAGGTACTCATACGGCTCACAGTCGTTAGCCTTCGCGGTTTCGATAAGACTGTACAGCACAGCACTGGCGCGTGCTCCATTATGAGTCTTCGAGAACAACCAGTTGTTCCGTCCTACCGTGAACGGACGTACTGAACGTTCCGCTCGGTTATTATCCATGCTTAACCGACCATCATCGATAACTCGTACTAGCTTCGACCATTGATTGAGACTGTAGCTAATCGCCTCTCCCAGTTTACTTTTAGGAGGCACCTGAGTGACCGATTTATCTAACCACGCAGAGACTGAGTCTTTGATTGGCGGGTAACATATCGCTCTTCTCTCCTAACGCATCACATTGACGACAGACGTATTTGGGTCTTTCAGTGACTTCAACGTACAACTTAGCGGGATATACACCAGTTTTTCACTGGTGCTTTGCCCCATCCTGCAGAGCATCGACTGGCAACACGAGCAGGTTTTTTCTGATTCTGGTATATCCACCACGACTCGCTCTCGTGGTAGGTCTTCGGGAAGCTTTGGGCGACCACGACGTTTTGTCTCGGATGAAGTGTTTTCCGCTTCCGAGGCGTCATCATTTGGATTATCGGGCGCTTCATCTTCATCTGTCGTATTGGCATAAGTCTCCGCCTCATTGAACTCTAAGTCCTGAGGGGGCATAGTTTCACTACTGCTACCAAAGCGTTTACGCCGCGCTAGGTTGAGTTTTTCAACCAGAGATTGGATAGTTAATTCGCTCTCGTTTAGAGACTGGCGAAGTGTGAGTACCGTAGATTCAAGCTCAGTCACTTTTGAACGTAAGAGCGCTAGCTCATCTGGATTATTTTCATTTGGCATATAAGGAAGATCGCAGAGATCCGCGAAAGTTCCTTGTACGCTATTATTTTTTTAATTTAATTAAGACTTTGGTAATTCAATGTTTGATGGGGTTTCATTTTTTCAATATCGAGTCCATCAAGCAAACAATGCCACTGCTCTTCAGTTAATGAAAGGGTTTTCCCTGGCATTTTTCTTGGCCAAGCGAACTTGTCTTTTTCGAGTCGCTTTTGCCAGAGGCAAAAGCCATTACGCTGCCAGTAGAGAACTTTGAGCTTATCCCGCGTGCGATTACAGAAGACGAATAGCGCTTCGGAGAAGGGATTAAGGTTCATATTCTGTTCAACGATAAAGCTCAAGCCGTTAATGCCCTTTCTAAAATCGACGGGCGCCTTATGGAGATAGATAACAGAGATATCAGGGAAAATTTTCATAAAACAGCAAGCTCCTTCAATAGAAGGCCAAGCCACTGAGGAGTGACATCACGAGGCACATGAAGAGAGCATGCCCCCGCCTCAAGGCGTAATTCCGTAGGTAACGTAGAGGCAGGCAGTTGCTCGTTTTTTAGGCATGTTGACTAAGTGGTGTAGTTTGCGACGGTTGTTGTCAAACGTTTTTGGATGAAGATTGTGCTCTAAACAAAACTGAGCGGCAGACTGCTCACTATTGTAATACTTCTGCACAAGGCGTAGCCATTCTTGCTGATCTAGGCTGAGACATTTTCGAGTACCTTTAACTATCAAAGTTAAAGGTTACGACGTTTATTAAAAGGATTGAATGAGTCGATTTAAAGACGCTTACTATCAAGCCCTTGATGAGATCGTGACGAATTGGACTTTTCACTGAAATGGGCGCCACCCCTAACTCCACGTAAACACCTTGCGTGCTAGTGAGGGAATTGGTTAATTGTAAAGCCGTCTTGACTCCCAAGTGTTTTAAGTGAGTAGTCACGGATAGAAAGTAAGTAATTCAAGAGGAGCTTATTTAGGCAGGTCTAACTGACTTAGGAACTCAGGAGGTTGTAAAAAAACATCTATGTTGGTTAACCCCAAGCAAGCAGCACACAGTCTTTCGATACCTATTGCCCCACCCGCACTATGAGGAGATATCGTACCGGAGTGAACCAACTCTGATAAAATTGAGTCTTCAGGGCCATAATGACCTAGAGCTTTAGCTCTTTCTAACATCTTGTCAACGTCAGGCTCATATTGATAAAGATGTACAACTTCAACCCCTTCTATTAAAAACTCGATTCTTTCAGATATAAGGAAAGTGCCTGCTCTTAACTTAGCGCAAGTTTCAGTTGCATAAGGAAAATCATAGGCTATTAAACATTTTCCTTTAGAAAGAGGCTCCACTTCTTCAGTAATCCAACGGTCCATGAGAGGAAAAAGAAGCTCTGAAGGTTCATACAAATTGCTAAGCGCAGTGTGAAATTTATCTAAACCTCTTATATCAGTCTTTAAATCTATATTAAAGTCTACGAGAATCTTATTAGCAACAGAGAAATCTTCAAATTCACCCCTGTAAAAAATAGAAATCAAATCCTTGAAAAGTATACATATTTCATCTAAAGATGCGTTTTCTTTGTATAAGTCTAGCATGTAGAACTTCTGAAGATATGTTGAATTAATATCATCACCCCTAAAGCAAGGAGATAGTGAAAAAACTGCTGGATGTAGTTTTAAGTTTCTTATAAGGGCTGAGGCTGGTGAGTCCTGAAGGAAACGGCCATCAGCCATTTCTAAACGAGGAACTGCCGAACGACAATCGTGAGCTCGTATTACTGAAGTTGGAAATTCCATAAACCCCTTATTCCACAAGCTTTCCCTTAATATCCGACATAAATCAGACATAAACAAAGTTGGCTCTAGTGTAAAAAAATCCCTCTCTTTCATTTCTTGTGATGGTGGGGCAGTTCCGTCTAAGTTGCTGGGCTCGAATGATCTCATGAATAACTCCTGAACAAACTGATTTTTGAAAAAACAAGTGTCTTAAAACGTAAAGTGTTCACTTGGATAAAAAAAATCGCAAGTGGGCTGGCCTACGAGTCCGCTAATCCATAAAAGAATACTGCTTAGAGGAAAAATCAATTGTAAAATTTATAATAATTTATGTGAATTTTTTAAACAGCGCGTTATTTTAAATTATTTCGTTGACTAGTTTGTTAGTCTTTGGTGTTGCAAGGGAACTGAAGATGTATAGAGAATGTTAATCGTTGAAAACGATTAACATTCAAAAATTGGATTCCATATACATTTTCAGGTAGTGATTAGTCGGCGTGTTCTATCTGTATAGCATGTTTCCAATATGAAATGGCGTGTGCTGAGTCTCGTCCGAGTTTGCCAAGGTAAGCTTACTTCAAAGGCAACCACACAATTTACCAACATAGAGATAGAGGCGACAGGGTTGTTCACTACTCGGGATTAAGCGCTGACTACGCAACATTTAATCCTTTTCGTATATTATGTGCCAAAGTGACACGCATATTGTTTATTGTACACTTTAAGGCCATAATTGGATTGTGACACAACAGGAGATAACATTATGGCTACTACTTTGCCTCGCATCACCGCTAGAGTTGATGTCGATACACAAGATTTACTTACTAAAGCTACCGCGATCGCTGGTATGTCTAGTATTAACTCATTTGTTCTAAGTGCTGCAATTGAAAAGGCTAAACAAGTCATTGAACGTGAACAGGCTTTAAAACTGAGCCAAGCTGATGCTATGTTGCTAATGGAAGCTTTGGACCATCCTGCAACGCAGAATTCAAAACTAAAAGCTGCCTCTGATCGATACGAGAGTAAGGCTCGATGAATACGGTACTTCTAGATAAAGCTAAACACGATAGAAACCGTTTCAACTGTGGCATCGAAGCTCTCAATAATTACTTAAAAGTAATGGCGAGTCAGCAAGCAAAGAAAGACAATACCAGAACGTTTGTTTTGGAAGATGATAACGACAACTCGCATATCATCGGCTTTTACACGCTAACAATGACACAAATTGACTTAAAGGCATTACCCGGTAAGTTACAAAAGAAGCACCAATCATCGACTTCTGGTGGTCTCATTGCTCGTCTTGCTGTCGATGACCGATACAAAGGGAACGGCTTTGGTGAGTGGCTGCTTATTGACGCGCTCCGAAAGCTATTAGCAGCTAGTGATAGCGTTGCGTTTCCAGTTGTTATCGTCGATGCCAAAGACGGTGCAAAAAATTTCTATGATCGTTATGGCTTTCAAGCATTTCAGGACGCTGAAAACAAACTATTCATTACCATTGCAGATGTTAGAGCAAGCTTAGGCTAGCTATCCGCTAACCTTTAGCAAAAGAACGCTTTCTATAGGAAATCTTAAAAGCTCAAAAATAAGCAATTTTTGATTGGGAAAACGCACGTCCTTTCAACTGTGTAGAGTATTTATACTGACGGATTTTGGTCGGGTGGATGACACTTTTGAGTTAGAAAGTGCCATGGGTAAAAATTCAGACGATGACGTATTTCTCTTGTTAAATAATTCAACAAAGAGAAAGGCGCTAGGTTACTAGATAGGCTATTTATAACAAGACTAAAGCTCTATTCTGATCTTTCTCTTTTGAACAACATCCAAAGTTAAATGTCCATTAGTTTGCGGTGGTAACGAGTCCTGGTTCGCTATAATATCCACCTCAAAGCCGCAACGAAGTCACGGATTACTTGCATTGGATAGAAAGAATAATTACTCGAGAAGTTAGGATAACAGAAGAAGTTTGGTCTACACATCATTATATTGATGGATTCATATGAATCTCACAGGTGTTATGTAAGCTTAAATATGAACGAACAGAATATATTACGAAAGCATGCGACCTCATACTTTTTATCGAACAACTTGTTCATCCTAATTGTGCATTAGTCACTTCAGTGTGACTGCTTAAGGAAGTCTGAAGATGAATGATAACTCGAACGTGGCAACCTTTAAACATTCAGAATTAGTATCATGAATAATAATTAAGTAAATCTTAACTTAAAGACTAAAAGTTTGCGACAGAACCATTATCGTGACATTGTCATAAGCCTCACTGGAAACAATTCAAAGGGACTAAGCCAGACGACGAGTTACAGCATGAATCAATTGATAGTCATTAAAACCGCCAAGTAAACGCTAAGCGGTTTATTATCCCTTCATTCAAACACGTTGAAGATGCTCAAATTCTGAAAGTGTAAGATTCACGATCATGTTGCTTCCAAGCAGGTATATTGTGCTCGCCACAGATTCTTGTATAAACCCAATTTTTCAACCAGTTCTCTGTGCTTTCCTCGTTGTACAATTGACCCTTTATCCATGACGAGAATTTGGTCTGCGCCTTGTATGGCACTGAGGCGATGAGCGATGACGATAACCGTTTTACCTGCAATCAACGTTTTGAGTGATTGTTGAATTTCATATTGGGCAATCGAGTCGACCGACGCTGCAATTTCGTCCAAAAGCAGGATGGGTGCATCTTTGAGGAAGGCACGTGCAATTGAAATCCGTTGTTTTTCCCCGCCAGATAACCGAGATCCCCTCTCACCTATTTGCGTGTCAAACCCAAGAGGTAACGTATTAATGAAATCAAGGCAGTAAGCGTTGTTACACGCTTCATAAACCTCCTCATCCGTAGCGTCTGGTCGACCAATTCTTATATTGTCCATGATGGTAGAAGAAAAAAGCTGTACATTTTGAAAAACCATGCTGACACTTTTGTATACCTCCTCCGTCCCTATCTTTTTGATGTCATAGCCTCCAATACTAACCACACCAGAATCAGGGTCACTGAAGCGGCATATGAGGTTCATCAGCGTCGTTTTTCCCGATCCTGACGGGCCTACGATGGCAGTGATTTCGCCCGGATAGGCAGTGAATTCCACATTCTCCAGGCATGATATACCATCGTAAGAAAATGAAACGTCTTTGAATTGGACTGAGTGGCTATTGGGCTTTTGGGCCAAGGCTGGTTCTGGAAGTTGTTCCGCATGGAGCAGTGCTTCGGTTTTATCCTCGCTCTGCGCTGCATACCTAATGATATTCAGGTACTGAGCCATGTCTAAAAGAGGTGTTATTAATCTATGTGCGAGAAAAATGAACAATAATGCGATTAAGGGCTCGAAGCTTGATTCTCTTACTTGCCAAGCACACACGAGTAAAAATGCAACAAACCCTAACTCGACCAAAAGACGAAAAAGAACAACGGGCCCGGCGCCCCAAGCCTCAACGCTCACACTTGTGCGGGTTATGTCGTCAAATAAGCCATTCAATTTTGTCAGCCATGCCTGTGAGCGATTAAAAAGACGTAACGTCTTAATTCCCATCACAAACTCAATAATGACACCTGAGACCTCGCGATTTGTCTCTAATTTATCTTGGCTTACTTTAATGAAGAAGGATCGGGTTGCGCGCATTACAAGCATTGCCAGAGGAAAACCGGCAATCAACGCGAGCGCTAGCTGCCAGTCCAACGTCACCAATATAGACATAATGAGAATGGGTATTAACGATGACACAAACAGCTCAATAGCCAAGTGAGTAAATATGTTCTCGATCCGGTTGATATCATCAGTGACTAAGTCTGAAAGCTTGCCAGTTCTATATTTAAAAATCACTGATAATGGCAGAGAATGTATTTGATTGAGCACTTTGCGTCGGTACCCGGCCATGATTTGGTAACCGCCTAGGAAGCTGTATTTTTGTCCTAGCCAAGCAGATAAAAACTGTAAGACGAACAGCACTGCCAACAGGAGTATGTAGGTTCTTCCCTCCGAAATATTGATTGGTATTGTCTCCGAGTATGCATCCGGCCCGATCATTTTCTGTTGTTCAAGGACTGAAACAAACCAAAAGTAACACACCAAGATCGGCAGAATGTCTAATATTCGTTCTATCGTACGCCAACAAATACCTAGGACAAATAATCTAGGAGAACACTGGCTATGCTCAATGACACGCCTAACGGCGCAAAATAATGCATTATCCATTAGAAAGAGCTCCTTCCTTGTCGGCGAGTTGGCGACTGAGCATCCAATCGTCATTGTTATTCTGCAAGCGCCATAGCGTCGCATAGAAATCATCAGACTGTATTAATGTGTCATGTGAGCCTTTCGCTCTTACCTTGCCATTTTCCATCAACACAATTTGGTCAGCATCTTCTAACCCATATGTGCGATGGGCAACGACCACGACTGTTTTATCTGGATAGTGCTTTTTCAAGTTTTGATAAAAAGCCCTTTGTGTCAAATTATCCGCATAGGCCGTCGCCTCATCCAAAAGCACAATGGGGGCATTCACCAGAAGCGTACGTGCAAGAGCAACACGTTGCTTTTCTCCACCGGACAATCGAACCCCCTGCTCTGCAATCTTCGTATTTAGGCCTTCAGGTAATTCTTTTATTAAATTTTCTATTCCCGCTGTTTGAAGTGCTTGATTCACCTCTTGAACAGATGCATGAGGGTTTGCAAACATGAGGTTTTCTTTGAGTGTTCCTTTGAATAAAAAAGCGTCTTGGGACGCTAAGGAGAGTAAGCTAGCCCTCTGAGATTCATTGAGTTGCCTTATAGGCACATCGTTAATAAAAACATCACCACTATCAGGTGTTAAAAGACCGGCCATCAATTGGACCAATGTTGATTTTCCACTGCCTGACATACTTAATATGATGGTGGTAGTGCAAGGTTTAAAAGAAAGAGTTATATCTTCTAGTACCGATACATCCGAATAAGAAAAGTGAAGTTTATGTAGCGAGAAACTTAGCGGCGACTGAAGTAAGCATGTCTCATGATCTTTTCTGTTTTCATTCATATCTATAATTGGCATCAAGCGACGAACCCCTGATAGGATTTCTTGAATCTCGGTAAAGAAATGACTGATTTTTAACAACGGTTTCAACATTCCCGCCCCTAAAAGCGCTGCCATAACGACATTAATACTGTCGATTTCGCCTGTTTGTACTAAATAGATGCCGACGGGAAGAATAAACAAAATGCTTGCACCCAATAAACAAGTAAAGAGAGCCCATCGAGGAACGGTGATCACAGTGATCTTATCGACAACAGAAAAATAGTGTACAAGGCTTTCTGACATTGCTTTAAAACGTTCACTGTCTTGACGGAATAATTTCATGATTGCAATGTTTCGAATATATTCGACAACGGTATTATTGAGCACTACAGACGCTGCATGATATTGGTCGTAATGCTTATTTAGCCCCCTCATCACAACGAATGAACTTAATATTGCCACAGGCGCTACAATAAGCGCTGCTAACGCTAACCGCCAATCAATCCAAAATAAATATCCAGTGACAAGCAGAGGCCCAAAGACAGCGACTGATACTTCCACAGTATGATGTGAAAAGAAGTTCTCCATTTTCTCAACGTCTTGCATAACTGCCTGCTTCAATTGACCCGTTTGATAGCCTTGGAACCAGGTAAGGGGAGCCCATGCCAAACGAGAAGCCAACAAACGACGTGTGTCAGCCAAAATCAAGAACGCAGATTGATGACTTAATGTATATGCCAAGCTATAAGCCAACGTTTTAGCAACAAGTACCGCAGCCATCCCCAGTGCTAAGTGATAAAAACCGTCTGCGATTAGCGCTGAAGTAGAGGGATCCACCACCTCTTGTTGAAGATAGGTTTGTACTAACATAACCGCTTCAAAAAGAAGCCAGTAAGGCGCGAGCTCAAGCGCGGCAGCAAATAAAGACATCCCAACTGCAGCGGTAAGTTTACGCCGCTGAGTTTTTAATAGTCGCCAGAGAACTGGCCAGGCTGAATTCAATTGTTTTTGTTCATCCATAAAACGTGAGCCTTCAGTAAATAAGCCTTACTAGGGTAAGGGAAATAAAAAGACCATCACTACCCGTATCGGAACGACTCCCCCCTTAAACGATTAAATGAACAATGCCAATTGGAAATAAACCTATTATTTTCAATGTAATAATCACATTTCTACCAAAACTTTATCTGATCCGAGTAACTAATCCCGATACGAGTAGTCCCCTTCGCGACATCATCATAAATTTAAATGAGAAAGATTCTCTTTTATGTGTGTCAGGCAAGAAGTGACTTTACGGAGATAAAATGAATATCGAAAACGGTGGGGAAACCCTGCAATGGCCATTACCTGGCAGACAAAAAGCCTATTTTGAGGCTGGTTATTTATTCCCAAAGACGCTAGGTGACTGGTTAACCACTTGGTCCGAACAATTTGAAAATAGAACGGCCATTGTTGACAAAACTGAGCGCTATACCTTTAGCCAGTTAGATGAACAAGCTACACAGTTAGCTTTCGGTTTTCTCAACGCAGGCTTGAAGCCTGGTGACAAGGTGATTGTTCAGTTACCTAATTGTATTTGCTTTGTCACTGCTCTTTTTGCCATGTTTCGCATCGGCGTGATTCCTGTATTAGCAATGCCAACTCAAAGGGAAAACGATATCGCGGCGCTGTGTGAACAATCTAATCCATCCGCCTATCTTGTGCCTGAGAAGTTTCTTGGCTTTAACTACGTTGCGATGGCGGAAAAAATTAAATCTGCCTTTCCATCAATAAAAACGCTCTTTGTCGATGGTGTTTCAGAAAAGCACCCTGCACTCAGTGTGCTTAATTGCTCCCCGACTGCGCTTCCAAACATCAACCCCTTCGAACTCGCATTCTTACTTTTATCTGGCGGCACGACGGGTACGCCAAAGCTCATTCCTAGAACGCATAGTGACTATGCATTCAATTTTATCGAATCATCGAAAGTATGCGAATTCAGTTCATCAACCGTGTATTTAGCGGCCCTACCAGCAGCGCATAACTTCCCTTTGGGGTGCCCAGGCATCTTTGGGACATTGCATGTTGGAGGGAAAGTCGTGATGAGCAGAACGCCAGGCAGTGACGAGGCTTTTACGTTAATCGAACAAGAGAAAGTCACGACAACTGCCCTCGTTCCTCCGCTTTTAAAGCTTTGGTTGTCATCAAGGGAATGGGATAACACGGATCTAGATACCCTTTCGCTTGTGCAAGTCGGCGGTGCGAAACTCGACGTTGAAACAGCAAAAAGAGTGGCGCCTGAATTAGGGAGTGAATTGCAGCAAGTCTTTGGTATGGCTGAAGGCCTGTTGTGTTACACCCGACGAAGCGACCCACTCGATACAGTATTAAAAACCCAAGGCAGGCCACTGTCTTGTGCCGATGAAATAAAGCTCGTTGATGATGATGGCTTACTAGTGGCTGATGGACAAGCGGGTGAGTTACTGACTCGAGGACCCTATACCATTCGTGGATATTTCAATGCTGATAGCCACAATGCCATCGCCTTTACACACGATGGATTTTATAAGTCTGGTGATATTGTGATGAAAACGCCAGAAGGCAATTACGTTGTCGAAGGAAGAGTAAAAGAACAAATAAATCGCGCTGGCGAAAAAATTGCCGTTTCTGAAATAGAACCCCTTCTCAATCTCTTTGAGCCCATCAAAGAATCAGTGATCGTCGCCATTCCTGACGATCAACTGGGCGAAAGAAGCTGTGTATTTATCACCTCTGCCAACAACGAAGTCCTACCAACTCTTAATGACTTACGCACCTATTTAAGAGGTCTTGGCGTTCCAAGGTACAAACAGCCTGATCAATTAGAAATTACAACGCATTGGCCCCTGACATCTGTCGGAAAAATAGACAAAAAAGCGCTGGTCGCAATCGCCCAATCCAACATGCTTAAAAGTCAAAAAAGTTAGCCTAAATCGTCAACGTTCAAAGCTGTCTCTTTTCAGAACATTAGGAGTTTTATTATGAACGATTACAAAGAATTAAGTCTGGCCATCAACAGAAAAGCGAGCTCACTATTACTTGCTGTCGCTAACAGCGGCTTATCCGATCAATTCATGATGTATGAAAAGCCGGGAGAATGGTCTTTGGGTATGGGGAACTTGTTGTCCATTGACGTGTATCCAGACGAAATCTCCATCAAGGAAAAAAATCGCATTCAGATTGAGGGATATCATGATTTTAGTGAAGCCATGTCGCATGCCACTAAAAACATACCCATAAAGGGCTGGAGGCTATATGGACAGGCTAAATTTGAACTTTCCTATATCCTTCATGGGTTAATGAATGACGTTACCATGGAAAAATCGAGCAAGCTTCTATCTCTGTTTATTCCGGAATACGAAGTAAGAATTTCTGATGGCATCGCCACGCTTAGAGCCCCGACAGATTCAGAATTAGACGATCTTGTTGACGTTTTTCGCATGGCAGATGCCAAGAGTAACGACGCAACAATAAGCGCTGAAGCGCGCAATCACGTCGATTTAACGATCCCTGCTAGCTGTAAATATTATAAATCTGCGGTGTTAAGCGCTATCAATGACATCAAAACCAACGTCTACCAAAAGGTAATTCTGTCTCGAAGAATTCCCATTAACTTTCCTGTCGACATGGCTAAGAGCTATGAGTGTGGGCGGGCCCAAAATACGCCTGCACGTTCGTTCATTATGCGTCAAGCAGGCCTCAATGCCGCCGGATTCTGCCCTGAAACAGTGCTTGAAACGGCTTCTAACGGATGGATAAGCACACAACCACTTGCTGGTACACGGGCGATAGGTGCCTCGCCCGAAGAAGAGTTGCGCCTAAAGAGTGAATTACTCTCTACGACTAAGGAAATTGCGGAGCATGCTATTTCTGTCAGGCTTGCCTACGAAGAGCTCCATGAAGTATGCGATGAAGAAACCTTGTCAGTGTGTGACTTCATGTCAGTCAAACGAAGAGGCAGTGTCCAACATTTAGGCTCCAGAGTGAAAGGTCAGCTCGCAAGCAACCAAAACAACTGGGCGGCATTCAAAGCGCTCTTTCCCGCCGTCACCGCATCAGGAATTCCCAAGAAAGCGTCGCTGTTAGCGATTAAAAAGTATGAACCTGAAGACCGGTCTCTTTACTCCGGTAGCGTAATGATTGTCGACCAAAATGGTCACATGGATGCGGGGTTAGTACTCAGATCGATTTATCGTAATGAGGACAAATGTTGGCTTCAGGCTGGCGCCGGGATTGTCGATCAATCTGTCCCTGAAAGAGAGCTTATTGAAACCATTGAGAAGCTGAACTGTATCGCTCAATACGTTGTTAGAGAGGATAGTGCGCCACAGTCTGCACAAAGTAAATTACGGAAGGAGGTAGTGTGAGGACCGCAATGGAATGCCTCCAGACTCGCCCTAGCAAGACGTCTATTCTCAGTGATATTCGTGAATACATTGAGATTGAACCCACAGTTTCAGAAGACATTAACCTGATTGAACAAGGGCTCGATTCACTTCAATTGATGCGACTGGTTGATAAGTGGCGACGGGCGGGTTCTGACGTGACATTTGCTGACCTTATAGAATGCCCAATCTTATCAGTATGGCTAACGCGGTTACTATCGACCCACTCAGATAACAGGAGCCAGTCATCTCCTCTTTTAACTTCTACTTCTAATGGCACAGAAACACTTGAACATGATGATCAACCGTTTGATTTAACCGATGTGCAATATGCTTATTGGCTAGGAAGACAAAACCATCAAACCCTTGGCGGTGTGAGTTGTCATGCCTACATTGAAATAGATGGAAACGATGTTGAAAGCCGGTCGCTAGAACGCGCTTGGCATCGCCTACTTTGCCATCACCCAATGCTCAGGGCGACCTTTACATCTGATGGTAAGCAACGTATCGGTAGCGACATCGCGTTACCCGCACTGTTGGTGAGAGACTACCAAAACCTTACATCGAAAGAGACGGAAATTGCCTTATTAGAAACCCGTGAACACCTATCTCATCGCAAGTTGGCTATCGATGAAGCCCACGTTGCTGATATCTCACTTTCTCTGCTACCCGATAATAAGACACGGATCCATTTTGATGTTGACCTACTCGTTGCAGACGTCCAAAGCATTCATATTTTACTGAAAGATCTGGCGGATCTTTACGGCGAATTCAAACGAGGTAACGACAAGTATTTCCCTCCCGCAGACCCAGATTGGCAATTTAAGCATTATTTGGAGGCGAAAAAACAAGCTGATCAGGGTCGCACAGTAGCCGATGAAGCGTATTGGAAAAAGAGACTCGCAACGCTCCCTTCTGGGCCACAGTTACCCCTATCTTGTTTGCCTGAGTCTGTGAGTGAGCCACGCTTTATTCGACGGACCTACACGCTTTCACATGACAAATGGACAGCGATAAAAGGCAAGGCGACATCAAAAGGACTGACACCTGCCGTCATGTTGGCCACCGCCTATGCGGAGGTGCTCGCGCATTGGAGCAGCCTGGCTCGTTTTGTCCTAAATGTCCCTATTTTCGATAGGCATGGCGGGCAGCTAGGTATTGAAAACGTCATTGCTGATTTTACAAACCTTCTTTTACTTGAATGTGATTGTACCCAGCCTCTTCCATTTACTGCTCGTGTAAAAGCAACGCAAAAGCAATTACATAAAGATCTTTCTCACTCAACGTATTCTGCCGTTAGCATCCAACGTGAGCTTCAAAAGCAAGGGCTCTCTGAAGGGGTGAGCGCCCCGGTCGTATTCGCATGTAATCTGGGCACGCAATTAATTACTCAGACATGCCGAGAAACGCTGGGCAGTTTGAACTACATGATCTCTCAAACGCCACAAGTATGGCTAGACCACCAATTATATGAAATGGAAGATGGTCTCTTGTTGGCTTGGGATTCGGTAGATGAACTCTTCCCTGAAGGTGTTATAGACAGTGCTTTTGATGCCTACTGCCAGCTTTTAGAGTCTTTAGTCGATGATGTTAGTTGGGATCGCCCTTATAACCCTTCCCTACAGAAAGAACAGCGTGTTAGCCGTGTCTCGGCAAATTCAACGGAACGCAGCGTTACTCGACATGTTCTCCACCGCCCCTTCTTTGAATGGGCATCGAAAGCACCTGAACGCACCGCGCTTATCGCTGAACAAACCACGCTATCATACGGTGAACTTGCATACCGTGCTCGCCAACTCGCTGCCTTGCTCATTAAACAGGGGCTGAAGCCTGAAGAGCCTGTTGCTGTCACCTTACCCAGAGGCGTAGACCAAGCCTGTGCTGTATTGGGCATTCTGGCCGCCGGCGGGTGTTATGTGCCTATTGGGACGCATCAGCCTCTCGCTCGGCAACAACGTATTCATGCCACCGCGGGGATACGCTTTACCCTTACCGACACATTGAACCTAGATGCGGTTCCGGGGCAAGCCATTGATATCCGTGATATCAAAGACATACTTCCCCTTAATGACGTCATTACGGTGTCACCCAAAAGCCCTGCTTATATTATTTTCACATCCGGCTCTACCGGTGAGCCTAAGGGTGTGGAGATGGCCCATCAAGCTACCGCCAATACCGTTGATGACATTAACCGTCGTTATGGTATGCACTTTGATAGCCGTGTACTTGCGGTTTCTGCGCTAGATTTTGACCTCTCAGTCTATGACTTGTTCGGTATGCTCAGTGTCGGAGGGGCTATCGTGATGGTGGAGGAAGACAGCCGCCGTGATGCCAGTGCTTGGCTCTCATTGATCCAGCACCATCACGTTACCGTCTGGAACTCTGTGCCTGTCTTGCTTGATATGCTCATGGTGGTGGCGGAAAGTATTAATGCATTACTGTCTTTCGAACAAGTGTTGCTCTCCGGTGATTGGATTGGTATGGACATTCCTGAGCGTCTGTTTGCGCTTAACGGCCATCAGGTTCGTCTTGCGGCCATGGGCGGTGCAACGGAAGCGGCCATTTGGTCAAATACCTATGACGCCTTCGACCCCGATACCCCTCTCCCTGCCCATTGGACCTCCATCCCATATGGCAAGCCACTGGCGAATCAGGTTTATCGTGTGGTTGATGCACAAGGCCGAGACTGCCCCGATTGGGTGCCCGGCGAATTGTGGATTGGCGGCGACGGCGTGGCAACGGGCTACCGTGGGGATGCAAGCCTCACCCATGCCCGCTTTGTGGAAGCGTCGTCTGACACTGTGCCTGATGCGTCTGTGATTCGCTGGTATCGTACGGGCGACCAAGGGCGGTATTGGCCAGACGGGAATTTAGAATTCCTTGGTCGACTAGATCATCAAGTCAAAGTGCGTGGGCATCGCATTGAGCTGGGTGAAGTAGAAAGTGCATTGACCCGCCTCGAGGGTATTACACGGGCTGTTGCTGTGGTGCTGACGCCATCCGGCCAGCCTGCCTCTTTGGCCGCCGCGATCGTCATGTCGGCCTCCACCGACGAGACCCCCCTCGCGCATACGGACATCACAGACCTACTCCGCGCATTGTTGCCTGATTATATGGTGCCTTCAACGCTGGCAGTTGTTGATGAAATCCCCCTCAGTGCCAATGGCAAAGTGGACAGGAAAAAGGCGCAACTGTTATTAACCCAGCATGTTGACACTCAGGAAACCTCACTCACGCCGCCACAAGGTGAAACAGAAGTGCAGGTAGCAAATGTTTGGCGTGCGTTACTTCCAGAGAAAGACATTGGTCGGGAAAGCCACTTTTTCTCTCTCGGTGGAGACAGTCTATTGGCAACGCAGGTCATTTCAGCATTGCGTGAATGCGGGCTTTCCGCTGAGCAGCCTCTTCGTTTTTTGTTCGCTCAACCTGTGTTAGCCGACTTTGCCGCAGGACTTATCGCGCAAGATGTTGAGCCAGTTTGCACACTCACGTCAGATCCAGAAGCGCGTTTTGAACCATTCCCTCTCACGGAGATTCAACGCGCCTATTGGATGGGACAATCCCCTGGATTGCCGCTAAATTGTGGGACACATTACTTGGTGGAGCTGGACGGCGAAGACGTTAACATTGGTCGCCTTGAAAACGCTTGGAATAGCTTGGTTCAGCATCATGACATGCTCAGAGTTGTCATTGAAAATGATGGAAATCAGCGTGTATTACCCTTTTCCCAACCTATCGCAGCGACCTGTCACCAGTTCGACAATACAGCAGATCAGAACGGTGAACACACCGCACAACAGTGGTTGTATCAACAGTTCTATGCAACATCAGCAAAAAGTCAGAACAACACCGAGATCACTGAGCAACTGCATCATATATTTGTCGCGTCTTACCGTGACTTACAAGGAAAAACGCGTTGCCGTATCGGCATCATCTTCAATTACCTAACGCTGGATGGTTTCAGCATTAAGTTGTTCCTAGAGCAATTGAGCCAAACATATTTGGACATAAGATCTCTCCCTAAAAAAACAGATTTGCTGTTCAGAGATTACGTCAACCAAATCACCCCCTGTGACGAAGAGAGACAAAAGGCTGAAAAATTCTGGACTGAAAAGCTAGACGTACTTCCGCTGAGGGCATCTCTGCCTTTGGCAATACAACCAGAACAACTCACCGCCCACATATTTACTCGCCGAGAACATAAGTTAAGTGAAGAAAAATGGACGTCGTTAAAAGAAAAAGCGCAGCAGCATCAATTTACACCGTCAGTCGTCTTGCTGGTTGCTTACAGTGAAGTCCTCCGGCTTTGGAGTGGTGGGAAAGATCATTCTATTAATTTGACCTTGTTTGATCGTCAGCCTGTCCATAAGAACATCAACACAATTATGGGTGACTTTACGACGCTTTCACCTGTTGGCTTTTACAATCAGCAAAATAGTAGCTTAATTGATATAGCCTCTGCGACGCAGAGTGAGATCGCAGATGTATTGGAAAACAAAGCCATTTCTTCCATTTGGATCCAGCGCCAACGTTCGTCAGAGATGAGCCTAACGGCGGCTTCTCTTCCCATTGTTTTTACCAGTACATTGGGTTTAGGGAATGGGCTATTTGAGCAGGTTGAATCTGGATTCCCCAAAATGGTGGCTGGAGGCCTATCAGAAACGCCTCAGGTTTGGCTTGACCATCAGGTTTATGAGTTTGATGGTGAATTGGCATTATCTTGGGACAGTGTCGACGCTCTATTCCCTGAACATATGATCGATGAAATGTTCGATACCTACGTCTCAGTCATTGAAAGCTTAATCCAATCTGACTGGAGTGCCAACTTAAACCTTGTATTGCCAGCACAGCAATGCGTGTCACGCCAAGAAACAAACGCGACTCTACAATCACGATCAGTGCACACACTCCACCGCCCCTTCTTTGAATGGGCATCGAAAGCACCTGAACGCACCGCGCTTATCGCTGAACAAACCACGCTATCATACGGTGAACTTGCATACCGTGCTCGCCAACTCGCTGCCTTGCTCATTAAACAGGGGCTGAAGCCTGAAGAGCCTGTTGCTGTCACCTTACCCAGAGGCGTAGACCAAGCCTGTGCTGTATTGGGCATTCTGGCCGCCGGCGGGTGTTATGTGCCTATTGGGACGCATCAGCCTCTCGCTCGGCAACAACGTATTCATGCCACCGCGGGGATACGCTTTACCCTTACCGACACATTGAACCTAGATGCGGTTCCGGGGCAAGCCATTGATATCCGTGATATCAAAGACATACTTCCCCTTAATGACGTCATTACGGTGTCACCCAAAAGCCCTGCTTATATTATTTTCACATCCGGCTCTACCGGTGAGCCTAAGGGTGTGGAGATGGCCCATCAAGCTACCGCCAATACCGTTGATGACATTAACCGTCGTTATGGTATGCACTTTGATAGCCGTGTACTTGCGGTTTCTGCGCTGGATTTTGACCTCTCAGTCTATGACTTGTTCGGTATGCTCAGTGTCGGAGGGGCTATCGTGATGGTGGAGGAAGACAGCCGCCGTGATGCCAGTGCTTGGCTCTCATTGATCCAGCACCATCACGTTACCGTCTGGAACTCTGTGCCTGTCTTGCTTGATATGCTCATGGTGGTGGCGGAAAGTATTAATGCATTACTGTCTTTCGAACAAGTGTTGCTCTCCGGTGATTGGATTGGTATGGACATTCCTGAGCGTCTGTTTGCGCTTAACGGCCATCAGGTTCGTCTTGCGGCCATGGGCGGTGCAACGGAAGCGGCCATTTGGTCAAATACCTATGACGCCTTCGACCCCGATACCCCTCTCCCTGCCCATTGGACCTCCATCCCATATGGCAAGCCACTGGCGAATCAGGTTTATCGTGTGGTTGATGCACAAGGCCGAGACTGCCCCGATTGGGTGCCCGGCGAATTGTGGATTGGCGGCGACGGCGTGGCAACGGGCTACCGTGGGGATGCAAGCCTCACCCATGCCCGCTTTGTGGAAGCGTCGTCTGACACTGTGCCTGATGCGTCTGTGATTCGCTGGTATCGTACGGGCGACCAAGGGCGGTATTGGCCAGACGGGAATTTGGAATTCCTTGGTCGACTAGATCATCAAGTCAAAGTGCGTGGGCATCGCATTGAGCTGGGTGAAGTAGAAAGTGCATTGACCCGCCTCGAGGGTATTACACGGGCTGTTGCTGTGGTGCTGACGCCATCCGGCCAGCCTGCCTCTTTGGCCGCCGCGATCGTCATGTCGGCCTCCACCGACGAGACCCCCCTCGCGCATACGGACATCACAGACCTACTCCGCGCATTGTTGCCTGATTATATGGTGCCTTCAACGCTGGCAGTTGTTGATGAAATCCCCCTCAGTGCCAATGGCAAAGTGGACAGGAAAAAGGCGCAACTGTTATTAACCCAGCATGTTGACACTCAGGAAACCTCACTCACGCCGCCACAAGGTGAAACAGAAGTGCAGGTAGCAAATGTTTGGCGTGCGTTACTTCCAGAGAAAGACATTGGTCGGGAAAGCCACTTTTTCTCTCTCGGTGGAGACAGTCTATTGGCAACGCAGGTCATTTCAGCATTGCGTGAACGCGGGCTTTCCGCTGAGCAGCCTCTTCGTTTTTTGTTCGCTCAACCTGTGTTAGCCGACTTTGCCGCAGGACTTATCGCGCAAGATGTTGAGCCAGTTTGCACACTCACGCCAGATCCAGAAGCGCGTTTTGAACCATTCCCTCTCACGGAGATTCAACGCGCCTATTGGATGGGACAATCCCCTGGATTGCCGCTAAATTGTGGGACACATTACTTGGTGGAGCTGGACGGCGAAGACGTTAACATTGGTCGCCTTGAAAACGCTTGGAATAGCTTGGTTCAGCATCATGACATGCTCAGGGTTGAGCTTGTTGATATTGAAATACAACGCGTTTCACAAGACCCCACTCGATTCTTTACATCTATCGATCTGATGACGTGCGATAACGAGGAGGATGCAAAGTCACAACTGGCACGTTGGTGGCGGAGTATCTCATCAGCCAAAGACGCGACCTTATTTGCGGCTCAGGCCTTTTCATATAACGACAGCCGTTGTCGTTTGGGTCTTATCTTCAATTATCTTTCACTGGATGGATTCAGTATAAAAATGCTGCTGCGTCAGTTGGCGCTGAGATACCAAAACCTAGACGCTTTCATCCCTTCACCATCCATATCATTTCGTGACTATGTCGAACAGGTATCACCGTCGCCAAAGCAACATGAAACGGCAATCAAATATTGGCGGGAAAAACTCGATACACTGCCATTGTCTGCCGCACTGCCTCTCGAGGTCGACCCAAGAACCATCAGTAATTCACAATTCAAAAGACGGTCTTTAATTCTACGTCAAGATACATGGCAATCCTTAAAAGACACGACAAGGCAACATGGTATTACGCCGTCTGTCGCCGTGCTCAGTGTGTTTTGCGAAGTCATCAGTCGTTGGAGCGGTGGACGTTCTCATACCGTGAACATGACACTGTTTGACAGAAAGCCTCTCCACCCTGATATCAACGACGTGGCGGGTGACTTCACGTCGCTGGTTCCCGTTGGTTATTCACCAGATAGGACAAAAACGTTTCTTGAGAGTGCGTTGTGTTTGCAAGAAGAAACATTCAGCGCGCTGGAACATCGCCAAGTTTCCTCCATCTTTGTGCAGCGCGAACGTGCGAAAGATATGGATATGACGGCAGCGGCGTTACCGATTGTTTTTACAAGCACACTCGGTATGTCTGACGAACTTTTAAAAGAAACGCCAGACATTGGATTCCCTCAACTCTCAGGCGGCGGTTTATCTGAAACCCCTCAAGTGTGGCTCGATCACCAAATGTACGAATACAACGGTGAGCTTCATGTTTCATGGGATAGCGTTGAGGCGCTTTTCCCAGAAGGCATGTTTGATAGTATGTTTACTGTTTTTGAAAACATGCTAAATACTCTGCACTCTTCTTGGGACTTGCCATTAGATCCGATGTTACCCGTGATGCAGAGCATGGCTCGCCGCAGTCTCAACGCTACAGGCCATCATCAGCAAGAACGCACACTTCACCACCCCTTCTTTGAATGGGAATCGAAAGCACCTGAACGCACCGCGCTTATCGCTGAACAAACCACGCTATCATACGGTGAACTTGCATACCGTGCTCGCCAACTCGCTGCCTTGCTCATTAAACAGGGGCTGAAGCCTGAAGAGCCTGTTGCTGTCACCTTACCCAGAGGCGTAGACCAAGCCTGTGCTGTATTGGGCATTCTGGCCGCCGGCGGGTGTTATGTGCCTATTGGGACGCATCAGCCTCTCGCTCGGCAACAACGTATTCATGCCACCGCGGGGATACGCTTTACCCTTACCGACACATTGAACCTAGATGCGGTTCCGGGGCAAGCCATTGATATCCGTGATATCAAAGACATACTTCCCCTTAATGACGTCATTACGGTGTCACCCAAAAGCCCTGCTTATATTATTTTCACATCCGGCTCTACCGGTGAGCCTAAGGGTGTGGAGATGGCCCATCAAGCTACCGCCAATACCGTTGATGACATTAACCGTCGTTATGGTATGCACTTTGATAGCCGTGTACTTGCGGTTTCTGCGCTGGATTTTGACCTCTCAGTCTATGACTTGTTCGGTATGCTCAGTGTCGGAGGGGCTATCGTGATGGTGGAGGAAGACAGCCGCCGTGATGCCAGTGCTTGGCTCTCATTGATCCAGCACCATCACGTTACCGTCTGGAACTCTGTGCCTGTCTTGCTTGATATGCTCATGGTGGTGGCGGAAAGTATTAATGCATTACTGTCTTTCGAACAAGTGTTGCTCTCCGGTGATTGGATTGGTATGGACATTCCTGAGCGTCTGTTTGCGCTTAACGGCCATCAGGTTCGTCTTGCGGCCATGGGCGGTGCAACGGAAGCGGCCATTTGGTCAAATACCTATGACGCCTTCGACCCCGATACCCCTCTCCCTGCCCATTGGACCTCCATCCCATATGGCAAGCCACTGGCGAATCAAGTTTATCGTGTGGTTGATGCACAAGGCCGAGACTGCCCCGATTGGGTGCCCGGCGAATTGTGGATTGGCGGCGACGGCGTGGCAACGGGCTACCGTGGGGATGCAAGCCTCACCCATGCCCGCTTTGTGGAAGCGTCGTCTGACACTGTGCCTGATGCGTCTGTGATTCGCTGGTATCGTACGGGCGACCAAGGGCGGTATTGGCCAGACGGGAATTTGGAATTCCTTGGTCGACTAGATCATCAAGTCAAAGTGCGTGGGCATCGCATTGAGCTGGGTGAAGTAGAAAGTGCCTTGACCCGCCTCGAGGGTATTACACGGGCTGTTGCTGTGGTGCTGACGCCATCCGGCCAGCCTGCCTCTTTGGCCGCCGCGATCGTCATGTCGGCCTCCACCGACGATACCCCCCTCGCGCATACGGACATCACAGACCCACTCCGCGCATTGCTGCCTGATTATATGGTGCCTTCAACGCTGGCAGTTGTTGATGACATCCCCCTCAGCGCCAATGGCAAAGTGGATAGAAAGTCTTTGTCTCAGCAATTACATCGTCAATCAGAAACTCAATATGAAGCGCCAATTGGCCCCATTGAAGAGCAGGTTGCAGAAATTTGGGAAGCTGAACTCGCAATAGATCGCCTTTCCCGCCATGACAATTTCTTCATGATTGGTGGAGACAGCTTAGCAGCAACGAGGATTGTGCAAACCATGCAACAACAACGCATTAGCCCCAACGCTATTCCCCTTTCACTGTTATTTACGGCACCAAGCATTGCTGAGTTTGCACAGGAAGTATCAGCACAATGGCAAAACCTCGCAGAGGGGCAAACGGAAGGTTCAGATATTTTTGAGGAGGGTTCGCTATGAACATGTTTACTAAAGGGATGGAGGTTTCAGCCTTCGTTGAGGCGTTAAAAAACCGTGGCGTTCAACTTTGGGTTGAAGGAGAAGCACTCAAGTTCAAAGCACCCACGGGTGTGATGACAGCAGAACTTACATCGATATTATTGGCAAAAAAATCAGAGGTCATCGGTTTTCTTAACCATGTTCCGGACGAGGTTACGTTAACAGCTTACCCAGAGGATCGTTACGAACCTTTCCCGCTCACTGATTTACAACTGGCGTATATTGTCGGAAGAAGAAATAACTATGAGTTGGGGGGCGTAGGCTGCCATTCCTATATCGAGCTTGACATGCCACGGCTGGATCATGCGCGTCTAGAAAATGCATGGCACAAACTCATCCTTCGTCACGAGATGCTTCGTGCTGTTATTGGTACAGATGGCAAACAGCAGATTTTAAAGCATGTCACTCTCCCCGAGGTTATATGTCGCGACACTAAAGGCTTATCCGCTAGTGCTTTCGAAACCGCCATCATCCAAGCTCGAAATGAAATGGCATATCGCCGCTATGATTCAACATGTTGGCCACTGTATGAATTGCGGCTAACGCAATATGATGATCGTTCAATACTTCACCACTCCACCGATCTATTGATCGCCGACTTTGCCAGTATCCAAATCCTTTTAGCCGAATTGGGGGAGCTGTATCAACACCCAGAAAAAGAACTCGACGCAATAAATGTGTCTTTCCGTGACATTGTGCTCTACCAGCAAGCGTGTCATTCACACCAAGAAAGTGATTCAAAATACCAAGTGGATCGTCAATATTGGCAACAGCGTATCCCGTCGTTACCTGGTGCCCCTGAATTACCCATTCATCAGAACATCCATCCATCAGCTCATCCAATACCTGACGGCGAGCCAAGTTTTGAAAGGCAATCGTTAGAGGTATCTCCCCCTGAGTGGCAAGCGTTCTGTCAAATCGCTACGTCACATCACATCACGCCATCTGGTGCAGTGATGAATGCCTTCGCGGAGGTGTTACAACGCTGGTCTAGAAACGATGACTTTTGCATCAACCTGACATTACTCAACCGCAAAGCGCCGCATCCAGATGTGAATCGTATTGTCGGCGATTTTATTGCGGTGAATGTGTTGGAAATAGCACACGACCGAGGCGATGACTTTAAAGAAAGAGCTGTTGCCTTGCAGCATCAGCTTTGGAAGGACCTCGAGCACGATAGTTACACTGGTATTGATGTTCTGCGTGATATGACCAAGGACAGAAAAAGTAATACGCTCATTCCCGTTGTTTATACCAGCACTGTCGGCGTCAGTGGTGAAGCCTTACCCCAAAATGCATTTATGCATGATGCAAAATTGAATTTTGGGATTACGCAAACACCTCAGGTTTGGCTGGATTGCCAAGTCACAGAGCGAAAAGGAGCATTGTGCGTAGATTGGGATATCCGAAAAGGTGTATTCCTACCGGGCGCCATAGAACAAGCCTTTGATGCGTTCAAAACCCTACTCCTTTCTTTGTCTAAGTCAAAAGGCCACTGGAACAGTCGCGTGCCTGTTTCCTTAAATTCAGACTGTATTGCGTTGCGTAAGAAACTCAATACAGAAAGAGATGCGCCGCTTCCAGAAGGGTTTCTTCATGCGTCGTTTTGCCATCATGCCATCACATCACCGGATAAAGTGGCACTGATTCATGATGCGCAGACACCCATAGCCTACACCTACCGCGATCTGGCCGAATGGTCTATTTCTATTGCCGACACGCTTCTAGACAAGGGGCTTCAGCCCGGCGAGCCCGTTGCCATATTCTTGGATAAAGGACCTCAGCAAATAGCTGCCATCATGGGAATACTTCTTGCTGGCGGTGCTTACGTGCCTATTGATGTTATCCAACCTGAAAAGAGACGAAACACAATTATTCACGATGCTTGCATCCGATTGATGTTGACTGCTCAAACTGACGCTAACTTAAACTGGCCAGCTGATATCAGAACCATGGTGATCGCTGACCCCCCAACTCTAGAGAGAAATGATCTGGCATTGAAACAACGCTTATCACGCATTATCGATCAAGGTTTACAATCAGATACCCGTAACCAATTAGCTTATATCCTTTACACATCAGGCACGACTGGGCGTCCTAAGGGAGTCATGCTGACGCATGAAGGTGTTGGTAATACCATTGCAGGCTTTAATGCAGAATTCGGTATAGAAAGTGACGACAAAACGCTTGCCTTGGTCAATTACAGTTTCGATCTTTCTGTATTGGATATCTTTTGTACGTTGAGTGCGGGCGCAACATTGGTACTTCCTGGCGATGGATGGAGGAATAACCCCGAAGTGTGGGCAAAAACAATCCAACATCAGAGAGTTACTATATGGAACTCTGTACCCGCCCACATGCAAATGCTCATGTCATTATGTGAGAACAGCCGTTCAATGGATCTTTCTACCTTAAGACTTGCCTTTATCTCCGGTGATTGGATCCCCGTGTCGCTGCCGCCAAAAATTCATGAAATGTTACCGACGTTATCACTCAACAGTCTGGGTGGCCCCACAGAAATATCTGTCACTTGTATCGCTAACCAGATAAAGGACGTGCCAGAAGGAGCCACGAGTATTCCCTACGGCCTGCCATTGAGAAATCACAGACTGTATATCCAAAACAACCAGTATGAAGATTGTCCTGACTGGGTGCCGGGCGAAATGCTAGTAGGTGGTCCAGGTGTTGCGAAAGGGTTCATTAATGATCCGGAAAGAACGCGTGAGCGCTTCATACTTCATCCTGTTTCTGGTGAACGAATGTACAAAACAGGCGATATTTGCAGGTACCGCCCCGACGGTGTTATTGAAATCCTCGGACGCCAAGATAATCAAGTCAAAATTCGAGGTCATCGAATTGAGTTGGGTGACGTCGAAGCGGCATTGAATGAGCTTAGCTATGTGCAACAGGCTGTTGCCTTAGTAAGGTCTGGCCCTGCTGAATTGGTGTGTGCCATTGTCCTCAAGACCGAGGTGTTGAATGGCGAAGACAAGGTCGAAGAAGCGACAGGTGACATCATGCATCGTGTGCAAAATTATCTTGCAGCGTTATTGCCGGGCTACATGATCCCTTCAAATGTAATAACGATGTCGTCAATACCTCTGAGCAACAATGGAAAAGTTGATCGTATATCGCTAAAAGCTTGTTTCGAGACACTCATTGTGAACAAACACACAGAAGAGCTACCGCTTGAAACGCCTCTGGAATTAAAACTCGCTGAGATATGGAAAACCTTGTTAAAAACAGATCATATCTATCGCTCTGACGACTTTTTCCTCAAAGGAGGATCGAGTCTGACTGCGGTTGAGTTATTAAACCGTTTGTCTGAAGCTGGTTTTATTGTCAATATTGACATGATCTTTAATAACGCAGTCTTTGAAAAAATGGTAAACGTCTTGGAAGCATCAGAAGATGCGGAAGAGGCGTTCCGACAATCCATCGACCTCGACAGTCTGTGCGCCAATGCCTTGAAAAATTTCCCAAATGCAACGCCATTAGAGAAGCAAGGAGCTCAGTCAGGAAATGTGTTTATGACTGGCGCAACCGGCTATCTGGGGGTCTATATTCTAAAAATGCTACTCGATAAAACCGACGATACGCTCTATTGTTTGGTGCGCTGTCGAGATGAAAATGAGGGTTACAACCGGATCCGAAAAGTGATTGCCGATCAGGGCTTAGATTGGGATATCGATACTAAGAGAATAAACATCATTCCCGGAGACTTAACGAAAGAAAGATACGGTCTTGACGGCGCGCAATATCAATCACTTTCTCAGAACATCGATAAAGTCTTGCATATCGCCGCATTGATCAGCCTTATTGCGCCGCTCTCCGAGCTTTACCCTATTAACGTTAAAGGCTCAGCCAACGCAATTGAACTGGCGACAACCGGCAAAATAAAGCCCATTCACTATATGTCGACAATTGGTGTACATTATCGCCTTCCCTACGAGGAAAATGAGCCGCCTGTGCTTGAATCTGTTGCCCCTGATGGGCCATGGCACAAACCTGAACTCACCTATGAGCACACAAAATACATGGCTGAGCAAATTTTCTATCGCGCGAGAGAGAAAGGCGTGCCTGTGAATATTTATCGCTCAGGTGCCATTACATGGGATAGCACGCTTGAAGCCCCGTTCATTAACGATGACGCCTTTGTGAAGTTTTTCAGGACATGTTTAAGCATCGCGGCTTACCCAGAGTCGCGCATTTTAATTAGCACAACACCCGTCAATATCGTTGCATACTCTATCGTTGAAATTAGTCAAATGTGCATTCAAGGTAAAGGCGAAAATTTTCATGTTGTCTCCCGTCATAGCCACACTGGCGAGCAAATCTATCGTTGGCTTAATGAATTGGGATGCCATTTCAAATCGGTAGATTTTGCGACATGGGATAAGCAGCTCGCTGATAGTTTCGGTCGAGGCTTCATTAATCGCTACTTTAAACATGGCATGGAGCAAGGTGGCCACCATCAGTACCGTATCGACAATACGGAATCCGCATTGGCTACTCTCGAAAAAACGCCCTTTGTGATAACAAAGGAATACTTCGAGCCTTTGGTTGCGCACTATAAAGAAGCCATCAACCGCGTATTCGTTGAAAAAGTCGACAGCGTAAAGGCAATCAAACAAAAAGAGGGAGCATCACGTTGAATAACGTCAAACAACTCAATGCACACCGTGGGTCAAAAAACGGCGTAAAAACGCACTGGTTTAGAGTGATTAAAACCGGAGAAAGTATTCGTCGGCGCGTATTTTGTCTTCCTCATGCTGGCGGCTCAGCAGGTTACTTTAGGCAGTGGCAAGATGCTGTTCCAGCGCACACTGAACTTATCGCCGTTCAATACCCAGGAAGAGAGGAAAGGCTAAACCATCTCTGTATCGACAATATGGAAGACATGGTCTCTGCCCTCTTTACGCAATTCCTTGAGAATCCGTCATTACTCAGAGAGCCTTTCGTTATTTTTGGTCATAGCATGGGTGCCTCTATTGCGTATGAGCTAACGCTAAAGTTACTTGATGCGGGATTAAAGCTCCCGAAAACACTCATTGCATCTGCGACGGACGCACCTGGCTACGCGAATCCAACGCATTTCCATATCAGTTCTGATGGTGCCCTTATTCAAGAAATAGTGAGGCTTAACCCCTCTCTTTCTTTCTTACAAGAGCATGAAGAGCTGTTGCAGGTGATCCTTCCATCACTGAGAGCGGACTACAAGCTCATTGAAAGCTACGGGAAGCGAAACGAAAAGCGCCCTCCACTTCCTTTGCCCATTATCAAACTCATCGGTGAAGATGACGACGAGTTGAGCAGAAAAGATGCGCTGCTTTGGCGTAATCAAACTTCAGCGGCGTTTTCGTTACGTGTTTTTCAAGGCGGCCATTTTTACCTTGCAGAAAACTACCAGGGAATAATGAAAACCATTATGGAGGCTTTTGACGATAACTTGGTGTTCCCTTCAACAACACCTTGCCATCTACCGTAACCCTCCTGCCTGATTGGATGCCCTGCACATTTGTGGGGTATTCAATCCCGATTCGGGTAGTACAATATATTTGAAGGTTTACAATCTTTCTCACTTGAAATATCACCCCCTGAATTCGATTGGAAGACAACACTATGCGCGGCTCATGGATGAAAGCGATCCCCTTAGGCTCTGGCACAACCTTGGCTCTTAAAAGCAAGATATATACTGCTATTTGGGTTTTAACGGCAACACTGCTCAGCCAGAAGATAAATGCTGAAAGCGCTTATCCCGTTACTGTGATAGATGATAGAGGGAAAGTGGTGACGCTTTCTTCACACCCTGCCTCTGTAGCGTCAATATCCACGTTTGGCGCTGACACGCTAAAAGCACTCGGGGAACATGCAACAGGGCTATCAACACTTCAACATCGCAAATCTCTTTTTCTAGGCGAAGAGGTCAATGATGCCATTAACCTCGGTGAAGTGCATGAACCGGACATGGAACAACTCACCAAGTTAAACCCCGACCTGATAGTCGGCCTACAGCAATATGCAGAACCGTTTGCAGGTCAATTTGAAAAGATTGCGCCTTTGCTTACCTTTGATCTCGTGACATTAGAAGACTCCCACCGTTCCATCTCGGCTCTGGCAGATGCACTGGGCAAACACAGAGCGGGAACGCAAATAAACGCTGCGTTTGATAATACACTGAGTGCCTACAACACCAAAGCCCCTGGCGGGGTAAGCGTAGTCTTCCTATGGCATTGGGCTGATACGATTTATGCTTTTTATGATCACCACATTACCACGCATATCATGCGTGAACTCCGAGGCGATTACACCATGGGACCCACGCCAACACCGGAGTTAAAAAAACCGGATGCGACCGTGTTATCCATGGAGAAACTCCTCACATTAAATCCAGATGTGATCATTTCATTTACGGGGGATGATAAGCCCATTAGCTACCACCCTGTTTGGCAAAGACTCAACGCAGTGAAAACATCCCGTGCCTATCGAGTGGGCGATCAGTATGTAATGACCCATGGCCCTATCGCCAGAGAAATGGTGTTGAAGGAGCTCGCCTACCTTCTTTACCCAACGACCTTCAGTGAGCCAAGTGATATCCCAAACGCCGCGAGAGCAAAACCACTCGTTTTTTCTGAAAGGTAATGTATTGAATGAGTCATCCCACCTCAACGTTACCCAAAGGGATGTTACATCCTCTACGAATGTTTCAGCGTCGTCAGTTTCTTATAGTGATGGCCTGCTTTGCGTTAATTATTTTCTCGGGCTTGGCGTCGCTAATGACTGGGGAAGTCTATTTTTCAGCATCACAGGTCGCCACAGCGTTACTGCAACCGTCTGATTCATTGGCAACATTTCTGGTGATCGAACTTAGGCTTCCTCGGTTCCTTATCGCACTCTTTGTTGGAGCAACACTAGGAATGGCGGGGAATATAGTGCAATCCATTACCCGTAATCCCCTGGGTTCGCCCGATCTTATGGGGGTCAGTGCCGGGGCTTCATTCGCCATTGTTGTTTGTATGGCTTGGTCGACGTTTCCTCCTTTGGCGCTCTTGTCAGTAGGCACAATCGGCGGATTTTCTGCCGGTTTCGTGACGTTTCTTATCGCATGGAAGACGCGACTAAACCCTTTACATCTCACTCTTTCAGGTATGTGTATTTCGCTTTTTTTTAATGCGGCAATAGTGGTTGTTCTCATTACCGCGAAAGCGGATGCAAACGGTATCTATTTTTGGTTGACCGGCAGTTTGATGGATCGTACTTGGCAACATGCCGTTTTACTGATCCCGTTTGCCTTCCTAGGGTTATTATTGGGTGTCGTATTTTCAAAACCCTTGAATTTACTCATGTTAGAAGACATTACATGTGAGTCATTAGGATTTCCTGTTCACGTATGGAGGGTTACCTTGGGATTTATCGCTGTTGTGCTTACTGCAGCAACGGTTTCAATTGCAGGCCCCATTTCTTTTGTAGGACTCATTGCGCCCCATATCACGCGACTAACGCTGTATAACAAACGACATATTCAGTGTACTGACCATAGGCAAAGCCTTCCCATTTCAGCACTGGTAGGAGCCACGCTTGTTTGCGTCGCCGACACCCTTGCAAAACTTCACAATGTGCCAGTGGGTATTCTTTGTGTGTTGGTTGGGGGACCTCTTTTTGTCTACCTGATAAAGAAAAAAGTGGAATAAAAAATGACAATGGCTTCCCTAGCAAGCACACAAGATATGGCGACGAGCCAGCCTACCTCCGACAAGCATTATCGGCGAGTGTTTTTCTCGCTTTGGTTTGTCACTCTCCTACTGATCTTGCTGTCTCTGATGTCGGGATCGATCCACCTTTCTCCTTCTGAGGTGCTAAACGCACTGATGTTCAATACTCCAGCAACAACAGCACATGAGGTGACATGGAACCTTCGCCTCCCTCGCACACTGCTTGCATTGCTGGTTGGCTTTCATTTTGCGCTATCAGGGCTCATTCTCCAAGCCGTGACACGAAATCCGCTTGCAGACCCAAGCATCATTGGTATTTCAAGTGGTGCTAGTTTAGCCATTGTGATTTTTTTACTTTTGGCCGATTACCTCAACGCGGTACTGTTTTTTAACAGTCCCTTTCACTTGTCCTTAACGTGGCTCCCTTTCGCTGCGCTCTTGGGAGGCGCACTGTCCACACTTTTCGTTGTATTGTTATCACTTAAAACAAAACTTCGACCTATCACGCTGACGCTCAATGGGTTTGCTGTCGGTGCGATAACCAATGCCATTGTCATGTGGCTAGTGATCGTTTGGGGAGGAGGGAGAACAGAAACCACCGTTTTATGGTTGGCTGGGAGTCTCTACGCCAGAGACTTTTCCCACATCATGATTGTGTTGCCATGGACACTCATAGGGGTGTGTATCGTGCCTTTCTTAACATCACCCATGTCAATACTTCGCTTTAATGAGCAACAAGCTCAAACAATGGGCGTAAATGTTTTGGCTTGGCGAATCGCATGTATTGCTATTGCCGTCGTCTTCGCTGCCAGTGCAATTGCTGTGAGTGGCCCCATCGGTTTTGTAGGCTTGATTGTTCCCCATGTTGCCAAACTGCTTGTACGCGGTGATATTAAAAAACAATTTTGGGTCAGTGCGCTGCTAGGCGCTTGCCTGACTCTTACTGCCGATATCTTAGCGCGAACTATCGTCAGCCCCAATGAGCTGCCAGCGGGAGCCATAACAACCCTACTGGGAATACCCATTTTACTCTTCCTTTTACAACAACAGATTGGACGACGCTCATGACGTTATCTGCATGCCAGCTTACGCTTGGTTATCAATCGAACATTATTATCCCTTCAGTCTCTCTGACACTGAATGCTGGAGAGATCACTTGCCTAGTCGGCGCAAACGGATGCGGTAAATCTACGTTGTTAAAAGCCTTGGCTGGTGTCCTTAAGCCAAGACAAGGGACTATTACGTTGAAGGGGAAGCCACTAAGAGATTGGCCTAAAAAAGCCATCGCTAAAGAGATCGCTTTTCTGCCTCAAGATCCAATTGCACCAGACAATATCTCCGTCTATCAGTTGGTATCCCATGGCCGCTTCGCTTACCAAGGGCTTCTCGGGAAAGTTACTCAAAAAGACGTGGACGCAATAGAGACCGCGCTAAAACTCACGGGTATGACAAAGTACAAACATCGTTCATTTAATCATCTTTCAGGTGGCGAAAAGCAGCGAGGTTGGCTTGCCTTATGTATTGCACAACAAGCGAAATTATTGTTACTTGATGAGCCCACCACTTATCTAGATATTGGCCATCAGTACGAAATCCTTACTCTTTTAAGGGAGCTAAATCAGCAACAACAGCTCACCATTGCCATGGTGTTGCATGATATCAATCAAGCAAGCCAATTTTCTGATCGCATTGTCACTCTGCAAGATGGAAATATCATTGCCGATGACACGCCAATAAATGCGGTTAACGAAAAAATGATGATGAACGTCTTTGGTATTGATGTTGAGATGCAAACTCGGCGAGACGGAAATAAAATTTACCCGCTCGCCATTCCTCTCGGTGCACGTTAAAACCTCAACGTGCACAAACAGTGTTGTGAATATTGAACTTATTCGGGCAATAGAAACCGTATCGGGTAGCTGCGTAAGGCTTGTCAGTGCAAAATAGATGCTTATGAGAATCATTCCTATAAATATCTAAACTTTGACAAGGAGTATAACGTCATGCGGGTTATCACCTTAACACCAGAACACCCGCGATCCTTAAATAAAAACAAGTCCATGCCCATGCAAACCAGCGATAAAACTGGCCTTAAGATAGGTTGGTCGCTCTTCGGTTTATGTCTGCTCCATTTCACTTCTTCAGGCTATGCAAGTGAGCAAGATGTTCTTGAAGTCATTACTGTCACTGCAGATAAACGAAGTGAAAATATGATGGATGTTCCTTCGAGTCTATCGGTTAAAACAGACCTAGATCTGAAGGATGCTGAAATTACAACAATATCCGAACTGGCTCAGCACACCCCCAATCTCCATATTTTCACATGGGGCGGTAGCAGAGAGAGTAACATCTTTATTCGTGGAATTGGGCCAGGCCTATTTACTGATCCTACCGTCGGTTTTTATGTTGATGGTGTGAACTACACGAACAACGGTATGTTCGATCTTGATTTGATCGATATCGAACGTATTGAGGTTTTACGAGGGCCTCAGGGAACATTATATGGCGGTAATTCTCTAGCAGGGATCATCAATGTTGTTACCAACAAACCCGACAACTTTACGGAAGGACGCGCATCGCTTTCCGCTGACAGCTTAAATGAGAGAAAGATCAGCGCCACTGTATACACCCCTATTGTTGAAGCTCGTCTTTTTGCTGGCTTAAGTGTCGCCGGCGTGCAGAGTGATGGACATATAGAAAATATTTTTGATGGTTCAGACTACGGTAAAAAAGACGATTTTTTTGCCCGAACGACGCTCAGATGGCTTCCGTCAGATTCTCTTGAGGTTAATTTAGCCGTTGACTATAAACACCTTAGAGATGATTCCTACGCCCTGGGTCTGGCTGAATTTATCAAAAATAATCCGGAAAAGATCAATAACGACTTCAAAGGTAAAGATAATAGAAACTCGATCGGTGCCTCTCTGTCTATTACGAAAAATTATGAAACCATCGATTTTACATCAATCACGGGGTGGAGAGACTGGGAGAATAATAGTTCTGCCGATCAGGATGCAAACAGCAGTGCCCTCTTTGTTTACCACGCAAGTTCAGATGAAAAACAAACACAGTTATCACAAGAGTTTCGTTGGGCATTGACTACCCCGTCTGACCTCCAATGGCTCGCTGGACTTTATGCCTATACCAGTGATTACAAGGTACGCGGTCGAAACGACCTCGATTACACAGGTATTGGTTATGGTGGACCTTACGTAGATAGATCTAATGTAAAGAAAACCAATTCCGGCTACGCAGCTTTTGGGCAGGTAGACTACAACATTACGCCTGCATTGGTGCTAACAGGTGGTCTACGACTTGATCGAGAGAAACGCAAAGCTGACATAAAATTCAATAACCAAAGTACCTCTAACGTCTCGATAGCAGGTACTGAAGATTTTGATATATGGCTTCCTAAGATTGGTGTTACTTATACATTCGGCGACAGCTCGATGGTGTACTCGTCAGTCAGTCGTGGTTACCGAGCTGGCGGTTTCGATCACCTTTACCCTAGCGAGAATGACCCCGTCTACGACGAAGAAACGACGATAAACTATGAATTAGGCTATAAAACAACACAACTCGACAATAAACTCGACCTTTCTGCTGCCATTTTTCTTATAAACATAAAAGATCAACAGGTTCAACAACTCGTACAAGGCCACCAATTAATCACGGATAATGCTGGTCAAGGTCGAAGCCAAGGTCTCGAATTCGAAGTGAAATACATACCCGCCAACAACTGGCTCATCGAGCTGGGGGGAAGCTTCACCAATGCCGAATACCGCAAATATGATAATTGTGACTTGTTGGGTTCAACAAAAAACTGCAACGGTAATAAGATGGTGAATACACCCAACTTCACCGCCAATCTTGCTGTTCAGCATAGAATCCCGCAGACAGACGACTGGGATATTTTTAGCCGTATCGATGCCGCACATATTGGTGAGTATTACTTCAACAGCTTAAATACCCTTAAACAGGAACCTTACCAATTGATCAATGCCAAATTCGGCTTGGAAGCCTCATCATGGGATGCATATCTATGGGTGAAAAATGCACTCGACGAGCACTACTCAACCGTACAGTATGATTTTGGTACCGGCCCCACCGCTGAAGCAGCAGATCCCCTTAGCGTAGGCATCACATTGACTAGCCATTTTTGACCTTAGTGTGGATGAAACCTTCGTGTCAGCGCGACAGGTTTCATCCTAAACATTCATCAGATCTCTTTAATTCGTGTCATAGGGGGCGCCATATTCATGAATGCTCAACAACAAAAATCCGGTATTTTAGTTCTAGGGGGCAAAGGGCAAGTGGGTCATGAGGTTGTCCAATACCTCTTAGAGAAAACATCTCACATGATCGTGGTAGCATCTCGTTCTGCCATTCCGGCTGATTTTCCAAAGCGAGATCGGATTC
This sequence comes from Vibrio lentus, assembly GCF_030409755.1. Lineage (NCBI taxonomy): Bacteria > Pseudomonadati > Pseudomonadota > Gammaproteobacteria > Vibrionales > Vibrionaceae > Vibrio > Vibrio lentus. Next base: position 182,038 of record NZ_JAUFQE010000003.1, read on the forward strand.
AAAGAGTGTCCACAAAACACATTGATGTGATGGACGAACCCTCGATCCATTCTCATTGCAAACAGTACTCTCTTGTTATCTCTTGTGTGGGCCCGTCAGGCATCATCGGTGATCGGGTAGCAAAAGCATGTAAAGCATCTGGCACGGCTTTTATTGATGCGGGCGGTTACGATCCTGTCTTCCAAGGTCTTAAGAAAGATGAAAAGCGCGTGCTTTCGAGCGTTCCACTCATCATTAACGTAGGTCTACTGCCCGGATTATCGGGTCTGTTTCCGAAATACGTGTTAGAACAGTCATGTGATGCATCAGCGATTGACGAGATTGAGATTCAGTATGTCGGGCGCGACGCATGGTCATTCAATTCTGCCTGGGACATTATCAACAGCTTAGGTGGGTTTGGTCTTGATCGAGGGTTTGCCTACCTTGAAAACAACACCTTGTTCAAAGCCCCCTTCCGCCAAGCAAGCAGCGCTGTCAACTTTCCTGCGCTCGACACACCAACAAATACCATGTTGGTGTATTCAGAGGAAGCACTAGAGCTTGTAAAAGAGTTCGATATTCATAACTTGCGAACTTATGGAACCAATATTGGCCCTCGCGCAATGAAAGTTTGTATTTTGGCAAAGTTATTAGGGCTATATAAATTCCGCTTCACAAACAACTTCGCCGCCAGACTACTTGAAAAAGCATCCAGAAAAGATCTTGAATCTCTCAGCCCCTTCTATGGCATTCAAGTCACTTTACTCAAAGACAAAGAGATCCAGTCTAACGCCCAACTAACACTGACAAACACTTACCAAGCAACGGGTAAAACCATTGGTATCGCTGCTAGATGTGTTCTAGAGGGTAAATACACCAAGGTGGGTGTACTTATGCTGCACCAGGCTATCGCCTCATCAACATTTTTGTCTTACCTCGAAGAAGAAGACATTGCCGAATGGTCAGTCGAACAAACTGTCAAAAAACATATCCTTGAGGAGAAAATCGCATGACGTCGCCAGTATACAAAAAGAGAGTCATTGTCATTGGAGGTAGCGGAGAAACTGGGCGTCGAATTATTCGTTTTCTTACCGCCATGCATCCTCATTTAGACCTAGTCGGCACATATCGCCAGTCTGGTGGCCAATCTCTATTTGTCCAGTTTGATCTTGATGATCCCGACAGCGCAGTTGACACCCTCTCATCCTTTGATCTCGCGATTATTGCACTGGGGCCAATGGAAACAATCCAAGAAAAAACCCATCTTCTTTGTTTAAAAGCTGGCGTTGATTGTATTGACATAAACGATAGCCTCTCTGCAGCAGATAGCATTTTCTCACTAAATGAAGCGGCGGAAAGCAGTAACCTTTTGATGTTAACCGGAATGGGCTTCATGCCAGGCTTATCCACATTAATGCTATCTAAGATTGCAGAGGAAAATCGGTCAGAAGATAAAAACTACGCAATAAGAGCTTATATGGGTGCCGCCTATGGCGGTGGAAAAGCGAGCCCTTATGCCATTCTTGCTAGCTTCAGTCGTTATGTGCTTTGGTTTATTGATGGAAAAAGAAAAAAAATAGAAACACCATGGCGTGATGGCAAAGAAGCATTCACCTTTCTCGGCCACACCAAAGAAACCCATCTTATTCCCTACTCCTCGGTAGAAAGTGTAGGCCTTGAAGCAAAACGTGGTGATGTCTATAACCATATTGAAAACTTAGATGCTCGCTACAGTATTCAATATTTAAAACAGGGCGTTGCTAAGTTTTTTGCTTTCATTTCTCCCAATGAATGGCGTAATAATCAACTGGCTGAAAAGTTTTACAAAAGCGGCCAATCAATGAAAGACAAAAAAGACGCCGACCCAGATACCATTCTTTGGTGCTACCCCGACAATAAACCAGAAAACGGCCTACTCCTCCACGGTATGATTTCGTCTTATGATCTCACTGCTCTCGTCGCTGCATGCTGTGCTGAAATTTACCTCAGTGATCAAATGACGAATATGAGTGGCGTGTTTGGCATTGAAAATATCAGCGAGCATCATCGAACATTGCTACTGAATTTGCTCAACGCGCAAGGAGTCACTTTTAAGGAGGCCAACACTGATACGTTAAAGGTGTCTGGCCTTTATTTTGGCTGGGTAGAGTGCCCTGAAAAATATGTCGAGAACATGAAGCATTACTCCCAAAACTGGTATACCGCACTGAAACAGCACCCAAGAATGATCCCTCTGCAAAAAGATTTTTTGCTTCAGTCAGAGATCTGGAAAGCACTAAAAAGCACACTAAGTCCGCTCTCTTTTGCAGGGTTTATTGGTAAAACACTTGTTAGATGGCATGCACATCAAAAACAGCTAAGCGACTTCTCATCCGAGACACCGTTACCTCAAAAAGAGATCTGGGAAAAAGCCGTTAAAGATATCAGCATGTTTACCTCAGGATACTCGTGCGCACGTGATGTTTTAGGTCAAGAAACTGCGTTTTTACTCTACCGCAAAATGTTTCTTGAAACAGGAAAAATGGAAATGCGATGGCTATGGCCAGATAGCCAATTATTCTCACTATTGGAGGACCCATGCCAAGGAGCAACGGATTATTGGATCGCGTATCTTAAGAGCTATCAACACTTAAATATCCTTTCAGTCAGCCTCGATATCATTACTTCACGGAAGATTAGCTTTACTATAACTGATTGTTTGTACGCTAAGTTATTTACGCATTTAGGGTGCCCAGAGCTTTCTCATTTGATACGTGAAATGGAACGAGAAGCATTGGAATATATATTACTTTCCAATGGAGGATCAGTGAAATGGGAATTGTTCGACCAGGGTGATGTTCGAGCGTTAATCACTCTAGCTTCGCCGAGTAAAGTGCATAAAGAAGCCGACAGGAAGGTTGAAAAGCTTGTTGGATAGATCTCATGAGGAAATCTTTAACAAGCAAGGTTGTCTTTGTTTCAACCAATATCTCTTATAACAACGAATACTTATATCGCATGTCTTCAATTGGGATACGTTTACCGCCTCAGATGGTTAGTGAGGCGGTACTAAAACGCAAGTGTGAATTTGCTGCAGGTCGTTATTGCGCTTTTGAAGCCCTACAAAGCCTTGGGATTTCAATACCAATAGACATCCCTGTTGGACCAAACCGTGAGCCGGTTTGGCCTGCTAATACCATAGGATCAATTTCTCACTGCCAAGGTATCGCCGTCGCAGTGGCTGCGCATCGTTCAGATGTGACATATTTAGGGGTAGATATTGAACCATTGATCTCACCCGAGATATGCGATCAGATCTGGCATTGCGTTGTCTGTGAAAAGGAGTCGAAATTCAGCAAAGGGTTTAGCAGCAGGGAGACGTTTCTTACTGTCGTGTTCTCAGCAAAAGAGGCACTCTACAAAGCACTCTTCCCGAGAATCAAACAGGTTGTTGGTTTTGATGCTGTAAAGGTGTCAGGTTTGGAGGTAAAGAAGCAAATGATGTCTCTTTCCTTGAATTTCTCTTTTGACGATTCGCTGACATTCGGTCAAACGTTTTTAGTGCACTATCAGGCCTATTCAGACCAAACAATCCTAACCTTTCTCCATCAGGAAAGAGAGAAATTCAAGGAAGGAGTAAACCCATACCAAACACACAAATGAGAATGATTATTCATACAAATAACTGTAGTATATCATTGATGACTAAGTTGGCTTTGATTGATCAACTAAAGGTGTTTACCTGATAGTAGCCCTTGCTCAAAAATAAGGATTGAAATGTGTGCTGAATCCTATCTCCCTAAGGGAAAGGAAGAGTTAGACAATGATAGTGTTAATGCTCAAGAGCGCGTTGATTATGTTCAAATTCAACCTGGGCTCTCGGTATGTATATCTCGTTCCGAAGCGAACCTAAAACCTTGCTCATTTCCTGGGGACAATGAGTATATTCACTTAAATTGCCTATTACAGGGGGAATTTGAAGCGAAAATTCGAAATATTAATATTCATCTCCGTGAAGGAGAAGTGAATATCGGTTTTTCTGATGGGGAGGAATTTTACATGCCCCGCTTAACCGAATTTTGTAATCTCGCGGTCATGATTACACCTAGATTGCTGATTGAAATCGCTGGCGAAGAACTACTGAAAGAACCTTGGTACAGTGATGTTTCATTTTTTGTCAAGAATGTAGGTAAAAGCCCAAAAGCGGTATCAGCGGCTTTGAACTTAGCAACCTTGATGAATGAATCTCCCCAACGCAAAATATTGCTTCATGCTGCGGTACTTAATTACATCCATTGGAGTCTTGAAGACAGCAGCGAGCAATCATGCAAATGCAATATCAGTGCTAGGGAAAAACATCGATTAGAAGCCGCAAAACGCTACTTACTGAAAGACTTGAGTGAACCACCAACAATATCCGAAATTGCCGCGGTGGTTGGGCTTAATCAGTGCAAACTGAAAAGAGGCTTTAAAATTCTCTATAACTGCAGTATTTATGCATATTTTCAAAAAAAAAGAATGAAGAAAGCGCTCGACCTTCTACGACAATACAACGTAACAGAAACCGCGATGATACTTGGCTACAGCAATGTTAGTCACTTCAGTGCTGCATTCAAAAAACAGTTCAATATTTTGCCTAAGGATGCACGGCGAGAACTTATAGCCAGTGTGGAAGATAATAAGGTTTGGTTCTGTCGCAAATCTAGTTAGAGGCGTGACAGCCCCATCCTACAGATACAATTATACTGCGAGTGCGTAGAATCGTTCAAAGGCCGTCGAAGCACTTCAATCAGGTTAAGCATCTTCCCTGTCAGCCAGAGTTGAACATTGATGTTATGCAGCGCTAACGCGTTGGCACCACTCTTATCGATAACCACTTTTTCTGGTAATCCATTATAGCCGATTGCCTTGGTAAAGAAGGCGCGAGCCGCTTTCTCATCACGGCGATTACAGAGTAAAAAATCAATGACATGGCCGTACTTATCAACCGCTCGATAGTAATATTTCCACTGACCTTTGACGTTAATGTACGTCTCGTCCATTCGCCACGAAGGAGCCCCGTTTAATATTATTTTAGATATAAATAATATATTAATTAGAAAATTACATTATTTAATAAAGTATCACTCACCCCTCAAAACATGGCCATTAACGTACTGTATCCAATATAAAAACCCAAAAATGAAAATTAATTATCAATAAATTTCATTTTCCCCACCTTTTACCTACGCTATTTAATTTTTCTATAATTATATAACATTAAAAACGAACATGTTTTGGCAAACCGAAGTCCCCTTCTAAAGAGCTAGGGTTTTCTTAGCTATTATATCTCGCTAACTTTTTTAAAGGACGACCAATTAAAATTAAGTATTTTATTTATTATTTAGGTTGACGTAATGAAAATTAGATTACCCCTTGTTAGTCTTTCACTTCTGCTTCTTCTTGGTTGTAAAGAAAAAGCGGGCTCTGAGGTGCAGAAGATATTTGCCGGTGAATTACTCCTCTCACCAAATGAAATGGTTGGTTTCTCAGAAATCGTGGAGAGCGAACCTCAAATACCTGCTGCAATGAACCCAGAGTTTGAGGTCATGTCAGGGAAAGAGTTCGTAAAACTGACCAAGGATAAAAAGATCGTAGCGCTCAAAAATGGTCAAGCGCAGCTAAAAAATAAACGGAATGGTGATTTATATCACTTAAAAATTGATTCAAATGACTTAGGGACAAAATTTTTAAACATAGCTTTCATCGATTTATACTCGGGACTTGTGCTGACTGAAGATGTACCCCTTACCGTAGGTCATCACTACGCCTTAGGAATGTCTAGCCGCTTCCCATTAAAGCAAAACGATGTGAAATTAAAGACTCCGATGGGGAAGCTCGTCCAACAAGATGCCCTCGGTAATATCTTCCTTACTCCTACCGAGGAAAATCTTCAAGACAAAGAAGAGGAACTTTTAATACAAATCCAAGTGAACGGTCGGGAATACGCGAAATATTTTAAAATACAACAAAAACAGTTAAGTGGAAGCAAGCTAATTACTGATCCTCAAAAGCGTTTCTTGCCTGTCGGGGCAGAAGTCGCCCCTTTGGTTTCGTATATTAACGCGGACGGGAAGGTTCACCCTGTTAGAGCGGAGTTGTTAACTTATGTAATTGAAGGACAAAAACTATCTCTGGCAGAACTCCACGATTTTCTGTCAAATCCAAGGAACATAGGACGTCATGAGATCTTAGTTAAACACCCCAATATAGTCGAGGCGGCGAGTTTAAATTATGAAATTGTAACGTTGGGCGATTTTGTGACAATGTTCGAAACCACTGTCAACCTGCCATCTTTACCAGAAGTATTACAAGCACATATCGATGTTCCATATCGTCTACTTATCACAAGCAACGGAGTAGATGTCACATCCTTAGTCGAAATCGAGGTAAGCCCTGACGGGGCTGGGAGGATTGAAGACGGTTTTCTTATTATGTCTGAAAACGCCTTAGTCTCTCTCTCGATTAACGGGAGTAAGCTTTCTTCGTACCTACCCCATCAGCCCGATTATTACAAAGTGAAGGTAGATAACACAGATCTACGTTTAAACCTTAATGTAGCAGATAGCCTCTACACGAGAAGGGATAAAGGCTTGCCCGTCCGTTTATTATTGAATGACGTTAATGTCACTAACCGTAACCTAGAAGTTGAATTCATTAACTCCAACGGTGAAAAAGTCCCCGGAAGTAAAGGAAAAAAAGCCTGGTCAACCTGTAATTTGAGTTTCTCTGAACCACGGGCAATGGTTCTTTTTGATGACAAAATTTATGGAGTGCCAGGAAACCAAACGCATGAATCATTGTTCACGTTTGACTGCCGTGAAAGAGATTATATCAACCCAATCCAAGCTATAGATTTTGTGGCGATAAGCAGTATGGGGAGCAATGAGATAATAAACCGCTCTGGCGCACCTTCATTAAAGCACATCGAAACAAATGGTGTTTATAGGATATCGTATGATAAGTTTAACCAACAACCAGTTCAGGTTAATGTCTCTCCATTTCTGAACGACATTTTCAATCATTATAGCAAAAATTGGCTTATAGGACCGTACACAGTTTCAGGTTCTGAAGACCTAATAGTAGATTCATGGGGGAACCTAACGTTTTTAGGAAACTTCCAACCATCTCTCCTAACTCTCGAATTTCAAGCAGAAGAACTAATCACCTATGATCTTGAGATTGATTACAACAACATCAAAACATCAGATACTCACATATATAATCAAAATCATCATTCAATGACTCTTGCCAAAAATATTGAATTAGATGGTCAACAGCTATCTTTCGAAGATATACCTTACCTAAAATTGGGGAGTCCAATAATGGTAAGTGCTATAAATGAAGAAGGTGAAAATACAGATATTACTTCTCACATTCGCCTTAAGGCCGATAGAAACACTGAGAATGATGCCATCATATTAAGCGGTAATCGGTTGTACATAAACAATAATGGGTCGGAGGGTCAATATCGATTTGATTTGTTAGATAATACATACAGGCAAGAGTTTGCAAGCGTCCTTTTTAACGTCGTCGACACGATGAAAATACGTGTCATTCAAGGTCCACACTTAGATACGTCAATACCCGTAGGCTCAACTGGTCGCTTGGCATTTAAAAGAAAAGACGGGACAGACTATGAAATTAAATTCAATCGAACCACCTCTTTTTTAAGGTCTTATCAATACATGTCTACAATGTATGGTAATATTTTCTCGAAATCAGGGGGGAATATTTTACCAGTAGATACTAAATTAAATGTAATCAATGTGATAGGCTCAGCTTATCGAAATGGCTTTGGTATCAGTGATAATCTAATGGCCGAACTGGAACAACCTATTCAATATGACTTCGAGATTATCGATCCATCAGGAAACTTATTATTTTACCAGTCCCGCTCACTGATTATCCATTGATTAACAAAAAAATAGACTAAGAATGTCGTCTGGAGCGGCATTCTTTTCTAAAAAATCACCTCAAACATCAAGATTAACGATTAAAAATTTACACTATAAATAGCCTCCACCCTATTACATCGCACTTATCTATTTTTCGCTGATGATTCAATAACATTTTATATTCTTACAGATAACCATTAGATAAAACCTACCCCTCTATTGGAAGGGGTTGTGGTGTAAATTTGACCACACGCTGTATCTACATTAATACTCCAAGTACTGACAAGATTCTAGAACGCACCATCACATCAAGCAATCCCATAAAATAAATATCATTTAGAGACTGGGGGCATTTCGCAGACAGTATCTAACTCTAAATCCCATCATAAACCCTTAATGAAAATAAATTAAATTTAAATTATTACCAAATAGCCTTTATATTCGTTATTTTATTTAATGATTTTAAATTTAACTAAAATCCCCTTTCTAAGGAGAACAATTAACTAGATTTAAATACATTTCCATTCAATTAACTTTAGCCGTTGAAATCATGGTTTTTCTTATAAAAAAGAGTACGTTGCTATGATAAATAAAAAACTAGAAAAAACAATTCAAAAAAAACGAGGTTTAGAGACTCTATTACGCTATCTTCGGATTAAGTTAAAAAGTAGAAAAAATAAAAATGCATCTCTCGATGTGAGATACCTTTCTGACCATTTAAAAAAAGATATTGGGGTATATGATAAGTACCGCTAACATAATTAATGTATCTTCGTCCTCTTGCTTACTGGTTATGTCGCAAAGTTTGGTTGACTACATACGCACTAATTTTTAGATGCAATTAGACTGCTAGCACAAAATTAATTCCAAGCAAATAAGCCTTCAGGATTGTAGAGCTGTCTATTATCATAGCTCCAGTTCTGCAAGCGGCAGAACTGGCTCCATCATCAGGTTCCTACCCCAGGCAAGGAGGCATCTTACCTTTCCGGTAACTTTGCTCAGCTATTAGACAATGGTCAATAACATAGATGTGATTAATAACCAAATTTCCGCTTTATTACCATCTTTCAAGCTGAACAAGAGGGAAACCAAAACATGTATCTAGCCTCATTCATAGCTTTGGTTGGCTCGCTATTATTTACATATTTCGGGATACCACTAGGTGCAATGTTCGGTGCTCTAATTGCTCTTTTATTAACGTCAAAAGCAGGGTTTACTCTAACTCTTCCCAAAAGCACATTGACTGGTGTCCAGTTAATCCTTGGGACCACAGTGGGCTCAATCGTCCCTGTACAAACTCTTTCCAAGGGTTATCCGATGTTACTTTTTGTAGGACTCGTCCTTTGTATGTCAGCACAAGTTCTCACCTCCTATATCTGGCTTTATAAGCGAGAGAAATGGTCAAAATATGAAAGCCTACTTGGGTCGGTTCCGGGAGCAATGGCCGCGGTTCTTGTCATTAATGAAAAGCACAATTCGCCTTCTAGTAAAGTAGTTTTCACTCACACAGTTCGACTCATATTCTTAATCATTGCTTCCGCTCTTCTTGTCTCAACGGACAAATCACCAGTTCCTGGACCTGCTATTTCATTAGACAATCTTTGTATACTTCTCCCACTTTTCCTCGCCTACTTTTCAGGTTTACTTTTCGATAAAATTGGGACTCCTGCACCGTATATGGTAACTGGAATGTTAGCAACTATGTTTGTAAACGCAGGGTTACCGTCATACAATTTTCTTGTTCCGACAGAACTTGTATTTATTGCGACATCCGCTCTAGGGGCATTGATAGGGATCCGTCTAAAAGATATAACTGGTGCAGATGTCTTCTCTTATGCGCGAGCAGGGATCATTGCTACAACGTTAAGTCTTACAGTAACGGTTAGTTTTGCTTATATATTCAGTAAGCTAATTGATAAGGAGTTCCTAGTACTCTTGATGTCATGGGTTCCAGGCAGTGTTGAGTCGATGACTGTTGCTGCTATTTATCTTGGGCTAGAGCCTGCACTAATTATGCTTAGTCATATCATTCGCATGATAATCTTTCATTCTATTCCTCTCTGCTCCAATGTTTATAAACATTTACGAAGCAATTATGAAAGGTGACATTGGCTTAGTTTCATTAAAAAACCTCGGTTAATATTAACGCTATTCTCCTAGGTTAGCCCAAGTAACCTGAACTCTGTAAACGCATGCGAGCCTTTGGGGTCAATTCATATAGCCAAGCCAATCAATATGACCACTTCCCCATTCCTTTGCACTCATTGGTTTTATATAAAGCTCATCGACCTGTTCAACAGCAACACCATAATTCGTGTGTTCATGAAGCCTTAACCAAGAGTTGCTTCCCTTGGTTTACTCGCCACCTTTGGTATTTTAACTTTGGTGTCGTAACTCACACTTATTTACAGAACTCCAAGTGTGACTCACCAAAACCCTAGTCATAAAGTTTGGTGCACTTATGTTGTTCCAAAAAATCCCCTTCATATCTAAGCCATTCAACCTCCTCATCGGTACCATGCCATTTATGTCAGTTAGGAGCCTCGAAGGTATTAATAACGAAAGAAGCCTCCGAGAGGTTTTATGTCTAAATTTTTGTTCAGATTAAGTGCAACTTCGTTGAATTGATCACTACCGACCGAATAATTTTGAGAGAAACTCAAGAGCAAGGGGCATAAATTATTATTACTTCGATGTGTTTCTATTCTTACACTGTTAGCCTAAAGATTTGATGGGTTAGAATATGACCCCGACGCTGATGAAAATGGGCCATTTGCTCGAAATTATCCGAGGTTTAAATCAGGCTCACCGTGACATCTTTAATCAACAAGGCTCCTTATGAAAAATAATACGATTGGCATCATTGGTATTGGCCCTCGAGGACTAAGCGTTTTAGAGCGTATAATAGCCCTCTCAATAGATCGCCCCCATCAACCATTAGATATAAAAGTATTTGACCCAAACCTTCCAGGCTCTGGGTGTCATAATGTCAAACAACCGAATCATTTACTCGTAAATACAGTCAGCTCTCAAATCACTATGTTCGCTGATGAGAGTGTGAGTGAAGCTAAAAATATAATTTCAGGGCCTAATTTTTATCAATGGTTGTGCGAAAGACCCAAAGATGAGCTAAGTCCTAAAACAATATTGCCGAACGAATACTATTCTCGTGCTCTTTTTGGTGAGTATCTGAATTGGGTATTTCACTACCTTGTTGATATGTCCTTTTCACATATCACGATCGACTATGTACCTTCTGAAGTTATTGATATCACTAAGTTAGATGATCATTCTTGGAATTTACTTGATGACCGAAGCATTATCACCAATGTTGAATATCTCTACTTAACTACAGGGCACACGAAAGCCAAATATATAAACCCTGATACTGCCCAAGAAATTTTTAATCCATACCCATTAAAAGAAAAACTAAAAAATATCACTTCAAATCAAACGGTCGCTCTCCAAGGGCTCGGATTAACGGCTTGTGACATTCTGGCAGAGTTGTCGATTGGGCGTGGCGGAGAATTCATCCGCCCTCAAAAAGGTTGCCTTCAATATTTACCTTCTGGAAATGAGCCCAAAATCATCGCCTATTCACGCTCTGGTCTGCCTTTGTCCGGAAGAGCGGAAAACCAAAAAGGAACATCTAAGCAGTACCATGCTAAGTTTCTAACTCCTGAGAAGGTCGCCAACTTTAGAGAGCGAGGGGACGTCAGTTTTATAAAAGACATACTGCCTTTGCTTATAAAAGACATGGAGTATGCGTACTACGAAAGCTACCTAAGCCAAAAGAAAGGGCTTATTGCGGCCCAAAAATTCTGTAACCAGTTTCTATACTCACGACTGCATGAACAGAAAGTGCTCGTTGCTAAAACCATTTCGATTGAAGATAGGTTTAGTTGGGAGAAACTTGCCGCACCAGTCCCAAGCTACGCGCTTGCCTCTCCAGACGTCTATATTGCTTGGCTGATAGGTTTCCTTGAAGCCGATATTAAAGAAGCTAAAAAAGGGAACCTCAGTAGCCCAATAAAATCGGCTAGCGACGTATTACGTGACTTAAGAGATCTCATTCGAAGTGTTATCGACTTTAAAGGCCTGACGGAAGAATCACATCGTTGGGTTGATTCTGTGTTTATTCCTTTGATGAACCGGCTCGCCGTAGGTCCACCAAAAGAAAGAATAGAAGAGATGGTCGCTTTGCTTAAAAGTGGTGTACTCAAGTTAAATCTTGGCCCTTCGCCAGACGTAAGGCATTGTTCGAATACAAACTTGATCACTCTCAAATCAACGGTGTGGCCTGAACTACAAGAACAAGCCAACATAAAAATTCATGCAAAGATCCCTATACACAGCCCGGGAGACGATGGGACTGAGCTCTGGAAAAACCTTTTAGCTAAACAATATACAAGGCTTTACTTCAATGGAAATTATCATCCCGGTGGTATTGATGTAACACCAAACATGAATGTGCTCGATGCAAACGGAATCGAGCAAAATAACATTTGGGCGCTAGGCATTCCGACAGAAGGCAATAAATTTTACACCTTTATCATACCTAGACCTGGAGTTAACTCTACGGCGATTGTCGACGCAGGTAGGTCGGTCCGGGCTCTCTTTAAACAGTTGTCTTAGGCCTAGGCTTAAGATGAACAAGATGTCACAAGTTAAACTATTAAACCGCACCTCTTTCGCAGGGCTAGTTGCAATATTAGTCGGAAATGGCATTGGCCGCTTTGCCTACATAGCCTTAATGCCTGTGCTCATTCAGAGCAATTGGTTCTCAAGCGAAGATACCTCCATTCTTGGCGCTGCAACACTCATTGGTTATATCTTAGGGGCTCCTGCTTCAAGTTTTTTACAGAAATATTATTCAATAGGCACACTCATACGTGCCTCTCTGTTATTAAGTAGCTTTAGCTACCTTGGTTGTACTTTGAAATCTGCTCCCTTTGAATGGTTTTTGACATTGAGAACCATCGCTGGAGTATCGGGATCCGTTCTTATGGTGCTAGTCCCACCAATGATTGTTAGCCTTCACCCCCAAGAGATGAAAGCAAGAATCAGTGGCATAGTATTTTCAGGGATTGGTCTTGGTGCGATGATTTCAGGAACGTTCATACCTCTACTTATCTCTCAAAGTGTCGAAAGCGCCTGGTTAGGTATGGGAACGATCGCTTTCCTCGCCACTGTCTTAACATGGAACACATGGTCTCTCGAGGTTAAACCAAATCACTGCGCTAAAAGCCCCTCAACGTTTAATGCCTTATCTAAGTATGAGCGTATCAGTATTAGCTGCGTACTTTTAGCTTATGCCTTTAACGCCATTGGTTATTTACCTCATTCTCTCTTTTGGGTCGACTATATTGTTCGAGAGCTAGGAATGAGTTTGACGAGTGGTGGCTTTTACTGGGCAATTTTTGGCATCGGTGCTGGTGTTGGACCAATAATTACCGGTACATTAGGTGATAAGTTCGGACTTAAAAAAGCACTATTGGTTGCATTTTCGTTTAAAGCGATAGGGGTAGCACTCCCCTTGTTAAGTACAAATAAGATTGCACTTTTTGCTTCATCTATACTCGTTGGTCTGTTTACCCCTGGCACCGTAACACTCGTCTCAACTTACACCTTAGAAATTGTTGGGACAAAGCTCCATACTAAATCTTGGGGGGCAATGACAATGGCTTTTGCTATATCGCAAGGCGTAGGTGCCGTTGTGATGGCTCATTACGCCCCACAACTCACCAGCTATAACGTCCTATTTATAATCAGTGCGAGTGCACTCATTTTATCGATAGTCTGCCTTGCATTTACATCAACCAAACAGCAAACATAAACATTGCTCAAACGAGTTGTTGCTCATGAAACTCTCCCCCATTTCCCTCTAGAGTTGGACGACCTTGGTATACGTCAGACGTAATAACTTTTATCGCTCTCAGTCTTCTATCACGGCAGACGGCAAAGCGTACGCTCCTTTCTGTATCACCTTTTCAGCATAATCAAAGCCAACCCTAAATCGAAAAACCCCAACTGGGTTAATCGACTTGGCTCCCAGTTTAGAGAAAGCTTTCCCAGCTTTGGTTCGAAAAGAAGAAGCCTGTGGATTGGTGGTAATACTGACCCGATTGTGACTGATGTCTTCCTCTGGAATAGAACCGGGTGCCTCTCCCACCAAGTAGTGGGCTCGCCCATCTTCGCTGTATTGGACTCGCCCTGAAGGAGCCTCTGTCGCGGTTCTCCTGCGGATCTTATCACCGCTTGTCGCGTATCGATATTCGAGCGATACCGGTAAGTTGATATTGCCGTCGGCTTCGAAGAACATGGTCGGGCGCTTGTCCAATCCCTGAAAAGCCGTCTCTACCGCTTCGGTGATATCAGACATAACATGACACAGCGCCACTGGGTCTGTTTCGGCTATCACTCCCACCGCAAAACCTACAGCGCATCCTGCCACTGCAGATACGATATCACCGGCCAACCAAGCCGCAAAATCGTCCTTATCCTTGGTCGCAATTTCAACCACATAACTCCCAGAGGCGGGTGCCGCTTTTAATGATATCTCCGGTTTGAAAGTAGTGCCCGCCGTCTTACCTCTCATCAATTTTTGCGTTTTCCACAAATTCAGTCTTGCTACCAAGCTGCCAGTAAATTTTTTGTAATAGATATCGTGTGAGCCCATGTAGCGCCAGTCGGTACTGTTGACCGACGTGAGCTGAAATGGCAGCTTACCACCATGCTTTCTCACCAGCATTGGCAGAAGATCAAAGCCAGCTTGTGATGCCTTCGCGTCTTTAAACTGTGGCATACTCCCGCTGACCACCTTTAATGCATCTCTGAAAGCAATCGACATCCACATCGTCGGCATATTACAGTCCGTGTCTGTATCGGTTTGACAGTAGCCGTTAGCCGATTTTTTCCACGGATTACCTTTCAGCGCTGGGCTTGGGGCATTGATAACCACTTCCAGCTCAAACACATCAACCAACCCCCTGAGCTCCTGACTCGTCACATCCAGCCCTAAGCGCAATAGCCAGGAAAATTTGCCACCACCACCAATGTGATCATTGACGGTGTAGTAGTCCGGCCAGCCCTCCAGCGTCGCAAAGCTATTGTCAGCAAATTGCATTGTCTGTTTATCGACATTCGGATGCTGAGGTAACTCGGCCAGTAAAGAGGGTAGCGAAACTGTATGGAGCGCTGGGTCAATTAGAACCGCATCCCTGAAACGGGCACCAGCATCTCCCATTGAATCGCATTGACTGACATTGACATCAAAAATTTTACATCGCCACCAATTAACTAGATGACCTAATTCTTCAAAATAGAATTTATAAAAATCTTCACTATCACGTGACACTAGATCGGAGTTTATAACGATCATCGCGTGTTGCTTGGTAAATACCAGACCCGCAGGACGCTTCCCTATGGCTGCAGAGTCGACCCAATAAGGTTGACGCTGTTGGTGGTACGCAGGGTCGGCAAGCACTTTATACAGTTCATTGGTAACCTGCTCGCGTGTCCATGACGCATAAAGCGGATTGGATTTAGCCACTTCTTCGTATCCTTTTCCAAAGGAGTGATTAAAAATAGTCGCTAATTTTGTGGCGAAGATACTGCCTCCACTTGCATACTTAATCTCAGTCAGAGAGCCGTGGTCAAAGCGCGACGGGGTGGCTAAGAACGAGGTGAAGTTACGGTTCTCAGGAGTAAAATTTTGCTGGACATTAATTTCCTGATCACTGGCGCCCTGCCAGAAGTCATAGTCGATACGTTCGGCTTGGGAACGCCAATCAACAAAATTTTGATAGTCAGACTGGATAAGATTCCTTTCTCCTGGGTTATCTCGCCATAGACCTGCTTGACGAATGCTCTCAATCACCTCATCGCCTAAATCATTAATTGCATCGGAGACGACATCTTGTAAGCCTTGACCAATCGTCGAATCGTTGCCCAAATCAGTCAGAACATCGGTCAAAAACTTTATTTCTTTCTGGTTTAACGCCCCTGGTTCAGTGACGAGCTCGACCACACCCTCGACGGCTTCTCCCACCGGTCCAGCTAAGCCCAATAACATCCGTCTGAGATTTTTACCGGTAGGGTGCCGAGCATAATCTACGATATGTTTGATTTCCGGACCAACCAGCGGAAGATGTTCAACCGTTTCTAACAGAATATGCTCCGGGCTGGCGTCCGTGAGGTACTTCTGCATCGCCGTCTGGTAATCAGCTTTGGCTTGTTGCGCACTTTTCTCGTAGCCCGCTTTGAGATTTTTAAGGGCGTCTAAGGTCTGACTTTCTTCCTTGAGTAGCCCGGAAAAATGGGTCGGATCATTTTCAGCCCAAGTTTCATGCAGTTTATGCCAACGACTCTCACGGGCCAGTTGAATGTTGTCCCTGGTTGATTTAAGCTCCGCGTCATACTCCTTATTGAGATCGTCGAGCGCATCTCGTAAATCATCAAGCTGCTCGTTAGAGACGATGCAGAGTATCGCCATCGGCAAAAGCCACGCCAACTTGCAATCGCTATTCTTGCGGCTTCGTTTCTTTTTAACACGATTTTGTAATGACAAGATGCGAGGTCTAAAATCGTCGTTAACCTTTTTCGTTTCATAGACTTCCATCTGAGAGAAAAGAGTCTCCATATTAATCATTGTGGCATCAATATTGGCTTGCACGGTTTGGTGACTGAACGTTTTTTCTACTGAGGCCAATTTGGCACACCAGTGTCCAGGCATCTCGGAGCCATTATGGCCCGTGGTTTGCGCTAAGGCCTGACCGCAAGTCACAGGGCGTGCACGACGGATAATGTCCGGATAGTCATTGAGATTGCGGCCTTCCTCAAACCACTCTCCCCCAAGGTAGGTCCAGGTTTTTCTCTCGCCTGTCGAAAGCTGATGGGCTTGCCCGTTAGGTAAATAGACCGTCACTTGTGAATCTGTATTGACCACATCCACAATGACACGTTTAGTTTGCTCGATAGGTGAACGATGTGTGTAGGTCTCACCCACACTTGCCCCTGGTGGGATGAAATGCGCTACCCCGTTAGATGCTAAAGCATGTATATGAGAAGGTGATATGTTTGATAAGGGATAGACCATAGTCTGTTCCAAGGCTTCGGGCAGCACTAGGCTCGCGAAGGTTCCTGTCCCTTGAGGATTTCCATCGAATTTAAGAATTAACTGATTGGTATTGCTAAGATATCCCGCAACCCGATTGGCATTAGTTCCCATGTCTTGCAAGATGAAAGGATTAGTAATCTCATGCTGTTGGGTATAATCGAGCCGGGTTAAACAACGTTGCCCATCGAGAGAATAACATTGGGCGTCCCCTTTCAGATTGTCCGAATACCACGAATCGAACCCGAATGACCCACCGTCAAACCACTTCACCTCCTTGTTTTTGGCCAGATGGCAATAAGAGTCGATATTTTCATAGCCAGTTACACCAAAAACATTCTCATAGTTGCGCACCGCCGCTCGGGGAACAAAATCGTCTCGACTCCCACATTCAAGAATGGTCAGCTGATCGTAATCAAGATCGAGAGTTGACACATCAATGGTTGTTGTCCCGTCGTAGGTCAATAAACCAATCCGTTTTGACGTCGGCATCACAGTATAGAGAAAACCATTGCCAGTCTGAAGGACTGCTCTTTTGATATCTAACTGAGGAAGATTTTCAGAAAATTCGCCACTTGGTGAAGCGCTTTCTAACCGAGGGTAATTGAATCTAAGACCTTCAAGAAGCCAGCCATCAGACCAGAGTGATATACTAATTAAATCCGGTTGAATCTCGTGTTCACTTTTGACAATGTTGGACGCAGAATCAGATCTGCCAAAGGATATGTTATCTCCGTTGTTATAGTGAAATTCGATTTTTACTATCGATGGCTTTTCAGCACTTCCCCAATAAAAGTTGCCGCTATATATGACCATCTTATTTAAACCAACGGTGTCTAAAGACGAAATGATGCCGCCCTCGCCACCGATCCGATAGATTGTTTCTTCAGAGTCATAGGTATAAACAAATCCGTCAATCGCTGCACCGTGACGAATTGACAACTCATTGAGCTTACTCATCTCAATATTGACAGCGTATTTGGCATCAGTTCTGCCAAATTCATAGTGAGAGAACCTTTCGTTCGTAGGCTGAAACGCTGAAGAAATAGTGCTGAATACCCCAAAAAATATCCCCAGCAGCCCAAGAAACGTCTTTGTTCCTATGATGAATCTGTGCTCAATAACCATATGCCACTCCAAAAAGTAGGGCGAGTAACATAACTCTGATGAGAATGAGAGTAGGATAGCGAACTAAATAAAGAGACATAATTTATATATAATTAAGTCTCTTTATCATAAATCTTAATTTTCTCGTAAGCGTCTTCAAATCATTGAATTCCTAATATCGACCCAGATATCGCCAAATAAGGCGGTATCTATCATTCTGAGCGGTATTCGGTGAGAGACGGACTATTTCGATTTGAAGGCGCATTGTTGGTTCCACGCTTGATAAAAATCCCCTTTAGAAATTTCATTTACTCCTGATGTAATCGTAGAACTTCACCTGTGTCCCGGTTCTCCACTGATTTTTATAAAAACCTTATTAAATCGTGCTTATAAACAAAGCAATTACTCTATATTTATTTCTTAAAAATAGAATGATGTCTCTTGATTAGTTTCTATATATGTATTAATTTTAATGTTATTGTAACTTTAAGAAAGGAGATAAAACTGATGAAACCTAGCCCTTTTTCCTTCTTTCTCTTCCCGAGAATGTCTTGGTATACCCTTGACCCATCAATAAAAAACAACTCAGAAACCTCTAATAGCTAATTGGGGTATAATTATTTAGCATTAGAATCTATGGTTATTTAGCCTACACTTATGCCAAATAAATCATAATCTACATTTATCTCCTTATTGATAACTTGAAATCATCATAAAAAGACGGGGGGACTAACTTCGAATTTCAATGATGATGTAATATTAGATGGTAAAGTTATGATACGACCAAAACTTGAAAACTTAAACACCTCTATTGGAAACTGTTTATTACAACGTAATGAATCAGGCGCAGAATTGATTCTTAGTAATAAAAAATCATTTTCTATCACAGCACCTGAGAGTTGTATACTTGAGACTCTCATTAAGAATGATAAGCTCATATCTACCAAAGAAGAGTTGGTCATTGCAGCTTGGGGGAGCCCGGATATCATTGGTTCAAACTCTTTACCAGTTGCGATTACTAATCTAAGAAAAGTATTAAAACTTGATAATATCAAAATCGTTAATATTCCAAGAAAAGGTTACAAACTTAATATCCCTGAATCTGAATCTTCGCTAGACTTCCCTAAACAGATAAAATTAAATCACTACCCTAGATACGCATTTTGGGGTATTTCTTCAACGATCTTAATTACAATAATAATAATAGGTAGTTATTTCTCTTTCTGGCATGAATTTGAGATTGTCAATGTCAATGTCAATAATCAATCTAGTCAAATATGTTTAACTAAAAAAGATGAACTAGAATTAATCTTAACATCTTCTGAAAAACAAGTCGCTTTTACCGAAGCCTCTCAGACGGTTCCATAATGGTTCCATAATATCTCGTCATTTATAATTATTCTAGAAGGATACAACATATAATCATAGGCTCTAGTGTACGATTTATTTAAGGTAATTAATTAAATCGTACAACTCTTTATCACTCTCTAACAACAAGGTAAAAAATTTTATAGTTAATGACGCCTTATATACTAAGGCACATTCCTACTCTCTTACAAAGAAAATGGCCATTCACTCTCAAGCTTTTCCTCTCCGACTTCATTGGGATTAATTATTAATAATTAATTTAAAACGTTATAACATAACAATTAATGTGATTTATATGTTAATAGTTAGAGATAATCTCAATGAAATGTAGTTATTACTTGAAATACCTCAGCATTGCAATTTTGGCTTTGAGCTGTATTACCAAGGCTTTTGCTTCGATTCACGTCAAGGACGTACTCGGAAGGGAGATAGATTTGGAAAAACCAGCAAGCAATATTTTCCTAGGGTTTTATTTTGAAGACTATCTGGCCATCGTGGGACCAGATGCGTACAAAAAAGTAGCTATTTTCCCAAAAAATTCTTGGAAAGATTACCGTCAATCTCAATGGGCAACATATAAAAAAATCATTCCAGAGTTAGAAACGATTATCGATTCAGGCTCTCTTTACACTGGTACTTTTGATTTCGAGAAGCTCTTATTAACTAAGCCAGATGTTGCGCTTATTGCGGCATGGCAATATGAGGCTCTTGATGAAAAAGTTGAAATCCTTGAAAAGAGTGGCATCAAAGTTGTAGTTGTGGACTTCAACGCTCAAACGCTTGAAAACCACGTTGCTAGTGCACGTATTATAGGTCAAGTAATGGGCGCAGAAGAGCGCGCAGAGACTATTGCAACAGAATACGAAAGCGCCATTAACCTGGTAAAACAACGTGTCATGAAACATCTGGAAAACAAAAAAGTACGCAGTGTGTATGTTGAAGCGGGTACAGGTGGGCCGAGTGAATACGGTAAATCTTACTCAACGACAATGTGGGGCAACCTTTTGAACATGGCGGGTGCCGATAATATCGCCAGTGGGATGTTTGAAGGTTCTGCTCAGCTAACGCCCGAATATGTTTTGAGTCAAGATCCAGAGGTAATCTTTATATCCGGAGCCCACTGGGCTAAGCATAGCGACAGCGCACTGCTTGGCTTCGACAGCACAATGGAAGAAGTGCAGGCTAGATACCGCCCATACCTAAACCGTCCTGGATGGAAACAACTCAGTGCGGTTCAAAATGGTGACGTTTACGGTATGTACCACTCAGGAACTCGTACTATTTACGATCACGTCTTCTTATTATACCTAGCGAAGTCGATTTACCCAGAAGCATTTAAAGACATTGAACCTAAGACATTACACCAAAATTTTTTTAAGAACTACATGCCGCAAGCGCTCAAAGGCACTTTCATGATTCAGGTGGAAGTAAACCATGAATAAAAGCATTAAAATGACGTCTAACCTTAATTCCAGCGGCGGTATTTATCAACGAATGCAGAAGCAGCGGAGTAAGATTTTGCTGGTCACCTTTCTGGCGATGAGCCTTTCCGCTTTGTTTGATATTGGTACTGGATCATCGTGGCTCGGTGTTGAGCAAGTTCTTGAAGCTCTCCTTGGTGGCCCCTCTGGTGACAACTTATCAACACTCATCGTCTGGCAACTTCGGCTCCCCATCACTCTCACCTGTATCATGGTTGGTGCCTCACTCGGCCTCGCTGGCGGCCTGATGCAAACCCTGCTAGCCAACCCTCTAGCAAGCCCCTATACCCTCGGCATCTCCGCCGCTGCTGGATTCGGTGCTGCCATGGCTTTATTAACCGGTTTTTCAGTGTTTGGTTTGCATTGGTTAGGCGTGCCGTTTGCCGCGTTTTTGACGTCTGGATTAGCGAGCCTAGCGATCTACCTTATTGGTAGGAGCCGAAATATGGACGCCAAAGTACTCATTTTATCGGGTATTGTCGTTCTGTTCTTTTTCCAAGCTCTCCAGTCATTAATCCAATATTTAGCGTCACCAGAGGTGCTACAACAAATTGTTTTTTGGTTATTTGGCAGTTTGTTGAAAGCGAGTTGGTTGTCCTTCTTTGTTTCAGGAGTCGTTTTCATGTTCAGTTTATTCTTTGCGCTGTCGAAAGTGTGGGCACTTACCGCCCTCACTTCGGGCGAAGATCGCGCACTGGCTTTGGGGATTAAGGCAAGCAAGTTAAGGCTACAGATGTTTCTGCTTTGCTCCTTATTAACTGCGGGCGCAGTGTCGTTTGTCGGAACCATTGGTTTTATTGGCTTAGTAGCCCCTCACCTCGCAAGAATATTAGTCGGCGAAGATCAGCGTTTCTACTTACCTTTGGCCGCATTAATGGGCGCGTTGCTTTTATGTACCTCGTCCCTTGTTGCTAAGTTGATCGTACCAGGCACTATCATTCCAATTGGTATCGTCACATCCTTAATAGGTGTCCCGATACTTCTTTATTTTCTAATAAGCAGGAGGTTTATCTAATGAAGTCACTTTCAATAGAAAATCTCGCCGTCACCGTAGGAAGAAAACTCGTTTTGGAGAAGGTAGAAGCGCACTTTTGGGGCGGAGAATTTTCTGCTATTTTAGGCCCAAACGGTGCAGGAAAGACGACCTTACTCAAGGCCGTCATGGGCATTATTCCTTCTGATGGGAAGGTTAATTCCAGTGGAGGGGACGGAAAAAAGTTAGCACCTAGCGCCTTCTCGTACCTGTGTCAGCTCAACAAATCATCCTGTCAATTAACTGTTTTTGAGTTTGTGTTGCTTGGCTTTGTGCATCAGCTGGGCTGGAATGTCACATTTGAACAAGAACAAAAAGCAGAATCCATCCTTATCTATTTAGGTCTGATAAATCTCGCTCCAAGACAGTTTTCTCAACTCAGTGGCGGTCAGCAACAGCTAGTTTCCTTGGCACAAGCGCTGGTTGCTGAGCCCGACGTCTTGCTTTTAGATGAACCAACAAGTGCCCTAGATCTTAGGCATCAAGTTCAAATTTTAGACCTTGTTCGTCAATATACACGAGCAAGAGGTATCATCACCATTGCAGTACTGCATGATCTCTCTCTTGCAGCTCGGTACTGCGACCACCTTCTTTTGCTTAGTGATGGCATCGTACAACACAGTGGTAAACCACAAGACGTGCTCGATTCTGAAAGGCTCAGCCAGATATATCAGGTTCAGGTGAACGTAGGTTGTTGCGTACATGGGCATACTCACGTCACCCCAATTCGGATCCTTGACACTGATTAAAAGCGTAATTGGAATTTATTATGACAATGAATAACAGGCATTATCAATTATTAATCGCTATATCTACATTTGAATCTCAGATCCAAGCTCTGACGCACTACAGTCTTGAAAATTGTGAGTGTTTTGCCCTTTTGCAGGAGAAGCTGGATGAATTATCTTCTTGGATTTTGCAAGAAAACCCTCAGGCCATTAGCAAAGAGTTGGAGGTTACCCCTGAGCATGACCGTCGAATTAAACAACTTCGTGAAACTACCATAAAAGCCTTGTGTATGTTGGAGAAGCATCAATCCCAATGTGCCAGAGAGCATCAGCTCAATCTCAGTGAATATTTATACCAACTGTCTGAAAACACCAAAATTGAACTAAAGAACGCAGGGATTGGAAACAACTCACGAGTGCTGTTTATCGGCTCTGGTTCGTATCCGATTTCTGCATTCACTATATCTCAGTTTACCGGTGCTGTAGTTCATGGCCTCGATATTGATGAGCAAGCAGTGACGATGGCGAATCAACTAGACTTATCTCACTTGTCGACCACTTTTAGCTGCAAAGATCTAATTACTGAGTTCGTCTCTTTTCGACCAACCCATGTCGTAATCGCATCTTTAGTAGAACACAAATGGGAACTACTTAAGCAACTTCAACCCCACCTTAACCGCTCTCACCGTATCTTAGTCCGGTTTGGCAACGGTTTGAAATCCGCATTCAATTACCCTTTTAACCCTAACCTCATTGAAGGATGGGGAACAAAACTGATCCCAAACGATACAGCTATATATGATACCGTTTTGATGGAGCGAGCAGAATGACGGCTTCATTAGGAAAAGTATTAATCGTAGGCACAGGTCCAGCCGCATTTCAGACAGCAAAAATCATTAAAAACCAGTGCGAACAATTAGGGTTAGTAAACCGCTCATCCGAGCGCTGGAAAGCCATGTTCGAAAGTTTACACAACGAAAGTATTGCACATGTTATTGCTGCAAAACCCTCTTTGGAGCCACTGGCTGGACAAGTGATATTTGATGCTATTTTTGAAGATTTACGAGCAGTAGGTGGAGAATGGGATACATTAGTTATAGTTACACCATCTCATGCTTATGCAGATGTTCTGGTAGCTTTACCCAAATCTTGTTTAAGCACTATAAAAATAGTGGTTCTCATTTCATCCTTATTTGGAGGGCACCAGCTTGTAAAAGGTATTTTTGCAGAGCTGAGTTTAGCCCCTAATGTGCTAGTGTTTTCCAATTACTTTGCAGCCACTAAATTCATAACTGGACAAGCTGGGGTTCGTGTCATTACAAAAGCAGTAAAAAAACGTATTTATGCATACTCCAGTCAAGCTGAATGTGCAGTCCTGAATCTGTTGGCTCAAACTTTAGCAGATGTCAGTGTCGCAGTTGTCGAGTTGGAAAATGGATTTAGCGTCGAGGGACGAAACATTACCTCTTTCGTTCACCCCGCATTTTTCATTACACCATTCTCGCTCAATCATATCTTAAGTGAGACGAGAGAAGTTAAGTACATGTACAAACTTTTCCCTGAGGGGCCGATCACAACCGAAACCATTCACACTTTGGTTGAACTATGGCGCGATATATCAAGATTGATGCTGCACTTTAACGGAACACCATTTAATTTGTTACAATTTCTCAATGATGACAACTACCCTGTGCATCCAGAAACCATCCATCGTAGTCAAATTAAACAATTCATGTCGCTCACACCAATAGAGCAGGAATATTTAGTTTACGTACGATATAGTGCGATTCTGATAGATCCTTTTTCTAAACCGGATACCAATGGATGCTACTTCGACTTCTCTGCCGTGCCCTACACCAAAGGCAAGGTAGAGGAAGGCGACTTGTATTTACCTCGAATACCCAGAGAAGATATACAGACTCTTTACTGGCTTCAAGTATTGGGTATAGAACATGGGATTGCATTACCGAGCATCAACCGTGTATTAGGCATGTTCGAATCTTGGTTAAGAGAGTCTCAACTCCCTAACCTCTTGATTGAAGAATGTCACACTCAAGCGCAAAAATACCTCGAGTGGGTACGCCGAGCAAACGAGCTTTAGAGAGAGACTCATGAGTAACGGTGTAACGTTAGCTATATTTTCTGCTTTTATTTTTAGTGTTATGAACGCACTTATTAAAGCGGCCAGCTTAACGATTCCTAGCTCTGAAATTGTCTTCTTTCGAAGCGCCATAGGAACGGTTCTGATTTCGTGGTTAATGTGGCAAACAAATATCAGGTTTTCTACCACGGGTATTCCATTGCTTCTGCTCCGAGGTCTGTTTGGGGCGTTTTATCTGCTGGCTTTTGTATACACCATTGCCCACATGCCTCTAACGGATGCCATCATTTTGGCTTACCTGTCCCCGTTCTTCGTTATATTGCTTTCCAGCCTGATTCTAGGCGAAAAGCTGCCTAGAAAAGCGGCGCTCCTTTTGCCTCTCGTTTTAGTCGGAGTCGCTTTAATTGTTAATCCTTTTAACTTTGACACGTTTAACCTCTACGCACTAGCAGGGATAGCAAGTGCTTTTTTCGCAGCGGCAGCCTCTATTACTATTCGCCACCTAAGCAAGACCCACCATATTTACGAGATTGTTTTCTACTTTCTTTTCACTGCTATGCTGGTATCAGGTTACTTAATGAAAGATGAGTTTGTGATACCACAGGGCCTTACCTGGATTTATCTGATTGCCATTGGTGTTGTATCACTGATTGGGCAAGTTTTTTTAACAAAAGCATTCAGTCATGAAAATGCTGGAGTGGTTGCAGTCACCCGCTATATCGGTCTGGTCTTCAACTTACTTTGGGGGGTTATTTTTTGGCATGAGATTCCAGGCTGGATGACGGCATTAGGCAGCATCACTATTGTATTCGCATGTATATACCTTTCTTTGAAGAAACAATAGCTCACTTTAATAATTAATGGCTCCTTGTATATAAAACAAGCCCAAATAGATAAACCTTCGTGGTGGTTGATTTAACTGAGTTATCCCACGTAATGAGAAACTTACTGCAAACCTTATACTGTGACTTTATCAACATTAGCGGCAAAATTCAGTGCATCACTACACCTGAGCCAACAGAGTCCGAGTGACAAGGCGATTAAGAATATCCCCAGCTTTGACCCGATCTTAACTGCTTCGATTGTTAGTGAAATTAGTTCTGGTGAAAAAATTTCAGAATGGTCAGCAGTTTTCGGCATGTTTTAGTCACTGATTGTGAATACGACGTTAATCGCCTTTCAAGCCTATGTAATTGAAAAGGTACTTATTGAATACGCAACTGAGTACAATAGCTGATGAAAAACGATGAACTACCCTTACGACAATCTTATTACGTAACAAGTTCATTGAAACCGTGGCTTTGAATAGACACTAAGGAGCGGAATACATCATGGCGCAGGTCGCACAGATGACCTAGAAAGCGTTCGGATATATGTTACAACTTGCTTTGCGCCCAGCCATACTGCATCTTCATCAATCTAAAAGGTCAGAGAACCACGGTTAATGAGTGATTAGTTATATTGATCCCAATTAGTTGTTTTTTGAAGAATTTTAGGAATAAGGCTACGAGAGAGAGTGAATGTAGCTGAGCAGATCGTAGGTTCTGAATTTAGTTTCAATGAATGACGCAACAAAACCAGTTTTAATGCGGGTACTTAAGTGACACGGTGTGCCACTTAAGTAATTAAGGTTAAACTCCCTCAAAAACGGGCAGTGCTTCGAACATAACTAATATATTGATCACAATGATGCCCACACCGTAAATAAATACACCAACCAACACCAACTCTCCTCCCGGTACTTGGTAAGGCTTTGATTTTTTATGACCTTCTTCATTCTCCTCAAAATTGTGAGAGGTTACTTGCAGCCTCGATTTCCTTGCTAACAAGGCCGGTACTATACATGCCCAAATTGCAGCGGCCGACGCCGCATAACCAATTGCAGCAAGAAAGCCGAAAGGAAAGAGAAGAGAGAAAATCAACGGCGGAATAAATGTGACCGCCCAAGTTTTGGTTCTGCCTTTCGAAGTGGCATCAAATTGGAATAAATCAGCTAAAAAATCGAATACCCCCAAGCCAACTCCTATAAAACTCGACAAAATAGCGGCCGCGGAAAAAGCGCTAATGACATTTGATAACGTCTCTTCTGCTAATACTGCTTTTAGGCTAATGAGTAAGGTATCTATATTGCCACCTTCGGCAATGATAGGTCCGAAACTTACTCTTGGTAAGTTCCCATAAATACTCATTAACCAAACGGTGTAAGTAAAAAGAGCGATGAACGTTCCACCCATGATGGCTTTTTGTGCGAGCCTTTCCTCACGGTAGTAATCTCGTAATGTTGAGACGCTATGGTGGTACCCAAACGCAGTCAAGGCAATGGGGAAAAAGACCCAAACGTATTGCGCATACTCAAATTTCAAATGAGCAGTATCAAGCAAAGTACTGAGATTAACATTAAACCAAAGGCCTACGGTGCCAAAGCTAAAGCTAATGATCATAAAAAGCATTAGCACAATCGAAATACGGTCGACCATTTTTGTTGAATGCCAAACTAGCCCGGAAAAGATAAAAACGAAAAGGATGGAGGCTAGTTGGGGGGCAATACCAAAATATTCATTCAAAATTAGCCCTGAAGAGGTGATATAGGCATACAGCAAGATCCCCCCAACAAAGTAAATCATTAGGTTATTAAAGAAATTAACCTCTTTACCTAACAAATCTTTCGTTATGGAAGAGAAAGATGACCGGTAAGGGTAATCTTTTAAAACTTCGAGCAATAAACAACCACTGGTTGTCATGATAATCATGGTGAAAACCAAAGCCATTAAAGCCCCGATGGTCCAAACTCCAGCCCCAGCAGCTGGGAGCCCAAGCATACCAGCACCAACGCAAATACATGCGACGATGCAAGCACCTCCAATAAGTGAGGGCGGCTTGGTTGTTATTGCTGGTTTTGCACTGTCCATAACCTGTTTTGTACTATCCATAAGTGGTTACCTTTCATTAGTCCGACATTGCTTTTATGTATGATCACCACCCCATCCGTTCTATCTAATTTCTTCTGAGGGATGACTATAAAAAAGCGCTAGAATCTGGACTCTAGCGCTTAAATCTTAGAAAAAAATAATAATTACAGACTAAATTAGGCACATAATCAGACTTAAACAGAATAAATTTCGTCTTGGTTTTCATCTTACTAAAGGATTATTCCCATGAGCGGGAGAAATCCTGATCTTTAAAGGCTGCTGCAAGGCCTGTGACCTGCTGCAATCGTAAAACCTCATCTTGGTCCATCCCTAGTTCGTAACAAATTTTGTTATTCGTCCAACCCATTTCTTTAAGCTGAATGATAAGGTCTGCAGTGAGCTCTACTTGATGGGAGCCTCGCGCAAGGTTATGACGAACAGATGCCGACATACACTTTTCTTCAGGTAAATTAAGTACCACTGCGGGGATATAACCTTTTAAGGCTTGTAACTCTGGGTTATTTAACAGTAATTGATAACGATGGAAGCCATCGATAACGACGTATTTTTTCGCTGCATTCTTTAAACGATTGACCAAAATAGGCATAGTTACGCCATTTTTCTCCATCGACGTTTTTAGGAGGTTACTTTCTGGAGGCGCCATTTTATTCGGGTTGTATTGGTTAGCTTCTATTTCATCAAGTGGAAGCATTTCAACATGACAAGCCGGCGGTAAATCAGGAATAAGCTCGATGAGTACTTTGGCGGCTTTATTGTAAATTGCTACCTTATCAATTACTTGTTTGTTCGAGTGATTGATAGATTTCAAAGGCTTCTTGGGACGATGCTGATAAGCTAGAATAGGCTCACTTTTCATTAGTATTACTCTCTTCTCCATAGAGGGCATGGTATTGCTTTGCTAAGGACTTGTTGTACCCAAAAGAGAGTCCTCGGCACCAATAATCATTTTTAATCAGTACTTTACAAATTCTTCTCCAACTAGGAACTTGCTTCCTAGATTCCAATTTACTCTCTGCGTAATCGGGGATGCAGGTCACTCCTTTTTGAGGACCGTTTTTACGCCACCATTGTAAGAATTTAAAAATTCGATCACGATAGTGTTGTTCAACATGTGGCGGCATAGTTTTTAGAAGGTATTTACTGTATTGCCGGTAGCTAAGCCCCGGTGGTAATTCAAAGCGATAATAACCAAGGATACGGCCCTGATTTTTTGAATACCGAGCGCCAAAGTTACAGCCTTCAACTCTGGCTACTAATTTTTGCCAGGTATGAGGCTCCAAAATTTGATATAACCAAAGCCCTTTTCTTTGCTCATCCCCAAAAGGTTGGCAAAGCCGTTGCTGTGAAAGAGGAACGCCAGCCTTATGCATTAAGTCGTAAATACAGTTGTAATCCCAATTGAAGCGCGAGTTAGCGATCCAAATATCTGGAGTTCTCCAATCATAAAGAGGGTAAGCCATGTAGACATCGCTCTGCATTTGAGTCGTCCAATATTTATCATCTAATTTCTTTTTGGCGCGATTTTTAATGGTTTTAAAACGATGTAAAGACTCATCCGCTCGTATACCAATGAGCACAGCAATTGGCGAGTCTTTCTTTTGTTGGTACCAACGAGCAAATTTAAAGACGAAATCCTCAAACTCCATACCTTTTTTAAAAAACGGGAAATACTCCAGATCGGAAATCACGCCTTCATGTTGTGGTATCTCTCTGACCCATTGCGCTTCCTTATCAGGATCCCAACAAAGCCATTTAGGCTGAAATTGTGAAATTGAATTTCTTAAGCTCAGCGGTAAACAAACCCAGTATGGATTTACTTCACCACGAAGTACCATACGCTCAATAAAAGCATGAGTTTCATGGTATTGGGCTTCGAAATCGACAATGAGTACATCAACAGGTAATCGACCACGTTTTTTTGATTCTTGGATAGTTAAATTCAAAAGAACACCAGAATCTTTCCCACCGGAAAACGAGACATAAAAGTGGCTAAAGTTATCGAGAAGGTACAATATTCTTTGGCGCGCTCCTTCGAGCACATTGTAATCCAGCTGAATCTTGTCTCGAGAGAAGGAACCTTTTCTTCTACCCTTGGTAATCATAGGTCCGCCAATTTATTAATATTCAAATAAAAATATATAAATCCCGTGTCTTTTATAAATTAATTATTGGTAATTAATGTAATTTTTAAGCACCGATTTAAAGCTTCACAGTAAAAGGGCCTCTCTTCCGTTTGTGGTGTAGGGAAGAGCGGCTTGGCTTACATTAAAAACTGAAGTGAATATTACCTCTTAAACCAACAACCCAGCTGTCATCAGCTTTTGAGTTATTCGGTAAAGAATAAAGATATTGCACATTAGGGGTTAGGGAAATCGGCCCCCAATTCATTCGGTAATAAATTTCTGAGTTATAAGATTCGTCCACTACCCTAGGGCTATTCGGTTTAGCCCAACCAACAGCAACACCAAGCAGACCAGGCCCTACCCCACTATATCCGGAGCCCAACACGACAGAAGATTTGTATAGAGCCTCAGGTCCTTGCGCGACACCGGCTCTGAAAAATGGTATCCATGAGCCCGTTTTATATATGGACGACCAATTTGCGCCATAGTTTTCGCTAGCTTGCTCTTTTCGCCCATCGCTGTGCCAAACGGTTAGGTGTGAATTCTTCAAATAAAAATCGTCTTTCGACTCCACCCAACCTATTTCTAGGGACTTAAAGTATTGATTATCATTAATGAACTGTTCAACACCATCGAAAGGCTTAGTCGAATCAGCTTTTGCATCAGAGAAACTTGCATAAAAATAATAATTTTCCGACATCATATGGCGTAGAACGCCGCCGAATGTTGATTCATCTGGGATTGGGATGGAACCAGAACCGGTACTAAACTGTAAGTTAGAAAAACCATAGTAAGGGTTACCCAACTGATAAGTATCAACATAATCAGTCGTATCTAAAAAACCAACCATCATATCGGTAGATTGTTTATTAAAGGTTTGTGTCCAATAAAGATTCGTTAACCTTAAACCTATATCACTAAAAGCGGGTTGGATTAAACCAAACCCTCCGACATTACCCATGACAAACTCAGAGGGCGTACTATCTGTATAACCGTGCTTATGATCGACCCTCAGCTGCAAAGCTCCAGTATCACTCTCTTTTTGGTATGCAAGCCAATTTAATGTAATGCGTGCTATGCCAGCCGCTGCGCTGCTCTCCTGATCCGACAAGTTTTCACTCGACGTTAAACCAAACACATAGTAATCCACCGCACCCTTTAGAGCCTTCTCTTCAGCAGCACTCGTCCACGTTGGTGTGATAAAAACGCCAGCACCGACAAGCGTTAACCAAAAACGCTTGGCTTTCTCCTTAAATGGGACTTTATCTCTCATATCAATAACTTCCTGTTGTTGTCATGGGGTTGTACGACTCAGCTCAACTTTATTGTTATTCAGTTGATTATTGATACGGATTTGGAAAATGAATACTTGTAATTAATAAATAATTTAAGTGTTCTGCTTTATTGATTTGTCATACTCATTTGTTAAAACAAAAAAATCCCTCAATTTTAGATACCAACATCAAAAAATGAGGTATATACTATTTCTCATTCCTATATGGAGGCAGAAATGGAAAACCAACACACTACAACCACGTTTCAAGCGCTTAAAACCGGTGCAGACGCTTATATTCAACGTCGCAATCAACGTTTACTGGCTAATCACCGCAAAGAGTTGCGTAACTTCACCCGAGCAGAGGCATCAACCTACCTTGGCATTGATGCAAAAACGCTTGATCGGTACGTTACTGCCGCTGAGATAGATCCTCGTCGTCATGAAGACTCCCAATGGTCGATCGATATCGCGGAAATGTACAAGGTACGTAACCTACTGCCAAATAATCTACGTAAAGACGATAAGTTTATACGCAGTGAGCAGCAAAAAACGCAAGTGATGGTTATCCAGAACCAAAAAGGCGGGGTGGGCAAAACCGTTTCTGCCGCAACTATCGCATCAGGTTTAGCGACCGAGTTTCACCAAGAGTACCGTATTGGTTTAATAGATATGGATGGCCAAGCCACACTTTCAATGTATTACGCCCCCGAAGCCGAGCAAGAAGGTAACTTGTCTGTTGGTGATCTAATGATGAAAACCTTCGATCTTGATGAAGGTGAAACCGTTGAACAAGTTATCTCTGAAGCCTTTCTTGAAACGACTATCCCAAACTTACGCATTTTACCTGCAGCACAAAGTGATCGGGCGATGGAAGGTTGGTTTCATGAGCAAGTGTTCGGCCAAACCTTAGCTTCACCTTATTCACTACTAAAAGACATCATAGATAACGTTAAAGACGAGTTCGATATCATCATTATCGATACCCCACCTTCGCTCGGCTATGCGACTTTTAACGCGTATTTTGCCGCAACGAATGTAGTGTTCCCTTTGTCGATTACAGAGAATGACATTGATGCTACCTGCTCTTACTTCAGTTACATTCCACAAGTGTGGGCGCTGTTAGAGAACGCAAACCATGAAGGCTACGACTTCATGAAAATACTACTTACTAACCATCGTGATAGCTCAACCACGACCGAATTAATGAATAACCTGTACGATCAGTTCTCTCCTTACTTGTACTCTAAAGAGTTTAAGCACAGCGAAGCTGTCCGCCAGTCATCTTCCCTACTCTCGACCGTGTTTGACCTGTCCAAAAGTGAATACCCGAAAAGCAAAGCAACCTTCCAAAGCGCGCAACAAAACAGCTATGAAGTGACAAGCCAGATCTTGCGCGATCTTCTCAACGTTTGGCGTGAACAGGAGAACAAATAATGGCGAAAAAACGTGGCGGTAGCCCTCTAGGCAATGCTCCTGGTTCAGCGCAAGCACAACAGTCCGCGGCCAAAGCTAATTTAGAAACACTCACAAATCAACTCAGCACCGAGCTAGAAAAAAGTGGACAAAACGCTGAAGATTACCTTAGAGCGACATTCGGATTAGAGTCCGTTGGCCAAAAAATGGTTTGGCAACTAGCTTCTGGTTCAACAGCGACCTTTAACGAAGTGACATTGTCACACGATCAAGTTAAGCAGAACTCTTTTGTGACTTTTGATGTTAATGGCCGTGACCAATCTTTGCTAACCAAAGAGTCATTGGAAGATTTAAACTCGTTAGAGTTTCAACAGTTTTACCCTGCTGTTGGTCGCGAAATAGATGGTCGTATCGATGTGCTCGATGGCTCTCGCCGCCGTGCTTGGTTCTTATTTCAAGAAGGCCGCGTAAAAACATTTCGAATTCTCGTCACCCAAGACGAACTGTCTACTGCCGATGCCAAAGCACTAGCAAAACAGTTGCAAACCGCAAAAGAGCACAACCAGCGCGAAATTGGATTACAGTGTCAAACTCTCATGAAGAACGGCGAACTCACTCAAGAGGATACGGCAAAAATCTTAAATATAAGCCGCCAAGCAGTAGGTCGAGCGCTAAAAGCAGCCAGTATTGACAGTAAATTGATTGCACTATTCCCTGTCGTTAACGACTTGTCTCATACTGATTATTCACTGCTAGCTAAAGTGATGAAAGCCTTTACCAATGATAATAAAGCTTTGAGTAATTTCATAAAAAAAATAACCAGTAAAGCTGTCAATGCTCAGCCTGAGCAGAGCCAAGAAGACGCCAAAGACGAGCTGATTACTTGTATTAAAACTGAGTTAAAGATTGTTGAAACCAAACAACAATCAGACAAAGCTACCGTGACTTTGTTAGCTGAATTCGACAGCAAAGGTATGTTCGCACGTAAAAGAGTGAAAGGCCGTAACTTCTCGTATGAATTTGGGCGATTATCCAAGGATGTTCAAGCTGAACTTGATGAAGCTATCCAATCAATACTAGGTAAACATCAGTAACCCTCTCAAAAAAGGCTCTATTTCCTCGGAGCCTTTCTCCTTCTCTATAATCACTAGAATCCTACAAAAAAATAGGATGACTACAAGTAACACGACTAAGCCATTAATAACAAAATAGGTTTGGGGAACTTCATTATTAGACTTAGCATGACTTCATCCTTTATATCCAAAAAATTGGCTAAGTGCAGAGTGCTTGACTCGAGGTGAGCCAACGTTTAAATGGTGGTTAAAACCTGACACAAAAACCATTAATTTATGGCTAATAAATGAACTCAAAGACCTTGAGTTAATCCCACCCTAAAACAATCTATATTTACGATTCTTGCGCTACAAACTGGGGAAGAAAAGCAAAATAATGCTACTTTCGGGTTGAGAACATCGACAAACACGCTATCCCAAAAGATTTTACGAGGGAAGTGACTAAAAACCGATAAGGACGGCTCTTTTGAAGGATTCTATCCTATATAAATAATATAAATAATATAAATCAGTATAAACTAATAGTTAAAAACGTTTATTAATAATCATTTTTTATTAAAAATTCAGAATGTATAACTATAAATTGAAAGGGTACGATATGAATACATTCTCAAAAGGAGTTTTGGGGTATGGAGACACTTATATGCCGTTCTTTCCAATCATTTATCGACTTCTGCGACAACGATCTCGTTGAGGGTAAAAATATTCATTGCACCTTTAAAGCCTGTAAGGATAAAGACTGGCGTTGGATGCAAATCTACTTAGAAGAAAAAAGAGGTAAAGATCTCACCTTTAGCTTAATATAAAATTGGTGGCACAATTTCATTTTTTAAAAAACTTACACTTCAATTCAAAATATGAACCATTATATTAAGTCTAGATATAACCTAATAACCCCCCCTAGGAATATGGAGAAATGCTATGTTAAGAGCACAATTGGACAACGTAAAACTACCTATAGGTAATTGCGTATTGCAAAGAGACGAATCGGGGGCTCAACTCATTCTCAGTAATCAAAAATCATTTTCAATCACCCTGCCTGAAAGCTGCATATTAGAAACTCTGATCCAAAAAGAAGAATCTATCTCGACTAAAGAAGAGTTAGTCATTGCTGCATGGGGTAACCCGGATATCATCGGCCCTAACTCTTTGCCAGTCGCTATTACCAACCTCAGAAAAGTATTAGAACTTGATAGTATAAAAATCGTTAATGTTCCAAGAAAAGGTTACAAGCTCCATATCCCTGAGTTTGAAACTTCTCTAGACCCACCCAAACCGATAAAATCACTTCATTCTAACCATTTCAAAAGAACATCCAATAACTACCTAAGACTCTATCAATGGGCTCTTGTTGTCTTATCTTCTACTACCCTCTCTGTACTAATAATCAGCTATTTCTACTTTTGGCACACATTTGACATCGTCAACGTCAACGTCAATAAGCAATCGAGCCAAATCTGCCTAGCTAAAAAAGATGAACTAAAATTCATCATCTTAGCCTCTCAAAACAACTTAGTTTATCAGCCCCTAGAAAGCTATCACGCTAACCCATAACCCTCATTACTCTTTAATTTTTCAGAAAAAGAGAAACAGCCCCTTTGCTGTCTGCAAAGGGGCACGACTTAAAGTGCAGGTTCAAATGTAGCGTTAAAGTGTCTCAATACCTTAGGCTCATAAGTAAACTTTAAACCTGCAATCGATGAAGCACGCTTCTTTACTTCTTTAAAAGCGGCAATAATGTAATCAAGGTGGGCCTGTGTATAGGTTGCTCTGGGAATAGCTAAACGAAACAATTCAGCTGGGCAAGGAAGCTGCTTTCCTGTTTCAGGATCACACCCTAGTAATAAAGAACCGATTTCTGCACCTCGAATTCCTGCCACCTTATAAAGCTCACAAGACAAAGCATGTCCCGGAAACTGTTCTGGTAAAATATTAGGTAATAATGCACCAGCATCAACAAAGGCAGCATGCCCACCCGCTTGCTGGCAACGAACCCCTAACGCTTCTAAGCCATTAACTAAATATTCGACTTGCTGCAAACGTGACGCTAACCAGTCTTCTTCCATTCCATCATAAAGCCCAACAGCCAAACGTTCCATCGCCCCACCTTCGAGGCCTCCATATGTTGGAAAGCCCTCCAATAACACACATAACGTTTTGCATTCCAACTGCACATCTAAGAAGCTATCGTCTTTGAAAGCGAGTAGCCCCCCAATAGGAACCATTGCATCTTTTTTTGCTGACATAGCAAAAATATCGGCATATTTAAACACTTCTCTAGTGATCTCTTGAATACTCCACTCTGAATAACCTACTTCACGCTGCTTAATAAAATAAGCATTCTCAGCAAAGCGGGCGCAATCCATAACAACAGGGATATCATAAGATTTCGCTAATTCATAAACAGCCTTAAGATTTCCAATAGAGACTGGCTGGCCACCTGCAGAATTGCAAGTAATCGTACTCACAATATAAGGCACGTTTTTAGCTCCAACCTCTTCGATTCCAGCTGCGAGCGCTTTCAAATCAAAGTTACCTTTAAAGTCTGCTTTAATTTTAGTATTAAAAGCTTCAGGTAAAGGCACATTGATCACTCGACAGTTATTGTGTTGGGTGTGCCCTTGTGTGGTATCAAAAAAGTAATTTGAAAATGCAGCCATTTTGTTTCGTTCTAGCCCCTTATCTCGCTCACATTTATTGATCAAAGCGGGGACATATAGCTGTTCAGCTCCCCGCCCTTGGTGTGTGGGGATGGTAAACTTATAACCAAAAATATTTTTTACCGCTTGACTAAGTGTCCTGTAGCTTCGACTGCCACTGTACGACTCATCACCTCTCAACATTGCAGACTGCATGGCTTGCGTCACTGCACCTGTACCACTATCAGTCAGCAAATCGATAAACACATCGTCACTCTCTAATAAAAAAGGGTTGTACCCTGCTTTCATCAGCGCCTGCTCTCGTTCTCGCTCCGTTGTTCTTTTAACTGGTTCAATAACCCTGATTCGATAAGGCTCCGGCAAATAGTGTGAATCCATCGGATGTTCTTGATTATTGCTACTTACTGACATAGTTATTTCTCCAGACATTTTTATTATTAAATGAGTGCTTGGGGAAGGCATAACTAAAACTCTGTAGTCAGTACATTCCACCCTGATTAATTACGGATTAAGGCGCTTCTAGCTTTTCTCAATCCAACCTCATTAAAATTAACCCAAAAAATGGGTTTGGATATTAATTTCAGCGTAAATTAACTATTAATAAACAAGGTATATTAAGTAAAAAATGGAACTGGAGAGGCCAAAAAATTTCGATTTCCCAAGAAAGAAAATATTCAAATTCACGCACAATTGGCAAGAAGGAGAGTAAAGCTAAGTCATTAATTTTTATTGGCTCCTCAAAACCACCGCCTAGGGCGGTGGTGATTGTTCCTCTAGGCTATAGCCTGAAGAAGTGCCCATGTTAGAAGTAACCTCTTATTCACCACAAGTAAGAGGAAACAACCACATGGGCGATTACAGAAGTTCATCACATGTCTATTGGCGTTGCAAATACCATATAGTTTGGACTCCAAAGTATAGATATAAGATTTTGAAAGATAAGGTTGGAAAGGAGCTTTATCGTTCAATTTATATTTTGTGCAATATGAAAGACTGCGAGGTTTTAGAGTTAAATGTTCAACCAGATCATGTTCATCTTGTTGTCATTATTCCTCCCAAGTTGTCGATCTCGAGTTTGTTAGGAGTTTTAAAGGGCCGGACAGCAATTAGACTTTTCAATAAATTTCCACATATACGTAAGAAACTATGGGGAAATCACTTTTGGGCTAGAGGGTATTTTGTAGATACGGTCGGTGTGAATGAAGAAGTCATTCGACGATATGTCCGACACCAAGATAAACAGGACATAGAGTATGAACAACAACTGCAGTTATTGAAGAACTGATAGCGTGGACGCCCCCTTCTAGGGGGTTATAAAGCAAAACCGCCTTCTAAGAAGGCGGATATTTTTTTAATAATAATAATTAAATAAAAGATATATTCTCTATAGTCTTACTATAGAAAATCATGGTATTGATAAAGAAAATAAAGATACCTTTCTGGTAAAATAGAGATAGCGATTTTATTATGATTCTAGGCAATACATTAGTTGTAGGCGCAGGACCCGCCGGCATTCAAACCAGTCAGATTATTTCTCCTTTTAGCAAAAAAAATAGCTCTCATAAGCAAAAGTTCTCATCAATGGGAGAATAGAAAAAGACTAATGCGACAGCACGAAAACGTTGCTAACTGTGAAGTAAGTAATCCACAATTAGCACCACTAGTTGGTCTTATTAAATTTGATGAGCTTTATACAGACTTATCTCCCCTTCCCTCTTCCTGGGATACGTTAGTCCTAGCGACTCCCGCTCACGCTTATTGTGATGTGCTGGCTTCTTTTTCTGAACTCTGCTTAAAAAATCTAAAGCAAATCATCCTTATGTCATCCATGATCGGTGGGTGTCTTATTCTAAAAGGGATGTTAAAAAAGAAAGGGGCATCTCCAAATATCATTCTTTTTTCTAGCTACTTTGCAACGTCTCATTTTTCATATAATCCAACAACACAACACCCCCTTACTGTCACGACTAAAACTGTGAAAAAAAGGGTGTATATTTATCTCTCCGAACCCAATGATGTATTGTTTAATGCTTTAAGAAACGCCTTAGAAAAAGTTGAAGTTCAAGTCATCCTATTTGATAACCCATTTAGTGTAGAAGGCAGAAACATCGCAACTTATGTACATCCTGCTTTTTTAATCAATACGTTTTCTTTAGATCATATTATTTCAAACGAAGAAGACATTAAATATATGTACAAGCTCTATCCCGAAGGCCCTATCACCATGGGGTTGATCAAAGAATTACTACATCATTGGAAATCAATTTCTCGACTACTAGAGCATTACTCAGCGGAACCAATCAACTTGCTTCAGTTGCTCAATGATGAAAACTTCCCTATACATGAGGTTACAATTCCAAGGAATAAAATAGATTCTTTCAATGAACTTAGTGAGATGGAGCAAGAGTACCTACTCTATGTCCGATATAGCACAATACTGATAGACCCAGACCCTTTTTCAGAATCCAACACAAAAAAAAACACTTTTGAGGTTTCAGCTAAACCTTATCTCAAGGGAAAGGTTAGGCAAGGACGACTACAACTACCTAGAGCACCATTAGAAGATTTGCAGACACTTTACTGGCTTAATCACTTAGTTCAACAATCTAGCCTTGTTTCTTCTATCACCTTTAAATCAATAGAAGTGTTTGAATCTTGGGTAAAAGAAAGAAACCTACCCAGTACATTAATCCAAGCCTTAAAACAACGCGCTTATGAATACTACGTTTATGCGACACCTTCTATCAGCCAATAAATTATCCTTAATTACTATAAGCATAGAAGGTGTTTGCTTAGCATTTTACTGTTTTGCTTCACAAGAAGTAACGAAGGAAAAGGAGATTAAGGTGCGAATAAGAAGAGCAACTATCAACGACATATCCTCTATCAATGCTCTATGTCATGAACAGCTGGCAGGCAGCCACAGTAAAATTAGGCATTACAACAGAGAGCAAAACGAATACAGCTTGAATGATTACAACTTAAGTAATCTAAGAATTATTGACTTACTTTTCACCGAATCCTTGATGAAAGAAAAGATCGAGAATAAAAACATTTATTTTTTTGTCGCTGAAACAAAAAAGAAACAAATAGTAGGCTACCTAATAATCAGTGTTCATTATCCTAAAAAAAAGCCAGTAATCCAACAACGAGCTCCATCTTTCTATGCTTATATCGAACGGTTCTATGTATCGTGTCAATATCACGGACAAGGTATTGAACTAGCACTACTCAATAGTTTTGATTATTGGAAAAAACACAAATCAACCCACTAATATTATCTTTCAAAATACGGGAAAAGTTGTCAATGCTCAGCCTGAGCATTGACAACTTTTCCCGTATTTAAATTAGTCTAAAACGATTAGCTTTCCATTCAAGCGCCTCAATCACACCTTATTGATACATGCATCCCCAATCAAAAAAGAAAAGGTGAAAACCAGTCCCACAAGTAAGGTGGGAGAGGGTAGTACACACCATCACCCCTCCGGCCGAAATAGCATATTCAATTGGGTAGCCTGTCCGAAATATTCCTCCAAACAAATAAAAACTTCTGTCGCTGTAAGGCTAGAAAGGCACCCCAGACACTGTCATCACATCAATCAAGATATGGCTAGCGCCGCCCCAAGCAAATGCCATCCCGATCCCGTAGGAATCCTAAACCGAAATAAAGGCGAGGGCAGCGAGTAACCATGAGTAAATACATGCGTAGAGCCTCGATGCTTGATGTGTCTATTACCAAGCTTAAGCACGTATTCAAACCAATTGGGGGCAGTTACACCTTCAACACAATGAGGCGGTGAAATTACAGCGCAAATAGCGCCAACAATTAATGTGTGATTGAGCCATTTAATTGTGAATAAGTATCGGAAGTAGAGCGGAGAGGAAAGCGAGTTTTTGAAGGTAAAGGTCAAACTTGGTTGGTACCACCGTATAATTGGACTCATTCCTAATTACTAAAGAATTAGAAGTGAGTCCTTCCATGGTATCTAAGTGGATAAATGAACTTGTTGAAAGCGGTCTATTATCAACAGAATCGTCATTAGAAAATAACACAACTGATTATTCAACAGAGCAGCGATTTTTCATCGTAATTGAGACTGCAACAATGTCTGAACGAGAGTTGGCTGAATACTGTAAGCTAAAGGGTTATTTGTCGATGACGTTAAAGCCTGGCGAACACTATCAATCAAGGCACAGAGTACAACATCGGCCTCCTCATTATCACACAAAGAAAATAAGCGACTACGTGAATATAGCCGAAAAATAAAAACTCTAGACAAAAGAATTAGCACGTAAAGAGAAATCACGCACTGAAACGGCTTTCTTACCTGATTCTGCGGGAAAAGTTCAATGC
Source organism: Vibrio lentus (assembly GCF_030409755.1). Classification (NCBI taxonomy): domain Bacteria; kingdom Pseudomonadati; phylum Pseudomonadota; class Gammaproteobacteria; order Vibrionales; family Vibrionaceae; genus Vibrio; species Vibrio lentus. The sequence continues at coordinate 222,695 of NZ_JAUFQE010000003.1, forward strand.
CCTCAGGGAAACCAGCGAGGAAGACTGATTCCTATTCCAGAGCGGCTTAAAATTGTCACTATTGTTGACGAAGCTGTACGTAAGGGGACAACAAAGACAACAGCTTGCACTACCCATTGGATTGTCCATACGAACGTTTCAGCGCTGGACACAGAATACAGGAGAAATCTCAGACGACAGCGACAACACCTTCATAAAAATGAACCTCACAACAAGCAATCAGAAACAGAAAGACAGCAGATCTTAGATACCTGCCATGCTCCAAAGTATGCAGATTTACCAACAAATATCATAGTTCCAATGTTGGCTGACAAAGGTATTTATATTTCTTCCAAGTCAAAATTTTATCGAGTATTAAAACCAATCAGCTAAGCAAACGAACTCGCACCAAAGATACAAAAAGCCTGCAAACCAAATCAGGTCTGGAGTTGGGGGAATAGGAAGCAGAGTTACTCCAAAGGACAATATGGCGAGAAAGGTGCGTTCATAGGAGTACTGCACTCTGACAACGGTGCTCCTATGAGAAGCTACACTATACTTGCAAAGATGTATGCCCTTGGAGTAGTAGATCTTACTCTAGGCCTTGAGTAAGCAATGACAACCCATACTTAGAGTCGTTGTTTAAACCAATAAAGTATTGCCCTTCTTGGCCACTTGATGGGTTATCTTCCATTGAAGAAGCTCAATGTTGGATGGATAACTTTGTAGATTGGTAAATAATGAGCATAAAGTATATAACACCTCAACAGAGACACTGCAGCGAGGATAACGAGACTCTCCGTCAGCGTATATAAATCTACCGCCAGACTCAATTGGCTCATCCAGGCAGAATCGGCAAACAAGAGACTGGTGTTATATCTATGAGGTGTACTTGACCCTAAAAAGTGCAGCGTAACCATTAGTGTTACTGAATTGTAAAAAAACGACAACTTGCTTGAAAAACAGCGGGAATCAGTGATCGGTTTAAACCTAAATGGATTATCAGAATGCTCCGATATATACAATCCAATCGGTATATGTAGCTTCACACATCACCACCAAAAAGAGATAAAGCCCCATTAGTTTCTATCGATTGATAGCTTGCTTGCTACTGAGGTAACTGTGGCGATACGACGTTGATACTCCCATTCCGCTCGCAAGATTGTTCAGTTGTCGAGTAAAACGGCATCTTGCCAATAACCCCAATGTAATGCTTTGTGGCTTCAAGCCATCCTTCTGGGTCATATTCATCGATATTGAATTTCATGCCAGCACCAAGCTTACTCTTCTCTGGGTAGCACTTAAGTAGGGGATTCGTAAGACTTGATTTCTGACGGAAGCAACTCAGCTTCTTCTCAAGGGATACTCATCCCCCAATCATTGGCGTAAGCAGCACTGAACCCAAATAAACTAATCCATATAAGGAAAACATTAATCAACACGCGTTGACCTTCTTCCCATTCCTAACATCTGTAAATCACCAAGCACCCACTACCATAAACCAAATCAAGGTTTTGCTGTGTCTAACTTACATCGCTTACTAAGTTAATTAGCTGTGAAAAAGACGTGACAATAGGCCAAAAAGATAGAAGAAGTAGTCCTTGCTTGACGCCATTAACCACACTTTGGAAGATAATAAACATTTACGTACTATCTGTGCTTTCTAGTCAGTTTATACGTATCATCGAAGTAAAGCTTGAGTATCAAGAAGATAATCAGCCAAGAAATCCACCTTTATCAAGTTGAGCCTCCTCCAAGGCTTATAATCTTCTGAATGTACTTTGTTGTCTTGGGACCATTTTGCAATGTATTTCATCTCCCTACCTAAATTGTACACTCCAGTAATTATCTGACAGCAAACTGGTTTCTTTACGATCACAACTTGACGGAAACACGTTATGTGGATCATTGATTGTTAATGATCCACATAACGTGTTTCCATCTAGATAATGTGACACTGTTACTTACTATTTTTACCAAGCTAAAAACTTAGTTTTCCCCCATTTATTTTATATCATTGGTGAATACCTACAACGATCAGAGTAGTAATCCCCTAAGATGCAAGTACATAACAAAAAAATTAATGGATCAAATAAGATTGTTAGAGTGTTAACACTTACTTAATGAGCAACGTCAAAGCTCCCTAGAGATTTGACGTTGCTCATTAAGTCACCGACTGAACCTAAGTGAAGTTGGTATTGTTATAAAACTAGATCCTAAAGGTTCTAGTTTCTTAGTACCCGCCTAAAAATATAAACATTTGCCGAAATAATATAGATATTCACCGAAGGTATATCAATATTTACCGAATATATATTGATATTAAACGATCAAACATATAAACATTTGCCGAATTAAAGAGTTTAACTGTTAACATTAACCGATCTAGAAGATAGGGGAGATCATAATTTATGGTTATTAGGCAAAGTTGTCTAAAAAACGATCAAAAAATAGGCTCGATTATTAATCCAATAGTTAGTTTGATCCTTAACACTCAAGTAAACATTTACCGAAGTAAGTGGTTATTTACCGATATTTATACATAATTTATGTGATGTACTATAGATATTTAACGAAATCATATAGACATCTACCGAAGTTGGTGAGGTAAGTAAGGTTATCTGTTAGAATAATACTATCGCGTTATTAGGTAATGATCATGACTTCAACATCTAGCTCTAGTTTGACGGTTATTAATGAAGAAGACCGTAAAAATCGGTTTATCTCATCCATTTTATTTTCGAGAGCTACCATCTTTCATCCAGCTTCACGCTTAACATCCACAATGCAATCCAAACTCATTGAGATTGCACAAAGCGGGGGGACTGATCCTAACTATCCATTAGAAAGCGTGAATATTAACAGTTATGGAAAAAACTTCAGAGTTGATCTGCATGTTGATTACCTACTTCAACCACATCGAGATATCTTAGAAACCATGCTGGCCTATGCCCAAACTATTCAATTGGACGACAATTCTTATGATGCTGGCTCACGTTTAACCTGGTCTCAGGTATACCAAACCATAACGGACGGTGATATCTCTGATACTCAACAAGATGGTTTCGATTCATTTATTGATCGAGATGCGACTGTTCTGTCAATGAGTATGTATGAGTTAGCAACCCGAATGGGTATGGCGACCACTCGCGCGAACTATGATCAAATAGAGCGTCGTATTACTCAGTTAGCAACGGCTCACTTGGTGATAAATGAACTTGATGAAGAGCAGAATGTAGTCAGCAAAAAGCCGTTAGAGTTTGTTCAAGATTACCGATTTTATTGTGATCGAAGTAAATTCAAAACAGGTCGTAAGAACAGTAAGAACCTCACTAACCACGTGTTCTTAGTGCCAGATATGCGTTTACTGCAAGCAATACGCGACCATGGTTACTACTATCGATTAGAACAACACAAAATGACCAACTACAGTAAACCGTCGGTTCGTTCATTCTTAAAATACATTACTACGCATAAAGCTGAATTCTTACACAACAAGAAGTTTGAGTGGGCACTCGATAGCTACATTCAATCTATTGCTTCAAAAGTCAGCCATAGCTTCCGTAGTGATCTCAGAAAAGATTTGTTGGCTAATGCCGTACAAATCGAAAAAGACTTTAGCCTTCAATTTCGCGATGTAGGTAATGGTATACAGATATTTTATATAGGGGAGGGTGGATCATGAACACTCAATCTCTTGATAGCTTGATGTCTTCATCTGCAAGTCAAAACCTAAGCTTCAGCCTGAAAGGTTTACTTAAAGGACATGTAGGCATGTTGATTGCTGCTCCTAATGTCGGTAAGTCTCATCTAGCATTGTGTATTGCAATGGAACACGCTTCTTCAATGTCTTTACTCGGGATGAGCGCGGCCGGAAAACCCGCAAAAACTTTGGTATTGAGTTCAGAAGACGGAGTTGGCGTGATTCAATCTCGCATGAAAGAAAAGCTGACTAATTGCACTGCCACTATTAAGTCAGAGCTAAAAAATAATCTCCACTTTCTAACCGATATTGAACCGATAGTGATCCCGCCAGATAGCTCTGCACAAGAACAGGCAGAACATAAGCAGTATTTAGCACAACTCAAGCAAACCTTCTCGGAATTCGACTTAGTGATAGTGGATACGGTGACGGAATCAATAGGCCGTTGTGAAGAGGTAAAACACGATCGCTTAATCAAAAATGTTTTTCAGAGCCTTGCCAGTGAATCAGGTGCCAGTTTGTTGCTTGTCCATCATGTAAATAAAGATGAGATCCGCGGTAACCAAGAAATTACCATGGCATCAGGCGCAGGTTTAACATCGGTAATGCGACTAACAAAGTGCTTGTTTACGTTAAAGAGAAACAAAGAATCTTTGTCGATTAAATATCTTAAGAGCAATTATTTACCTGAAAATGAAAATCAAGAGTTTGCGGTTGAAGTGAGACAAAGCCTCACTATTAATCCACAGGTATTCAGTTTAAAATCCAAGGCGTCTAAGCCTGCTCGCTCAGCGCAAAGCATTAAGCAAAACCCAAAAAAAATCACACTGCCCGGAACTATTCCAGAGCAAAAAGAAATTGAAGAGCGAAAAAATCTTAGAGACGTCTTGTAAGTAACCTATCACACTTTGAAACAGCACCGACATCCGGTGCTGTTTTCTTATCTGACACTGTTCGCACTCTCTGTTACTCGTTCAATTTTTTCGCTCAGCTTGTTCAGTTTGGATCGCTTTTACTTAAGGAGAAAGCATGGCGAACTACGCGTATTTAAGAGTCTCCTCAGACAGCCTAGATGTGGCAAATCAAAAGCAAGGTATCTATGACGACACCAATAAAGTTGGGATAGGTAATATAGTGTTTGTTGAAGATGTGGTGACAGGAAAGAAAAAAATGGCGGTAACGTAAGTTAGTCGAGGGTATGACGAACGGAGATTACATCGTGTTTATTGAAGTCATTCGAATTGCTCGTTCGATGTTACAAGTGCTTGAGGTACTTGAAGTGCGTATGGAAAAGAAGATCAATGTTTATATAGCTAAACATAACTTACCACTGGATGGTTTAATGCAATCTTGCATAACCGCTACGGTGCTAGGACTTACGGCAGAAATAGAGCGTGAGTTTATCTCGATGAGAGCGAAGGAAGTACTTAAAGATGGGCTTGGGGATTAGTCCCACAGAAAAATTGTTCGATGAAGCGCCGAGTACGCTGAGTGACTATATTAAGCAACGCAAGTTAACCCTTAAATTAGCTTGAGGGTTAAGAGATTTGTGAAAAGTGCTTAGCTGGAGATATGTGTTTACTCAGAACGGCTGCAATAACTATGTGCTCTTGTTTCTGGATGTAATAAATTACATGGTGCTTTAAAGGAAACCGGAAGTAGTTTTGGCCCAGTTCAAAAACTTCTATGCCGAGCAACTTGTTGTTCGCCAGTAATTCCATAGATTGCTTTAGTTCTGAAAAGTAAGTAGTCCATTGTGTTTGCCCCCTTCGCTCTAATGTATAGCGACGAATCTCAATGAGATCAGATTGCGCTGCAGAAGAAAGCTTATAGTGCATCATTAATCAAATTTACCTTGGTCAAGTGCATTCATGAAGTCGTTACCGTCAACTAGGTTATCTGATAGAGCATCGGCTTCTGCTTGTTCGAAGCGTGATTTAACAACCATCAATTTCAGAGCTTCAAGTTGCTCATATTCTTCACAAGACATCATCACCGCAACTGGTGAGCCGTTCTTATTGATTTGTATGGGTTCACGTTGAACTTTCATCAACAAATCGCCAAATTTGGTTTTAGCTGTATTAGCTGTAAGTGATTGCATAACACTCTCCTTTTCGTTCATTATAAGCGAATCGAACGATTTAACCAATTTGTATGATTCTGTGATTGGAGGTAATATGACACAATGTACATAAAGGTATCTTAATGTTCACTTTAAGGTTCGTTTTATGAAAATCAGTTATGCCTGTGTTAGTACTCAAGACCAAACGTTCAACTTGAACAGCTTAAAGCCATAGGCTGTGAAAAAATTTACCAAGAACAGGCGAGTGGTAAATCCTCCTATAGATAACAGCTTAGTCTGTTGTTGGACTTTGTGAGGGAAGGGACGTCATTCACGTTACTAAAGTCGACCGTATTGCTCGTAATACTATCGATGCATTGCAAATTGCATCAGCTAGCGCAAAAGAACGCAGGTTTGGTTTTTCATTGATCTAGGAGAATTGGACATCAACAGTGATGTGGGCCAGGTTATCTATACCACCATTTCGGTGTTCGCAGAGATGGAAAGAAAACGCATCTTACAGCGCTGTAACGAGGGTAGGGAGCGAGCTCGCACACCTCGGACGATTTCCTAATAAGCAGTTTCAACAACGCATTCAAGAGCTTGCAGAGCAAGGGATGAATAAGCATACGCTCAGTAAAGAGTTAGGGTGCAGTCGCACAACTTTTTATTAAGGTACTAGATTGAAGGATTGGGTAGTGAAATAACAAACGAGCATAAATTTATAAATTATTGAGTAATTATTATTAATAAGAGTATTTGAAAATTAAATAATTTTAATCTTCCGGATTCACGTATTTCTGATTCCGAACGTTAATTTAATGTTCGGAAGAAGTGAGCGTAATTTTTCTGAAAAGGAGATTAAATAAATGTACGGACAATACATGCTCATTGTTTTAATAGGGATTGTGCTAGCAGGCTGTAGCGACAAGGAAGATGCTATATCGGGCGATACTGTGTTTAGTGTGCCCAAAGAAGATGTATCAACCTCACCCTCAGAGCCGAAGCCAACTCCAATAGAACCCAATGCCTTAGGTAATTTAGTCGAAATAAAAATACTTCCCCCCGAAGGGCAATTATCTGTTCCCGCAAATAGTAAGATGAAATTGCGGATAATTGGTGTCTATGAAAATGGGGAAGAAGACCTTACTGAACAAGCCGAGCTGAGAATACTAGATAATGTATCAAACATTACATTCACAGAGGACAACCAGGTACAAGCCGGTGTTTGGGATCCATCAGGTGCTTCTTATAATAACACAAGGATAGAAGCCGAGTTTGAAGGCATAAAAGCTGAGTTAATCGTCAATGTTATGGAAGGTGTATGTGATAAAGCGCTGACGTTAGCCCAAGTAGAGTCCTTGGATGGGACTTGTGTGATGTCTCATACATATGACGGCAAAGAGTACCTATTTGTTCCACGAAAAAAATTTATGGACAGGCTAGGGTACACCGCTTCTAATATCGAAGAAAACGAAGGGCGAACTTATGCGATAATTCATAATGATAGTTACCCTTATGCACTGTTTAGAAGAGATGGTAAAGGAATAACTTTGGAAAATTACGAGAACGAAAATAATCCATACGGCCAAGCTGAAAGGTATTGTAATGACCTCGTCAAAATGAGTTTTAATAATAAAGATGGTTGGAAAATGTCAACCTTTGAAGAGCTGGAAGAGCTTATAGTCCACCATAAAAACAATAACTTATTGATTTCTGGAGGCTTACCTCTGGACTACTTTAGCATCTGGAATTCGGACAAACCTCCTTCAGGCATATTATATGGTTTTCTAAATAATGTAAACAACGGGGAGAAGGTCCCCCACTATTTATCTAGTAGACATGCGATTTTGTGTAGGTCTGAATAGATAGAACCGCACACGGCACGTGCGTGCTGTAAGGCAGCCAGACAAGCTGCCTTTTATCCTCGATAACCAAATTCACCACCACACCCGTGAGGAACTGCCCGGAGAGGGACTTTACCTCCTATTACTTTTTCAACCTTATCCAAACTCAATTTTTCCATATCCATATCCCTCTTGATTAGTTTGCTTTTTGTACATCAACATAACGATTACCACTAAAACCGTTACTCACTCAAGTAGACAAATTCCTTTTTATTCAGAGTGGGATATATCTATCGATGATTAAATAAATAACCTGATTATTGAAATAAAAATAGACCTTGAGAATTTGTTTAATAATAAAATTGTCAAATATCTATAAATAATGGAATTAAAGGAACTCAGATTATTGTATTTGGCAGATCTGATTTGATAGACGAATAGCCCTGTTTAATTTGGTACGGCCAATGCTGCGCCCCGTCCTTTGGTTTAATAAGCTTTGTGGCTGCTGTTGTTCTATCTGCTTAAGTTGCATTATCACGTGTAGTTTATTGGCGCAGCGGTGGTCGTGTCGTGGTGTTATTGTCAAAATTTACACCTATTGGGGCTTCTCTAAATGAATGGTTCGCGTAGCTGAAACTATGGTTTCTGCTCGGTGTGCAATGATGATGCGAGTGATATTTAGTTGCTGCACGTGTTGGTTAATATTAGCATCAAGGTGGCTCGTAGATTCATCTAAGCAGAGAACTTTGGGCTGATTATAAAGCGCTCAAGCGAGGAAAAGACGTTGTAATTGCCCGCCGGAAAAGCTACTTCCCATTTTTCTAACTAAAGAATAAAAGCCTAAGGTAGTCGTTGAATCTCGGTTAAAATGTTAGCGTGGCGGCAACTCTCTTTTAATCTTTCCTCATCATATGGGCTATCAAACATGGTGATATTTTCACTCAGTGCTCCTGAAAGTAGAGGATCATTTTGCATTACACTTCCTAGGTGTGAACGATAGGTTGTTTTATCTAGCTTTTGGATATCGATACCATCTAGGTAAATGGTTCCAGTCGTCGGGGAGAGTAACCCAAGAAGGAGTTTAAGTAAGGTTGTCTTGCCGCATCCATATTCGCCTGTGATTGCGATACTTTCTCCGGGTTCTATTTCAAAACTGAGTTGGTTTAGCACCCAAGGTGCTTGGTCAAAATAACGAAAGCTTACGTTATCAACTACCCACTGCATGTAATAAGGAGCTATTAATGCGGCGGATTGAATGACCACTGATAACATTAATAGTGTAACTAGGGTGCGTTTTAACCCATGAATCTTCTCCCACAGTTGGCTAATTCGCATGGTCTCGCGTTTGTCTTGTTTTTTTAAAGTTACTACTGGGGGGTAGTTCGAGTGCGATCCCGGTAAAGCAGCGAGCAAATTCAATTGTAGATAACTGGCGCTTATCCTGAGCGGGGTCATTGATATCAACCTTTCCATTACACACTTTCGTTAGCACTACAAAATGGTTTAAGTCCCAATGAATAATGCATGGCAAAGTAAGCTGATCTAACTCTTCTATTTCACATTGTACCGCTCGTGCTATGAGTCTTATTCGACTGGCTAATTCCATGACCTGTTTTAAATTCATGCCCTGTGCACCAAGCCTTACCATGCGTTTAAGTGATGCGCATTATCCGGAAATCATCGCGACGCACGCTAACGCGCATTCTGATACTTCGGATTGCATCACCAAAGGTACGTGTTTTAGATGTGTGTAATGTAATCGATGAAGAAGGTTATGGGGAGTTCCTGACATACTCTGTTTTCTTTGGTTGTGAGTGGTCCTGGGGGCCTGTGCATGCTTTTTATAGTTTGAGCCACGAGTTGCTGTGCTCTTTTTTGATTAATTAAATGCCACTCAACCTTATGAGCGTTTACGGCTAATGACATGTTATTAAAGGAGAAATTACGATTGATTATCTATGAGGGAGTCGAGTGGTTTTTTATGCCCTGGTTGAGAAGCCAATAAGAAGTGAGGGTTATCAATAAATTAACTCATAAATTAATTGTGGTACTGATGGAATTTAAGCCTTGATAAAGCTAAGGCTAAATACCTGTAGGCCGTTTACGCAAGCGCCAAGTTCTATTGCTGCGTTGTAAAGGCGTTATTCAGGGAGAAACATTGGTTACGTTAAGGATGAGTAATGAAGAAAGTTATGTGCCAACAAGTAGCGTCACTATCAGAGGATATGCTTGATAAAGTTGTGGGCGGGAAGGGATACGACGGTTGTACCTCTAACCTAAAAAGTTGCATAAAGCAGCGACGAAAAAAGGAAATTCATCAAAGGGTCGTGATTGGAGCGGGGGCTGGAATAGCCGCTCTTCCTAAGTCTTGATTTTTTAATGATGGACGATGGTTTGTGAGGTAGGCCGCTTACTTACTTCACTTTTTCCTCATGAAGATGTTTCCTATTCACGGATCACATTATGAAAACGTATTTGTTATCACTGTTTGTAGCTCAATTCCCGTTGCCCATGGCTGACAAGCCTTCTCTTGTCTCTATGTCAGATAATGCCATCGTACCTATTACTCGGCAGGCGTTGGTAGGTTGGTGGCAGTGTTGGTTTACTTTCCCGTTGATTGGTGACCGCATTCTAAACGAACATTTGAGGTTGGATAAAGATGGCAGTTTTTCATCGCAAGGGACGTTTGAATACTTTTTGAGTAATCATGACAAGCCAGCTATCTTCTCTTTTTCAGCTCAAGGAAACTGGGACTTTTATCAGCATCAACTTCGCCTTGAGTATGCCCCTTTTGATATCGAACCAATGGGTGAGTTGAGCGAACAATATCTAAACGACATCAAAAAAATCTACCTATCTCCATCCTATAAAGGGACGCGTCGCACTGTGTTTGATGTAGAGTTGTTACGCAAAAATTCCATGACAATTGGTAATGAATATGACAGCTGGCAGTGCGTTAGATAACAATCTCCAACTTGTTTTTGAGGTTATCAATAGTTCTGAGTCCACGCTGTTTGATAAGAAAAAAGCATGTGGCTTCGTAGAGAAGTTACTGGCGCTTCAAGGGCAGATAAATCACGAATCTGTGTCTATTTTCATTCGGTTATTGGACGAATTGCTTTTAGCTGACAAGGAACAATATCTTGCTCGAGATGTGTTACAGCGTATTAGTTGGCTCGAACCAAAGGACCTTGTGATGTTAGATAAGGTATTTTTTGTTTGGATTGGTTGTTTGAGTGAGCGCCAGCTTGAATATTTTGATGTGTGGGAAGAAGTTTGCCAAGACGATACATTCATCTATTACGATAGCCGCTGTTTACTTGCTAGTGAGATTAAGGACGTTCTCTGTCGAATACACAACTGCAGTCATGAAGATGTGGCCTTTATAAAGCACCAAAGTGACTGGTTTGAGGCGTTTGTAGAAAGTAAGGAGAGACACCTCGATGAATGGTTAATTGATCATACTAGAGTCTATGATGCCGACATCGCAACTGAGCTTGAACATAGGCTCTACCGTGTTAGGCATCGTTACTACCGGCTAACGAAACTAGTTACCTTGATAGATATTGCGTCTATTGACTCATTATTTGTATTTAGCGGCTTTGATTTAGAACCTTACTACCTGTACGAAGTACTTCTGAGAAATAATTTAGCTGCAGCAAGTGATATCGTTCGGTTGTTGGTTCTTTATCATCAAGGGGGGATGTACGTTGATTTCGACACACTTCCAAGTTTTGAGCACTGTTTTCCTAAAACAAATCGGCGCTTTCCTGAATGGGTGAGTAATAACATGGTCGATGTACTTAAAGCCGAGCTCGTCATGAATGTGTTTCGAACTCAGCAATTGACTCGTTTTGCACGGTGCCAAGGTGATCATCAGCTAGTAGAGAATCTCGTAGCGACGTTTTTTGATGATGATAAAGAGCAAATCAAAAGTTTGCATGAAGATGTTGCTGCGATAACTGAAGATAAACTTTTTCACCCTTTTATCTTGCCTCCCGTTCACAAAGAGGGTTTGGCATTAACGAAAGCCAAAAATAGTGTGGGCGAATTCAACAACAATGTGCTGATAGCGCCTAAGGGATCCAAGTTAATAAGAATTGTCTTAACGATGATGAGCAGTCGTTACCGTTATATGGAAGATAACGGTATTATATTTGATGATATTTTCAACTCTCGCGACTGTGACGTTAACAATAGAGTGATGGAGAGCGAGGAGTATTGGCTTCGTTTTTCGGACTATCGGTATGACCATTTACGGTCAAGTGATAATGTAACGCTCTTCTTGTCTGGGCCTTCATTGGTATTAGAGGTACTTATATCGCTTGCTTATGAAGTTTTTGACATTGAAGGCTGCAGTCCGAACGCCGTCGCGTTCGCAATGAGCCACCCAGACTTGAAGATGGCATTTGAGCATCAAACTCAATTTACAGTAGAGCATATGCGCTCAACTTGGCTTCGAAACCAAAACCTATTTTCTGATTAGTTCGATTTTAGTCATTGTCTAACATTTAAGCTGACTTTTTAGTACGGTTCGCTCATTAAAGCTTACCTTGGATCGCGTATGTTGGGTCAAGTAACCATTCTAGGAGCGTGCGCGTTTCTAAAATAATATCAGCTTCAGCTAACATGTCTGTTTTCAATGGAAATTCTTCACCATAGGCGTTCTAAATTGCTCTGGTAAAGAGGCTGTTACTCGATACATGGCTTGTTCTGTCTGAATGAGGAGGGCTTTGTCACTTGGCAAGATCAAAGCTTTGTCAATGCTCGTGATAGCACCGGTCATTAAACCGAATTTCTGATACGGAAAAGCATCAAAGCGGATATTGACGGTATCACCTTGTTGAACAAAACCAGCAGAGCGTGTGGGTAGGAGTAATTCTAACTCAACTAACTCAAGGGGCGAGTTGGTGGGGATGATACTTAAAATCGGTGTACTTGGGGATACTTGGCTCCCTACTTTAGCCTGAATCGCTGTAACAGTGCCTTGCTTGGACGCTTCTGTGTAAATTCATATTCGCCGTTTAGTTCTACTTTTTGGGCCTGTAATAAAGAGATATATTATTGTATCTCAAGTAGTTTTAAGTTGTGTTGTTCAGGCAGTAACTGTTGTTGGGTTTGTCTTTGTGCTATCTCGACTTGAAGCGAACTCACCTCTTTATCTATTGTTTGATTCGCTTCTTGGTATTCTAATAATGCTTCTTGAGCTTCTATTAAGGCTGTTGCTGAAAGGTATCCATCTTGAGATAAGGTTTGTCGTTTTTCATAGAGTTGGGTTTGTAGGTCAAGGCGTATGGTGTTGGTTTGTTTAGCTTTGTTAATTGCGCTTAAACTTTGATTCAGACGCTCTAACTGGTGCTAAAAAGTGAGAGTTTGCTTGTTAAACAGGGCGTCAGAAATAGTTCGCTTTTTTCCCAACATTTTCAACTGTGTGTCTATTTATTGGATGAGAGCCGTGGTTCGCTCTTTTCCGCTGCTTAAGCCTTGGCTATTTTGAATCCGTGCCTCTGTGATTTCTAGTCCTTCCTCTACCCAGAGCTGATTGAGTACCCCTGAACGAGCAAAATATAAAGTGATGACGCCTTTTTGTGGAGCTAGGTCTCCCTTCACAGTCTCTTTACGTGCGAACTCAAATTGCGAGAGATAGAACAAGATGAGAACAAAGAGAGCGAAAAGTGCCGCACTGATACCATACAAGGACAGTGGCTGAATTAAAACGACGCGACCTGTTAGCGTTTGTTTTTTGCTTCAATAACTTGTCGACGAAATAAAATAATAATTCCTTTTTCTTTTTTATTCCTTGGATTGTTTAGGTCAAATGGCAAGTTTATGGATGGTTAGGAGGATCTCTCCATGCTAGAAGGAGTGGAGAAAAAACTCAGCTTATTAAACAGTAATTACGAGTGATTTTTGGGGGTTGAACTCTCTTGATGCAAAGGAAAACCACTCGAATAATCATGAACTAAGAAACTCAATGCCTCATCATTAATTAACCATAATTAAATACTTTCTCCCGAATAAGCACGTTAATTTTTTAACCTCCAATCAGGGATGTTTAGGTCGGAATGCAACAGATTTTAAACTGACAGGTCAGTTGTCCGTCCGCTCTCTCTTGGAATCGTGGATTTAATTGAGGGAGAGTTTAACAATGAAAGTATTAGCTACTGTTCATGAGATTGAGCAAGTTGTTGGAGGGAGTCCTAGTCGTGGAATTGGAAGCTGGATCCGTGATTCGCTTGATAGAGCACACGCACCAGTTGCAAGAGCTCGTTATAGTGAGTATCGCCAGCGAAGAGATCGCTCGGGAGCTCGTGCTGCACAGGCTCGTTCTCGTTCGCGCAACGATATGAACGACCGCCATGACAAAGGTGGCAGTAATCGTATTGGGGGCCGTTAGGTTTTCGGAGTAATTTACGATGCGGTTAATGATATCTGCTGTGGTGGTAGTCTATATAGGTTATTTTTTTCCAAGTTATATTCTGCTTGATTACTACCTGATCATTACCCGAGAGTGGATACTTAATCCGAGTTTGGATCGAGTGCTCTACTCAGCTATCGCCTACTACTTGTTACCCGTTAGCGCTTTTTTCGCGCTGTTTGTTAGTGCTCGACGAGATAAGCATTGGAAGCAGTACTCAACCTCCTGGCCTAGAAACACATGTACATGGGGTGAAGGCGTATTGGTATTGCTTGGTTTGATCTCATTGAATTCTGTATCAAATTATATTCAATATATTGTTTTTGATTGGTTTTCTCCAGGCTCTTGGCAGGCCCAAGCCTACAATTTCACTCCTTTGTTTTCAGCCTATGATGGTGTGATTGATTGGTCGAGTGTGTTACGCAGCGCTATGGACGGTGTGTTTATTTCTCCCGTGATAGAAGAGCTTATTTTTCGTTATTTGTTGTTTGTTATTTTCAGATCCGTTTTGGGGGTTACCGGCGCCGCATTACTCTCAAGCTTAATATTCGCTTCAATACACCAGTGGGAACTGTACGCCTTTATGTCAGGGGTATTTTTATGTTGGGCCTTTGAGCGATATCGCCGCCTAGAAGTGGTTATTGCCATTCATGCTGGTCATAACCTATTTATTTTACTTTATGACCTTGTTTATTACTCGATCACACAGCTTCACTTTAATCCTTGGGAGGTGGTTGATATTAATATTGTTGCACTACAATCGGGTTATCTGGTGCTGTTTTTGCTCTTTATTGATTATCAGCGAAGAGAGTTCAGGAAGGAGTAATGCTAGCAAGAGGACTGTTTCTTTCACTTATTTACTTAAATATCGCCATACTGTTTTTAAGCGTACTTTGGTTGTTAGTCCCATCTTTCAAACAGTATTCGTTAAGCGATTACTACGCCTACATTGCCATTGTAATCTTAGTTCTGAGCGCTCTAGTCTCTCAAGGTGGCCGAAATAGTACTGAAGTGACTGACAATAAAAATAATTACCGTGCTGTTGTGTTCTTGTTAACGTTGGGCTTGATATTAATGATTAAAAGCTTCGTGTTAACTTTGATTTAGGGGAACGAACATAATCCATCATTGTCACCATCAAAATAGTGGTTTCGTACAAGTTTTGGTTGCTTAAGGTTGGTTTGTAAGAAGAAAAGTTTATGATAAAAAACAAAAGTATTCTCGTATGTGGTTGTGTGTTAATCGTGTTTGCTGTCATGATCAGCCAGCGCAATCTTAGCCCTGAGTTAATATTTCCTAAATGTGAGATTAACAAGCCAGTTCAATCAAAGGTCACTTTTTATATTGATGAGTCCGTTGTGTATAAAAATGAAATTGTCGGAAAACTGCATGAAGCCGTGGCAATGTCTAACACAATATTGGCTAACTCTTGTGTACCTATTATTCGCTCTTTTAAAGAGAGCCGATTTATATCTATGCCAAAGAGTGTTTCATCTGTTTCCTCTCTACATTCTGCCTTACAAGAAGAAGTAGGTGCTTCCGAAATTGACCATCTTAGAAGTAACCCAATAGAGCAGTATGTGGTCGTTCTTGGTGAGAATCACCCTGTCGTCCTTGAACAAGAGATTCACGGCATGACAATGATGAATATGAATGATAGCTTTATTGTCTTATCTGAAAGATTTCCTGTTACCGTTTTAGAACACGAATTTGGGCACTTAGCTTGGGCTATGCATGAGCAGCCAGATACTGAAAGTGGTAAGTTTTGGATTAATGAGCAAGTTTTCCCTGGTAATAGAAACAAGGTAAAGCCTTACGCGGGTGCTTATCGTTGCTCGAATTACGGCACTGTCATGAGCTATGCTACACAAGTAGTTCCTGCGTACTCTAGCCCCCTGATTAGTAATAACGGAGAGTTATGTGGTCACGAAGTTAAGGGCGATAATGCTAGGGTTATGCAGGAATACGCTGAAAGTTTAAGATAACTCCTTCTAAAGTTTTCTCTTCACTTGAAGCACCCTACGGGCTACCTGCTTTATTTCGCGAACCTCCGCTCGTTCCTCACTCTTCGGTGGTTCAACCAAGCCATATTATCTTCAATCACAAACAACGTGCTTTAGCTTGTGCCCTAGTTGTCCTTTGGTTGGGTTTTAACGCTTCGTTGGCGTCAGTTCTGATTCAATAAGGTTAAAAACTGATGAAATTATGATTAAATAATAAGTGTTTTTTCAGTTAATCCTCTAATTTTGTTGGGCATCTAAAACTAATAGGATTGAGAAAATATGCGCAAAATCATTGATACTCAAGCGGCCCCAAAAGCGATTGGCCCATACTCCCAAGGGATCATCACCAGTGGGTTAATTTTCACTTCTGGTCAATTACCACTGAGTCCCCAGACTGGGTTTTTGGTTAAAAATAGTCTTGAGAAGCAAACGGTGCAGTGTCTAGAGAATATGAGAGCGATTTTGCTCCAGGCAGACGCTGACATGTCAGACGTAGTGAAAACAACTGTTTATATTACCGATATGATGAGCTTTTCAGTTGTAAATGAAATTTATAATGATTTTTTCATTAAGCACGGCGCCAATTATTTTCCTGCGAGAACCTGTATTGAAGTATCGAAACTTCCTCTCAACGCCATGATTGAGATAGAAGCCGTTGCTGTTGCACCTTAGTCATTAACCATTTTTAATTTTTTAGCTCCAGCTTAGGCGCTGGGGTTATCTATTTAGGATTACCCTAGTGCGAACTTTGTCTCCGTATGTTTAATATAATTTATATAACACTCAATATACGCTCTCTTATTTATAAGATTTTTTTTCGTGAAATCCCGCGAAATGAGTAGAGTTACATTTTTCGAGAGTTAGGGTGTCAAATGACTTAGGAAGAGGTCGAGAAATTGTTTTTTAAAACGGTTATAACCGTCATGGGTTGGGAGGGAGATAAACCAGTAGCGTCCGAGTGCAAAAGGATTATATGAATGGCTAAAGGTCGGGAATCCATCATCTACTTGAGAACGCAAGAGCGATAGCTAATATAAAAATGGGACTAAAAAAGAATGGTTCTTTTAGAGTGACCTCTAAGAGAGTAGTTCTGTTGTTGATACTTTTGCGCTAGGGCGTTCTCGCTCCGCTTGGTTCATTCCGTCGATTCTCTCCTCTCTCGATAACTTGAGTCACTTTATCGATCCAGCTCGAGATGCTTTACTTTCCTGAGAACAATTACTCAACGCGCTTCTCTCTACGTTTGATGCGCCTCGTCGTCTCTCCTTGTTGCACTCCCTGTCTTTGAATAAGTTCGAGTAAGGGCTTGTTTTCTTATGCGCTAATTTCCTTTCACTCGATTCATTTACGGGCACGCAGGGTGTTAACCGTTTCTCACCACAACCTGTTTTTCAAGTGAGGCTTCGCCGCTGCGCGCCCTTGCAAAGCAGAACGATGTTGAGAGAGCGGACATCCAAGCGGCTCCGAAAAGTGATACTCAAAAAAGGAAAATTTCATGGCGCAACAAAACTCAACCCCAACTCTCTCTAATTCAAATTCAGCAACCAGCGTTTCGCCGCTGGGACACGAAAGCTCATTAAAAAATGATGCCTCTAGTCCTTTGGCAGTATTAAAGTTGCGCTATCTAGTCAAAAAGTGTCGTGATGAGGAAAAAATAAAGTCTGATTTGGTCTCAAAAATTCATCGTTTAAAAATGTTCAGCCGTCGTCAGTCTCCAGAGCAACAGGCCGATATAAATGCGCTCAAAGAGCAAGGGTTGGTTGACTATCTCAAGCAGAATTTTCCGCAATTGGTGTTTCGTCGTTTTGCTTTGCACGAGGTGCGTAACTTCTTTGTTGAATTGAACAGGGCGAATGGTTTCTCCATGAGCGAGTGGATCACATAATCCTTTACACCACCTACGGGTCAGTGTTTCCAGCCTTACGATTCGTGAAAATGTTTAAGTGTTCGGGGTTTTGTTTCGATATACGTTTTGGTGCTTAGGAGATCATATTAAAATACGTTCTACGGTTTCCGCTGACATATCCAGGCACGTGATTTCGGTGAATTTAACCGAGGTAAGGGGGTAAGTATTTGTGTGTGATAACACTACCATCATTAAACAGATCAGAGGCGAGGTCTACGAGAAGAAAGCTGAAAGGATGATAGAAAAAACGTCCGAGCATCGCACGTCGGCTAAGGCTTTTCTCTCTTGCCTGTATGACAATTAAGGTGTTTGTATCAAACAGTCATCAGTCAAGGTCATCAAGATGTCTGAATTTTGTTTCGATATTCCGGTCGTTCTCGGCATTCAAGCGGGTCGTGTTTTGATACGAGCTACGTCTTTTTCGGTCCAGCCATATGATCGAGTGTGCACGTTGATGTCCTTTGCGACAAGCAGTGTTTCCTGAGCGTGAGTTGCTCTACTTTAGATAAATTGCAAGTTCCAATATAGACATACAAACACTTAGAAAATAATAATTAAGTAATTCTAATAGAGCAGGTTGAAATCAAGTTTGATCCCGCTCTGGTAAAATTAATGGGGGCAGATCCTAGCTAGACATTGACCTTCGGAGCTTGTCACTTTGGGCAAAAAGTAAAAATAGAGTAAAGCAAATGATGGCAAGTCCTGAAGATATTCCCAGCATAAATAAGCTTTCTTCATATATCAGAGGTAAGGCTATTGATAAAAAAGCGAGCATGACAACAAATAATTCACACCCTGCCCCGAAAATAGGACGCTGATGACGAAATACAGCCCATTGATAAACCATTGTTGATAACCTCCTTACAGCCGAGCTTAGTTACTATCTTGAGTTAAAATACGTTAAGGTCAATTTTGTTTCCGCTTTAGACTCGGGAATCGAATTAGGTAACTTTTAATCTACCTCCCTATTATTTTTTAATATAACAATATCCTCTTACATGAAAAGCGATTGGAATATTATTTATGTGTAATTAAGTTATTGATAGGCATCTCATCGGAAGTTTGGCGCTTATCAATTAAATTAATACCAACCCACAACCTAAGTTGACTATCAATAGCTTAATACAGTCAACCAAATTAATCTTATAAATTAAGTTAAATTAATCCCATTCTCCCTGTTATTACCCGATTGTTATAAACCCTAATAAATTAGTATATAATAAACATGATTAAACTATATTTATCTATATTATTTCTTCTTTCCTCATTATTGACAGGTTGTAATTCAGAATCATCGGAAGAAGTTGTAAAAACAAAGTTAACCTTAGAAAGGATCGATATTAGCGTATCCTCAACAATAACTTATGGAACAAGTCGGTTAATCTTGGCCAAAGGTAACAAACAAGCATTCATCGCCACAGGTTATTATTCAGATGGCTCCTCAAAGGTACTCGCAGATTTAAGCTTAAGCGCTTGGCGTACAAGTAACGAGGAGATTGGTTTTTTTTCTAAACCGGGCGTATTTTCAACGGGGAATACAACTGGGGAGGTCGCTGTTTATCTAACTAAAGATGGCGTCACCAGTAACACAGTGAGCGTGGAGGTCAGCGCTGCGGTCATCACCGCGATTTCGGTCACATCGCCTTCGGTTTCTGTGGCAAAAGGTCAACTGACACCACTAATGGCAACCGCAACCTACAGTGATACCACTTCCTCCGATGTGAGTGATTCCGTCACTTGGACGTCGGATGATCTGAGTACCGCGACAGTAACGCCGACAGGCTTCCTGTCTGGCGTCAACGTCGGCCAAACAACGATAACCGCCACTAAAGATGGCGTCACCAGTAACACAGTGAGCGTGGAGGTCAGCGCTGCGGTCATCACCGCGATTTCGGTCACATCGCCTTCGGTTTCTGTGGCAAAAGGTCAACTGACACCACTAATGGCAACCGCAACCTACAGTGATACCACTTCCTCCGATGTGAGTGATTCCGTCACTTGGACGTCGGATGATCTGAGTACCGCGACAGTAACGCCGACAGGCTTCCTGTCTGGCGTCAACGTCGGCCAAACAACGATAACCGCCACTAAAGATGGCGTCACCAGTAACACAGTGAGCGTGGAGGTATATAGATGTACGTCCGTCGGTGCTTCATGTATTGATCTATTCGATACTGGGAATGGGAAGTTGTTTACCAATTCACCCTCAAAATTATTTTTATTCTCCATTGGAGGAAGTGCAAATAATGGTTTTACGCAAGAAATTGGAACTTCTGGGCCTGCTGGAGATTTCTTTTGGTTCTCTTGGGATAATGCAAATAGATTATGTAGTACATATAGTAATGAGGATTTAGCAGGACGCACCAACTGGCGTTTGGCAACAAAAAATGAGTTAAAATTGCTCTTCAATACATACGGCAATATGTTCAACGCGCGCGGCTGGCCAGTCAGGTTAAATTACTGGTCAAGTGAGAGTAGAGGTCCTGGCTTTTTTAATATAGACCTCAGGAATGGCGGCGAAGGGTTGAGTCTGGGAGAAGAAGAGTTGTACGCGTCCTGCGTCTCAGTTCCCTAACGTTTAACGTATGAGTTTTTGATATTCCAACTTATAACCACCTACTTTGCAGGTGGTTATCTTTTTCATAGATGTGCGGTCAGCTGTATCTAAAAGGATATCGCTGCAATCTTGAACGCCTGCGCAACTGCGCCTCGTCGTTACCTTTTACTGATTTCAATTAAGTTCGAGTAAGGGCTTGCTGTTTTATGTGTTGATTTCCCTTTTGATTCGCATCATTTGATGGTGCTCGCAGGCTGTTAACCTTCCTCAAACAGAAAGGAAACTCCTTATAGCACAACAACATACAACTCCAACTCTCTCTAAATCGAATTTCAGCGACCAGTGTTTCGCCGCTGGCCATGAAAGCTCACCAAAAAATGATATCTATTTGGGCGCTCGTCGTTGAATAAGGCAAGCTCCGTGACGTTTTTAGTTGAGCGTCTCACTAACCCGCTCGTGAATATAACCGTAATCTAAAGTCCAGCGATGGAGATCTTCAATCGACATAGGTTTGGCGTAGTAGTAACCTTGATGTTGAAAGACGCCTCTTAATAAAAGCCCTTTAGCTTCGAGTTTATTTTCAACTCCTTCCGCTACTAGATTGAGTTCTAATTGTTTAGCCATCTCAATATACCCATCGAGAACAGCGGACTTTCCTTCATCAATGGAGCGTGTAAACATTTTGTCTATTTTGATAGTGTCAATATCGAAATAATGCAAATAGGAGTTTCCGCCATAACCGGTACCTGCATCATCAAGGCTTATTTTAAGCCCTAATGTTTTGAGTAAGGCAATACGCTTACTGGCAAACGCTAAATTTTCAATCGGTTGGCGTTCTGTTAATTCAAGCGTAAGTTTTGAGTAGTCGTGCTGAAACCGCTTTAAATAGTGGTAAAAATCGTCATTTTGGAGGTGCAGAGGAGTGATGTTGACACTGCAATAAAACTCGGAGTTTTGACTCATCAAAGACGATAAGTCTTGGTAAATGGTTGTAATGAGATTCTCTGTTGTTGGAATGATCTCCCCACTTTGCTCTAGATAATGGATGAACTTGCTTGGTTCTATGACACGGCCATCAGAGGGAAGCCATCGGAGTAAAGCTTCGACACCGAGCATTTTACCTGTTTGTGCGTCGACGATGGGTTGATAATAGGGGAAAAACTGGGCGTCTCGAACCGCTTTTTGAAGAGCAATTTCTTTTTTTGCGTGCCAATAGGAAACACATAACCAAAGAATGGTGAGTGAAATCATAAAGAGTAAAGTGGTAACCGGCCACAAGTTTTGCTTAAACTTCGAGAGCACTCGTGAGGTAGAGACGGAGGATTCAAAGGTAAGAGGCAGATAGTTTGAAGCAACTGAGTTCGAGTACAGGCGATCGGCCTTGGGTAAACTGCCTATTTCAAGGATAGTGTAATTTTCTTTTGGTAAAGATAAACGAATAGAACGTTGATGGTCTAAATCATTTTCAAGGAAAAGGTATTCCGTGCGTAATGGAAAGAGGAAACCATATTGTCCATTCGAACCGTATAGATAGGGGGGATGTTTTGGGGTTGTAGGGAGAGAATAAATCGCTAAACGCCACATTTCTCCTTTTAATTGTGTATTGAGTAAGTTCTTAAAATTACGTTGTTCAAATTGCTCAACGCCGAAAGGAGAGCAATAGGTATAGGGCTTCTGCTTATCAAGATTAACGATGGGTATCGACATAAGTAGATGCGACACATAAAGCTTCTCTAACTGTTCGATAGTGTCAGTGGAGCATTCACCGCTAGCGACGCTGGCTTCAGAAAGAGTGGGTTTTTCAAGCCCATATTTAATCGCAACAGAAACGATTTGATCGAGGTAGTCGACGTCATGCTTAATTTCATTATGAACTTGATAAAGACTGGTGGCTAATGAAGCCAATAAGCTAAACAACAGGGCCAATAACATAACACCAGTCTTATAGACCCATTGAGGGTGGGGACTGAATAAGCGGTTTAACCAAGGGTGTCTGGATCGCATGCTTAACTCTTTATAATTATAAATCCAACGGATTGTGTTGAGTTGTCAAATGTTATTATGCGGTTTAATTAATGTTTCTTTCTATAAGAAATCCTTGATCTTAAAAGGCAAATTATAAAAGTGGAAAGCTGATCACTTTTTGTTAGGAGGTTTTAATTTTTAGGCTCTAAATCAAGCCTTAAAGAAAACACTGACCGTAATCTTGGGTCGCATTAAACATATGGCTTAAATGTAAGGCTTTCTTTGTTAAAGGATCATATTTATGGCAAGCAAAACAGCCCCTATCTTCTTTAGGGTGCACTAAAGCAAACCATTGAGGGTTTTGGACATAGGTCTCCATTGTACTGTTTGATAATAACTTCGAACCCCTATTTCATTTTTCCAAGTGGGAGGCACCTCTCCTTTATTGAAATCACTCTCGTTTGAGACTGTCCAAGATGTACCCACAAGTAAATAGTTAGACCAAACAGATTTACGTGATTGGTAATAACCTGACATTGCTTCGTTAAGCGCTTTTATATCTTTAGCCACTTCAGCTTTCGTTAAAACACCAGCCCCATAGGGCGTTTCTCTACACACTTGAGTTGGTTTACCAGGGAAATAAGTATTAACTTTCTGAAAGGACATTGGGTTGAAAAATGTCCATTTACCTGCTTTTTCAAAATTTGATAGGTTAGGAACATCAGAACAGTCAGGAGCGTTTTCTTTATGTTCAAATGTGGTCCAAATAAATTCAGGGTGATTCATGGTTTTTCTCACTATATGAATCCCAACTAAGCCCATTAGAACATTACTCCTTACTACCCCGTTGATCTCAACATCTCTATGAATGGTGAAAAAATTTTCAGGGTTGTCATTAT
This sequence comes from Vibrio lentus, assembly GCF_030409755.1. NCBI lineage: Bacteria > Pseudomonadati > Pseudomonadota > Gammaproteobacteria > Vibrionales > Vibrionaceae > Vibrio > Vibrio lentus. The sequence goes on from NZ_JAUFQE010000003.1 coordinate 246,034, forward strand.
TAGACATTAATTTCCAAGAAGTTTTTATTTCAGTGGAACCTGAAGATATTTCAAACGGTGTTTTCCCACTGTCAATATCAGCGACACATTGACTATTGTTCAAGCCGTGTTTGACGATATCTTCGTAGAATTTTTTATTGACACTCTGTTGATAAAATACAGGATTGTTCTTCTTATCGTTTAATGGAAAATTATAGCCTGCTTGAAGGATCTCACTTTGCACTAACCCTTGATCACCTTTATTGTCCCAACTATCAGGTATCTCTTTAAATATTCTGTCTTTCGGCATCATATTCAAGAATAATTCTGGTGTATTTTCACTGGTATAATAAGCAAAAGATTGCCATGCAAACTGCATAAAACTGCAATTAATACCGGATTTCTTGGTTCCTAGAGGTTCTTTTGGTAAGAAGGGAGAATCAATCCATGAGGGATTCCCAGGACAATCTAAAACGTTTATTTTTAAATTAATATTAATAATTTTTAAAAATGATTTTATGATTTATATCATCCCTAGATTTGGCGAATCTCCTTATTTATCTTGCTTATTGCACGAGATATAAAACCAACCACCTAAGGTAGTAGGAACTCTGTTCAGATGGGTTCTGCTGTTATTTTTAAACCTCCATTGGTGAGGTTTTTATTATTTATTTATTAATTATTTTATTTGGCCGGGTGATTTTTTAGTCCGCCCCCCATAATAAATAGGCAATCCTCCTTAGGAGTCCCTTGCCTATTTATTATTTTCTTATGGGTTAAATTGAAAGAATTCACTCAATATGAACGTCAAAATAAAGCAATACTGCGCTAAACTGATGTTGTTTTGCGTTCCTTTTAACGCAATATCAAGCTCTCATTTTTACTACGATCTTAAAGACGTCCTTGAGACTGAGCGAGACTTTCGAACGCGTAGTGGTCTTCCTCATCTGTTTTCTCAAGCCAGCGATGGCGAGATTTTACCCTCACTTGGGAGGGAGGGTGTTTCTGATGAGTCCTTGTCTATGGCGGTTGCCGGCGAGTTAATTATCGCCGGCCAAGCTTTCAATAACGAAAAGCCTTCGAATTATATCGAAAGTGTGATGTCTAGAGCACAAAACTACGCCAATCAGCAATTGGAAAACAGCGTAACAGATTGGTTGTCTCCTTATGGCACGATTGAGTTCTCAACGGATTTACTCAACAATTTCGAAGACCCTTCTGCGTCATTGAACGTTCTAGTGCCACTGTCTGATTCAGAGTCACAATTATGGTTTACCCAGTTCGGTTACCAAGCAAACGGAGAGGGCAGCTTCTCTGGTCGAGATTTTTTAAATATTGGCCTAGGCGCCCGTTACTCCAAGGATGACTACCTTGTGGGTGTGAATACCTTCTTTGACTATGATGCCACTCGTTCACATCAGCGGGCCAGTGTAGGCGCAGAAATCTTTGCGGATTATTTAAAGCTGTCGGGGAATTATTATTTCCCACTGTCGGATTGGAAAGACTCGCCTGACTTTGATAACTACGAAGAAAGGGCCGCTCGTGGTTTTGACGTCGACGTAACCGGTTATCTACCTTCATACTCACATCTAGGCGCTTTACTTAATTATGAGCAGTACTTTGGTGATGAAGTGGATATCTTAGGGAGTAAAAATAGACAGTCAAACCCTTACGCAGGCTCCTTGAATCTAAATTATACGCCCATCCCTCTTCTGACGTTTTATACAGGAGTCACTAAGGCAAAGGGGAATAACGCATCGTTGAGTTCAGGCCTTGATTTGACGTATCGTTTTGGTGTGCCGTGGGAAAAGCAGGTCTCACCTGACTATGTAGACGTCACACGTCAACTTGATGGTCAGCGTTATGATTTGGTGAAGCGAAACAACAATATCGTTCTGGAGTATCGTGAGAAATCGGCGCTAACGGCCACGCTAAGCGACCAGAATGTATTAACCTTGAATGCGGGGGATGGTTTCCAACCCCTTGTATTGAATGTGGCGATTAATGGTGAGAAAGCTGTCATTCCGAGCGCGCGTGGTCAAAGGCAAAGTGCGAGTTTAAGAAGTGTGCTTGTTGCCAGTGACTATCAGGTGGAATGGACATTGCCTCCAGCTCTCTTAGCGCCTTCGTCACTCAAGGACTTACAGGCGTTTGAGATTTTGACGCCGCCATTTCCCGGGCTCTATGAGTTTCAAGTTGTTGTGACGCAAAAAAGCAGTGGAAAGTCGTTGACTCTCACCAGTACCTTGACAGTGGAGCCTGAGGTTGCACTGTATTTAACGCACTTTACGCCGATGACAATGGTTAATATGAGTCAAAATTCGTCAAGTTTTGATGTGACGAAAGTAACGGAAACCCCTGAGTTGCGTATTGCTCTTGAGCGTTATGTTGAGCAAGCTGGTGTAGCATTAACACCATTAATGCACACCGATGCGCTGGATGTGACGTGGGCTGCGCCAGAAGTCACGCTTATCACTAAGGATGGAAGCGGGTTGTCCTCGTTGCTGACGCTGACGGATGAGCCGTTAATAACCATGGTCTACCCTTTTGCTTTTGGTGATCTGGCTTTTCCTGTGGTCCTTAATAAAGAAAACATTGATTCAGATGGCGATGGCATTTCGGACAAAGATGAAACCGACAATGGCACCAATCCACTTGATCCGAATGACCCACACATTGTGGATAGCACCGGCCTTACCTTCACGAAACCTTTGAGTTTTGACGCCGCGGTTGCAGGAGGGCACAACCCAACTGACTTCGGTTTAGAGGTTGGATACAAAGTCGCAAAATATAATTGGGTAAATGCGAGGAACTCTTGTGCAGCAATTGGTGCGAGGTTGCCTACGATAAGTGAACTTAGATCCCTGTACACTAATAGAGGAGACAGCATTTTTCTTTTTTGGCCAAAAAATTATTCCTATTGGTCAAGTACGTCAGCCGGGTTCGGGGACTACTACCGCTTTGTCATGAAGACTGGCAACGCCTACATAGGCGATGGTGGTAACACCATTATTTACGTGAGCTGTGTTCGCTAGGAGGAGACAATCATTTCAAACCTCAATTACGGGTTTTAGGATTAAATTTAATGTAGTTGCTTCACAGTCTTATGGCGCGGTAGGTGCTTTTTAAGCGAGTGTGCTGTGGATGTGACAGTATATACCGTAGGAGCTATTAATTGTTGCTTCCAAACGTTTTAGCAACAGCAAGTAAGTTTCGGGGGTGTTGCTCTTAAAGTGCTGCCAAAAGCCTTTTTGGGACATGTGAATAGTCAGTCGGCCTTTGTCGGCGGTAATTAAGTCGTTAAAAAAACCAACCTACTTTTAAAGGTATTAATCGTTGATACTCTGATGTGTTGAGAGGAAGGATAAATGATGTAGCCTAAGTAATCCGCCCCTTTTCTAACATGTTTTGGCTGGGTTGAACAAAAGCTTAAGGTTAGCTGCCAAACGACATCTAAAACCTCATAAAACAATCAGAGAAGAGTAGAAGTAATAGAGGAAGTTGTTAAATTAGTTAATTGGGTGAAGTTGATAAAGATAGTTATTCAGTTCTTCACTTTCTTGAGACCGCTTAAATTTGAAGTAAGGTTGAGTTGTTAAGCACTTAGTGAACCTGTCTAGTTCATTAGTATGTATAAAGAGCGAAATTGGTGCAATTTGACGATTGTCTTTATCGAAGCAATTATCAAGATGTGCTTTGTTAAGATAAACAACGTCCATTTCTTGTGTAGGGGTCTCTTCAATAAGTTTTGTTTCTAATCCGCTCTTCTCAAATCGTTCTAACAAGGAATAAAGCTTATCAACCTCGTTTTTGCTCTCTATCGCTGAATATTGAGTTAAAACGCTTTCTAAGTGCCTTTCGATTGACCCAAACTTATTCTTCATCAAACAAACAGTTTTAAGTTTTTTCTTAATAATACTATATCGAGCTTGTTTGATTTTTGGCTTCAAGAAGTCAATGATGAGCTTGTTTCGTTGTTCTTCTTTAACAAAGTTACTAGAAACTTTTACTTTAAACTAAAGGTGAATAAGTGTGTTTTCGAAAGTCGACTTAAGAAGTTGATGGTATGATGTTCTGACATTGGTCACGTTGACTCTTTATTGGTGAGGGTATCTTATCATGAAAATAGCAAGGCTCTATGGCAGAAAGCAAAGTGACGTAACTTGCTAGTTGTTCGTTGTAATGATCCGCACCAGCAGTTTTGGACACTGAGTTAAGTGAGTACAATCACTAATGAGGTGAACCATGACAATTAAGAAGAAACGTATTATCCATTCTCCTGAATTTAAAGCAGAAACCCTGAAGCTGGCAGAGAAAGTGGGAGTCGCTGCAGCCGCAAGACAGCTCTCGTTACATGAATCTCAGATCTACGGTTGGCGAAAAGCCACAAAGAAGAATTCGAGTATTAGCCAACGAGAACAAGAATTGGCCGTTGAAGTCGCTAAGCTAAAGAGGCAGTTGGCAGAGCAAGCAGAAGAGCTAGAAATCGTAAAAAAGGCCGCCACCTACTTCGCGAAAAATCTAAAGTAAATTGCTATGAATTTATGCTCGAACACCTGCTGAGTTTCAGTATTTCCCGTATGGCTAAGGTGTTCAGAGTTTCTCGAAGTGGGTTTTATTATTGGGTTGAGAATCGCCACAAGGCGATTCAACGTGAGACAGAGCGCCAAAAGCTTGATACCAAAGTAAAAGAAGCTTTTGACGTTAGCAAAGAGCGAGATGGCTCAAGACGTATTCAGAAAGAGCTGGCAGAGAGCGGTGATAACCATAATGTTAAGACCATTGCCGCCAGTATGAAACGTCAGGATTTAGTAGCGAAAGCAGCACGCAAGTTTAAGTGTACAACAGACAGTAAGCATAAAATGCCCGTTGCTCCGAACTTGCTCGCTCAAGATTTTAACGCAACGGCTCCGAATCAAAAATGGGCAGGAGACATCACCTATGTTGCCACAAGCGAAGGCTGGCTGTACTTAGCTGTCATTATTGACCTTTATTCAAGGCAAGTTATTGGTTGGTCTATGGATACGAGAATGACGGCCTCACTGGTCTGTGATGCCTTATCAATGGCTTTATTCCGTCGAGGGTTTCCTGAGCAGGTTATAACTCATAGCGATCGAGGTAGTCAGTACTGTTCGAAAGACTATCGAGACCTCATAAGTACTTATAATTTAAAACAAAGTATGAGTAGAAAAGGGAACTGTTGGGACAACGCATGTGTTGAGAGCTTCTTCCACTCAATGAAAGTTGAAGCAATCCAATATGAGCCGATCATGACGAGAGAGCAGATGCGCCAAACGATCTTCGAGTACATAGAAGTTGATTATAATCGAACGAGAAGGCACAGTGCACTTGGGTATCTAAGCCCAATGAACTTTGAAAAGCAAAATGTCGCTTAGCTAAGTGTCCAGTCTGACTGGAGCAGATCATAATGCTTAA